>NZ_JBBKTQ010000002.1:0-480258 GCF_037890035.1 Ramlibacter sp. AN1133
GACGACCTCGGGGACGGTCGCCACGCGCTTCTCGAGCGGCGCCGTCTCCTTCGGAACTCCGATCAGCAAGGGCTTCTTGGCCGTCCCGGGGGTGGCGGCAACACGGGTTTCACCTGCCGGCTCGGCAAGCACGTCGGTCTGCATGGACGTTTCTCCTCGTAGCGGAGTTGTTGATCTCTTCGATCGGGGGTCGGGTCTTGGCCTGACCGCGAGCTTACATGAAACCCTGCTGAGCTCCGCCGGGCGCCGGCGGCCTCACACTCACGCGAATCCGATATCAGCATGTCGCTGGCCACCGTCCTCGCCCTGTCCCTCGCGCTGCACCTGTATATCGGTGCGCGCATCGTTCCGCAGCTGCCCTGGCCCGCGGGGCTCGCGCTCGCGGCCCTCCTGCTTGCCTCCGCATTGCTCGTTCCCCTGTCGATGCTCGCGCGGCGCCTGCTGCGCCCGCCCGCGTCCGACCGGCTCACCTGGGCCGGCATGCTGTGCATGGGACTCTTTTCATCGCTGCTGGTCCTGACCTTCCTGCGAGACCTGATGCTGCTCGTGCTCGGCCTTGCAAACCTTGACGCGCCGCAATGGGAGGAGTTCACGGCCGCCGGAGTGCCCTTGTTGGCCCTGGCACTGTCGCTGATCGGCCTCATCAACGCGCGGCGCACCGCGCCGGTGGTGCGCGTGACCGTCCCGATGGCCGGCCTGCCGCAGCCGCTGCACGGCCTGCGGATCGTGCAGATCAGCGACATCCACGTCGGGCCGACCATCAAGCGCGGCTACCTGGAAGCGATCGTGGAGCGCGTCAACGCGTTGGAGCCGGACGTGGTGGCGATCACGGGGGACCTGGTGGACGGCTCGGTCGCGGAGCTGGCCGCGCACGTCGCGCCGCTGGCGAAGCTCAAGTCGCGCCACGGCAGCTTCTTCGTCACCGGCAACCACGAGTACTACTCGGGGGTGCATGGCTGGGTGGACGAACTGTCGCGGCTCGGCGTGCGCGTGCTGCACAACGAGCACGTGGTGCTGCAGCACGGCGCGGCCCGCCTCGTGCTCGCCGGCGTGCCCGATTACGGCGGCCACCATTTCGACCCGCAGCACCGCAGCGACCCGCAGGAGGCCGTGCGCGGGGCGCCCGAGGGCGTGCCCCGCGTGCTGCTCGCGCACCAGCCGCGCAGCGCGCCGGCCGCGGCCGCGGCGGGCTTCGACCTGCAGCTCTCGGGGCACACCCACGGCGGCCAGTTCCTGCCCTGGAGCCTGCTCGTGCCGCTGCAGCAGCCCTACACGGCGGGCCTGCACCGGCTGGGCGGCCTGTGGATCTACGTCAGCCGTGGCACCGGCTACTGGGGGCCGCCGAAGCGGATCGGTGCACCATCTGAAATTGCCGAGTTGCGTCTGTCCTCGTCAGCCTGAGTCCTACAGGCCGGCGGCGCGTTGTCCGACGCAGCTGAGCTTGAGCCCTACCGAACACTGGCTTCATGGCACGTACGGCTTTCCTACCCTTCCCCCTCACCGGCGCTGGCGCTTCCAACGTCATCTACCTCGGCGCCGCCCTCTGCCGTCGCAAATTCGAGCTTTTCTATCCCGATGGATTCGCGGACGAGACCTATCTCGTGGCCGAGCGTTCGCACAAGGAGCGCGCTCATCTCGAATGGGAGGCCGAGCTCGGCCCGGCCTCCTTCCGCAAGCTGCTGGCGCGCGGCGAGTTCCGCGCCATCGCCGATGCGGCGGTGCGCATCGAGGCGCGCGCCAACCTGCTGTTCTCGTTCGAGCGCATGGCGCTGCGCGACGCGGTCAAGAGCCCGGCCGGCGCGCGGCTGTTCGCGACGGAACTCTACGCCTGGATTTACGGCCACGGCTCGCCGCAGCGGCGCTTCGGCGACTGGATCGAGGCGCTGGGCGACCTGCCGCAGCGCAAGAGCCGGGTGCTGACCTGGCCCGTGGCGACGGTCTTCGGCTTCGTGGCCCGGCCCGACCGCCACCTGTTCTTCAAGCCCCGCGCCATGCGCAAGGCGGCCCGCCTGTACGGCTATGCGCTGGCGTACGAGCCGACGCCGTCGTGGGCGCTGTACCAGGACATGCTCACCTTCGCGGCGGTGCTGCGCCGCGACCTGGATCGCAGGCCGGGCTTCAAGGCGCGCGACATGATCGACCTGCACTCGTTCATGTGGGTGCAGGGAGCGCCGGAGTACGAGATGTAGGCGAGGTCGCAGCACGCTTCGTAGGCTGGTGGTGACCGGAGGGAACCCCAGCGCTTTGCAGGGCGCACGAGCCGGGGTTCCCTCCGGTCACCGCCAGCCTACCCCACGCGCACGTCGCGTCGCGCCCGCAAGCAGCGCCAGCTCTCCTGCGCCATCGGCAGCACGTTGAGCAGCAGCACCGCGAGCCCCACGCCGGCCAGGTAAGCCGGCGGCCACGGCTCGGGCTTCTCCCCCACGGCCAGCACCGCCAGCAACCCCAGCAGCGCCAGCGGCAGCATCTCCATGAAGCTGTGCACCATCTGCTCGAAGGGCCGGATCTCGCGCCGCGGCGCCGTGTAGCGCAGCTCCACGTACGTCGTCAGCTCGTGGGCCACGAACGCGCCCAGCACGATCAGCAGCAAGGCGGGCCCGGGCGGCAGCAGCGCGGTGGCCACCAGCGCCACGCCGCCCTCGGCGAGCAGCACCCAGTGGAAGGCGTTCTCGCGCCAGCCGCTGGTGCGCTCGATGGCGGTGCGGCGATGGCAGTTCCAGTCGACCAGGCCCGCGGCGATCCACAAGGGCACCACGCCCAACATGATCGCCAGCCGCGCGGCTTCCTGCGGGTTCACTGGAGAACCTCCCCCAGGCTGCGCTCTTCGTGCTCCGCCTCCCCCCTCCGCAAGCGGACGGGGCGAGCGCCTTCGGGCGGCCGGGCAGCGCTCACTGCGCGAACTGCTCCGTCCCCACCAGGCCGATCTTGCCCAGCCCGAGGCGCTGCGCGCTGGTCAGCGCCGCCGCCACCGCCTCGTACTTGGCGCGCGGATGCGGCCGCAGGTGGATCTCCGGCGGGTCGGCCTCGGCGGCGGCCTCGCGCAGCTTGCCCTCCAGCGCGCCGCGGTCGGCCAGCGGCTCGCCGTTCCACACGAAATGCCCGCCGGCATCCACCTCCAGCTGCACGATCGTGGGCTGCACCGGCGGCGTCGGCGCGTTGCGCCCCGGCATCTCCAGCGACACGGCATTCAGCTGGATCGGGATGGTGATGATCAGCATCACGATCAGCACCAGCAGCACGTCCACCAGCGGCGTGGTGTTGATGTCCACCATCGGCTCGGGATCGGGCTCGCTGCCGGCGCGGATGTGCATTCAGCGCTCCGGCGGCTCGGTGAGGAAGCCGATGCGCGCGATGCCCGCCTGCTGCGCGGCCAGCACCACGCCGCCCACCGGCGCGTAATCGGCGCGCACGTCGCTGCGGATGTGCACCTCGGGCTGCGGCTGCATCGCGGCGATCTTCTGCAGCAGCTGCACCAGCGCGGCGCGGTCCGGCAGCGGCGTGTCGAACCAGTAGACCGCGCCCTGCGCATCGACGGTGACGATCACGTTCTCCTGCTGCGCGTCCACGCGCTGGTTCTGCTCGCGCGGCAGCGTGACCGCGATCGAGCTGTTCACCACCGGAATCGTGATCAGGAAGATGATCAGCAGCACCAGCATCACGTCCACCAGCGGCGTGGTGTTGATCTGCGCGATCAGCGCGTCCTCGCCCGCCTGCGGATCGCTGTACTGGATCGCCACCTCAGGCCCCCTTCTCGCCGGTGGCCAGCAGCACCGTGTGCAGGTCGGAGCCGAAGGCCCGCACCGTGTCCATCGCCACCTTGTTGCGGCGGACCAGCCAGTTGTAGCCCAGCACCGCCGGCACCGCGACCGCCAGGCCGATCGCCGTCATGATCAGCGCCTCGCCCACCGGCCCGGCCACCTTGTCGATCGAGGCCGTGCCCGAGGCGCCGATGCGCACCAGCGCGTTGTAGATGCCCCAGACGGTGCCGAACAGGCCCACGAAGGGCGCCGTCGAGCCCACCGTGGCCAGCACCGCCAGCCCTTCCTGCGTGCGGCTGTGCACCGTGGCCACGGCCCGCTCGATGCTCTGCCCCACCCAGGTATTCAGGTCCACCTTGCCGATCAGCCCCTCGTGCTTGCGCGTGGCCTCCAGCGCCGATTCCGCGATGAAGCGGTAGGGGCTGCCCGGCTGCAGCGCCCGGGCCCCCTGGCGAACGGTGTCCGCCTTCCAGAAGCTGGCGTTGGCGGCCCGCCCCTGGCCGCCCATGCGGCGCTGGGCCAGCAGCTTGGCCACCAGCACGTACCAGCTCGCCAGCGACATGATCACCAGGATCACGATCGTGGCCCGCGAGACGATGTCGCCCTGGGCCCACAGCGCGCCCAGCCCGTAGGGATTGGCCGCCGCCGGCGCCTGGATGGAGGGCAGCGTCCCCTGCGCCAGGCTGGCGACGGGGAGCAGGACGAGCGAAAGCAGCGCGAGGACGCGGAGCAGCATGGAGGGACGAAGTGGAAGCCTGGGCGCCCCCATTCTGTCTCAACCAATCAATAATCGGCCATGAGCAATCGTTGGCGACCCAGCGTGACCGTGGCCGCAGTGATCGAGCGGGACGGCCGCTTCCTCATGATCGAGGAAGAGACCTCGGAAGGTCTGAAGATCAACAACCCGGCGGGCCACCTGGACCCGGGCGAGACCCCGGCCGAAGGCTGCGCCCGCGAGGCCCTGGAGGAGACCGCCTGGCGTTTCCGGCCCACCGCCCTGCTGGGCGTGTACATCTCGCGCTTCCAGCGCTCCACCACGGGCGAGGACATCACCTACCTGCGCTTCGCCTTCACCGGCGAGCTGGGCGAGCACGTGGCCGGCCGCGCGCTGGACCACGGGATCGTGCGCACCCTGTGGATGACGGCGGATGAACTGCGCGCCACCGCCGACCGCCACCGCAGCCCCCTGGTCCTGCGCTGCCTCGACGACTACCTGCAGGGCGTGCGCCTGCCGCTGTCGGCCGTGTACTGCGACCCGAGCGTCCACGGGCCGCAGGCGCAGGACGAGCGCCGGCAAGCGGTCGAGGAGCCGGAGTAACCCCGCTCGCCGCGTGTCTTGACGCGGCGCAAGGTTGGCGCGACAACGGCGCCTAGGCTTCCCATCAAGGCAGCCCCGGGAGACGCGCATGGCACCGACCTCTCTTGCACACCGGCACGAGCACGATTCGCGCGTGCTGCTCAGGGTGGCCTTCTGGCTGGCCGTCGTGGCCTGGGTCCTGGCCGCGCTCCTCACCCCGCGGGTGGCGGCCGAGACGCTCGACGACGCCTCGCCGCTCATCGCCCCGCTGGAGGCGCCGCGCCTGGTCTGGCCCTGGCACGAGATCTACCGGCCGCACTGCCTGTACGGCCGGCTCGCCGGCGTGCGCGCCGTGCGGCATCCGGTGACCTGGCGTTGATCCGCCCTCCTAATCGGCCCGGATCTGCGCCTTGCGCACGATCTCGCGCCAGGTCTTCTGCTCCTTGGCGATGAACGCGGCGAACTCCGCCGGCGGGCCGCCGCCGCCCACGGCGTTGTCGGTCGCGAAGCGCTCGGTCACCGCGCTGGAGCGCAGGGCCTTGTACGACTCCTCCTGGAGCCGCTTGACGATCTCCGGCGGCGTGCCGGCGGGCGCCAGGATGCCGTACCACTGCGAGGTCTCGAAGTCCTTGTAGCCCATCTCCTGCACCGTGGGCACGTCGGGCAGCGCGGGGATGCGCTCGTGCGTGCCGACGGCGATCGCCCGCAGCTTGCCGGCGCGGATGTGCGCCCCCAGCGCCGGCATGCCGGCGGACGAAGCCTGGGTGCGGCCGGCCAGCAGGTCCGTCAATTGCGGGCCGGTGCCGCGGTAGGGGATGTGCGTGATGAACATGCCCGTCACCAGCTTCAGGTACTCCATCGCCAGGTGGCCGGCACTCGCGTTGCCGGCGGAGCCGTAACTGAGCTGGCCCGGATGCGCCTTCACGTACGCGACGAACTCGCGGAAGTTCTTCGCCGGCACGTCGGGATGGATCACGAACACGTTGGGCACCTTGGCCAGCAGCGTGACCGGCACGAAGTCCTTGTTCACGTCGTAGGGCTGGTTGGCCAGCATGTACGGGTTCACCGCCAGCGTGCCGACGTGGCCCAGGATGATGGTGTGGCCGTCGGGCGGCGCGTGCGCGGCCTCGGCCATCGCCACCACGCCGGCGCCGCCCGGCTTGTTCTCGACGAACACGCTCTGCCCCAGCTGCTTCGTCAGTTCCGCGGCGACGGACCGGGCGACGATCTCCGACGTGCCGCCCGGGGCGAACGGCACCAGGAAGCGGATCGGCCTGGACGGCCACGCGGTCTGCGCGCGCAGCAGGGGCGCGGTGGCAAGCGCTGCGGTCCCGGCCACGAACTGCCGGCGGCGGATGGAGAGGGACATGCGGGCTCCTCGTCGTTTCAGAACTGGTAGCGGCGCAGGCCGCCATCGACCGGGATCACCGCGCCGGTGATGTACGCCGCGCGCGGCGAAGCGAGGAAGGCCACCAGGTTGGCGAGTTCCTCCGGCTCGCCGTAGCGGCCGACGGGAATCTCGTGCTCCGATTGCCACTGCCGGTACTCGGGCGTGTAGTTGCGCAGGATCTGCTCGGAATGGATGCGCCCCGGCGGCACGCAGTTCACGGTGATGCCGTGCTTGCCCACCATGCGCGACAGCCCCTTGGCCCAGCTGTGGATGCCCGCCTTGGCGCAGAAGGCGCCGTTGACGTGCTCCGGCTCGCTCTTGCCGGTGATGTTGATGATGCGGCCCCAGCCGCGCGCGATCATGCCGTCGATGAGCGCGTCGGCGATCTGGCGCGGCCGGTGGAAGTTGAGCGTCATGGCTTCCTGCCAGCGCTCCTCGCTCACGTGCAGCTCGGTGAAGCTGCGCGAGCCGCCCGCGTTGTTCACGAGGATGTCGACGTGGCCCAGGCCCTGCACGGCGGCGCCGGCCAGCGTCACCGCGGCGTCCTCCTCGTACAGGTCGCAGCCGATCACCACCGGGCGGGCGTAGCCCTGGTCCACCATGTGCGCCGCCAGTTCCTCCAGCAGGTTCACGCGGCGCGCGGCGATCGCCACCTGCACGCCCTCGGCCGCGAGCGCCAGCGCGATGCCGCGACCGATGCCGGTGGAAGCGCCGGTCACCAGCGCGGTCTTGTCGGAAAGTTGCAGGTCCATCGAATTTCCCCGTTGTTCAGGCGGCGAGGTTGCGCAGGCCCTCGCCCGCGCACCAGCGGCGCAGGTTGTCCAGGAACAGGCGCTCCACGCGGGCAGAGTTGCCGGCGGAGAAGCCGGCGCTGTGCGGCGTCGCGATCACGTTCGGCAGCGTCCACAGCGGCGAGTCCGCCGGCAGCGGCTCGTGCGCGAACACGTCGAGGAAGGCGCCGGCCAAGCGGCCCGATTGCAGCGCGGCCACCAGTGCCGGCTCGTCGACCAGTTCGCCGCGGGCGACGTTGACCAGCCGCGCGCGCCCGGGCAGCAGCGCCAGCTTGTGCGCGTCGATCAGCCCGCGCGTCGCATCGGTGAGCGGGCATGCCAGCAGCAGCCAGTCGGCCTCGGGCAGGACGTCGCGCAGCCGGCCGGCGGCAACGGTGGCGAAGCCCTCGCCGGCCGGCCGCTCCTGCTGCCGCACGACCGTCACGCGCAGGCCGAACGCCAGCAGCAGACGGCCGATCTCCTGCCCGATCGGCCCCCAGCCCACCAGCACCGCGTGCTGGCCGTCGAGGTCGCGCGGCAGCGCGGTGGCGATCAGCGGCGACCATCGGCCTTCGCACTGCGCCGCTCACAGCTGCGGCAGGTGGCGCGCCAGGGCCAGCACGCCGGCCAGCGCGCTGTGCGCCACCACCGTCGCATTGGCGCCCGAGGAGGTCGTCACCTGCACGCCGCGCGCGCGCAGCCGCTGGTACACCGGCCGGTCCACCCCGGCGGAGTGGATGTGGACCCAGCGCAGCGACAGCGCAGCTTCCATCGCCTCGTAGAAGGCCTGCGTGGCGGGCTGCAGCTCGAACTTGGTGGACAGGCCGGTGACGTCGCGGCTCACGAAGGCGAGGTCCGCGTCCACGCCGCGCTCGGGTGCGACCAGCACGTGCGGGCGCTCTCCGAGGGCCGCGGCGATCCCGGGCGCGAGGCGCTCGCCGGCCGCGCGCGACAGCAGGATGCGCAGCGGCAGGCTCACTCCGCGGTGGCGCGCGATTCGCGCACCACGCCCTTCCACTTCTCGTATTCGCGCCGCACGAACAGGCCGAACTGGTGGGGCGAGCCGCCGACGGGGTCGGCGCCCTCCTTGACCATCTGCTGCTCGAGCCCGGGCAGCGCCTCGTTCACGGCCTTGTTCAACTCCGCGATCACGGACTCGGGCGTGCCCCTGGGCGCGAAGAAGCCGAACCACGATCCCGCCTCGAAGCCGGGGAAGCCGCGCTCGGCCACCGTCGGCACCTCCGGCATCGAGCGCGAGCGGTTCGCGCTGGTGACCGCCAGCGCCCGCAGCTTGCCGGCGTGGATGTGCTGGATCACCGAGGGGATGGTCGCGAACATGAACTGCACGCGGCCGGCCAGCAGGTCCTTCAGCGCCTCGGCGCCCTTGTACGGCACGTGCTGCATGTCGGCGGAGATGCGCTGGCCCAGCATGAAGCCCGAGAGATGCGAGGAGGTGCCGATGCCGGTCGACGAGTAATTGAGCCTGCCCGGTTGCGAGCGCGCGTAGGCGACGAACTCCTCCAGCGTCTTCGCGGGCACGTCGGGGTGCACCACCAGCACGTTGGGCACTTCCGCGATCTGCACCACCGGCACCAGGTCCGTCAGCGGATCGATGTTCAGCTTCCTGAACAGCGTCGGGTTCACCGCGATGGGGCCGACCGAGCCGACCAGCAGCGTGTAGCCGTCCGGCGCGGCCTTGGCCGCCATCTCGGTGCCGATGTTGCCGCCGCCGCCCGGCTTGTTGTCGACCAGGAAGGGCTGCTTGTACTTCTCGGTGAGCTTCTGGCCCACGGCGCGCGCCAGCAGGTCCGTGGTGCCGCCGGCGGTGAAGGCCACCAGGATGCGCACCGGCTTGTTCGGGTAGTCCGACGCCTGCGCGAGAGCGTTGCCGCCCGGCCAGGCCGCGGCGCCGGCGGCGAGCACGAACTGGCGGCGGCGCAGGGCGGAAGGGGTGCTGCTCATGGCATCTCCTGAGACGACGGGAACTTCAGTCGCGATAGCCGGGGTCGAGGCGATCGAGCTTGCGCAGCAGCGCGGGCCACTCCATCACGCCGTAGGGCCGGCGGGTGCCGGGCTGGTAGTTGTTCCAGGTCTCTTCCAGCACCTGTTGCGGCACGGCGCGCAGCGGGCTGTTGCAGGACATGGCGGCGATCTGCGAGCGGCAGGCGAGTTCCAGCCGGTGCGTCCAGTTGAAGGCCTCGCCGCAGGTGCGCCCCACCACCAGCACGCCGTGGTTGCGCAGGACCAGCGCCTCGCCCGCGCCCAGGTCCTCGACGAGCGAAGCCTGTTCGGCCGTGTCCAACACCACGCCCTGGTAGTCGTGGTAGCCGATCTTCAGGAAGCGCATCGCCGTCTGCGTGATCGGCAGCAGTCCGCCATCGAGTGCCGACACCGCCATCGACGCCCAGCTGTGCGTGTGGATCACGCAGCCGACCTCCGGTCGCGCGCGGTGCACGGCGCTGTGGATCACGTAGCCGGCCTGGTTGACGCCGTAGTTCAGCGCGCCGAAGTCGGGGCCGGCGAGGATCCGGCCCTCGAAGTCCACCTTCAGCAGGCTGGAGGCCGTGATCTCCTCGTACATCATCCCGTAGGGGTTGATGAGGAAGGCGCCCTCCTCGTCGGGCACGCGCGCCGAGATGTGGTTGGCCATCATGTCGGCCATGCCGAACAGCTCCACGAGCCGGTAGCACGCGGCGAGGTCCACGCGGGCCTGCCACTCGGCCTGCGAACAACGGGCCTTCATCGAGGGAATCGCGAGGACGCCCGGTTTCTCCTGCACTGCGCACTCCTTCTCGGGGGAAGGGGCAGCGTAAGGGCCGGCGCCGGCAGCGGCAACCGGGTTACTTCGGACAGGTGCCCGACAGCGCGCGGCCCACCACCGAGGGGGCATTGAGCAGGCCGCCGAGGGCGCCCTGCTTGCCGTCGCCGCGCAGGCAGTCCTGCCGTGCGGCGTCTTCCATACCCTCGGCGAGCGGGTCGCGTGGCGTGCCTCGGCGCAGCTGCTCGTTGGCCATGTCGGCCAGGCTGCGGCGCTGCGGCGGGCGGTAGGGGCCCTGCAGCGACGGCAGCGGCGAAGGCGGAAGGATCACCGGCGCCGGCGGCAAGGCCGGCGGACGCGCGACGGTCGGCGGTGCGACGCCCGGCGCGCCCCAGCCGGGGCTGGAGCCGGGGCCGGGGCCGGGGCCGGAGCCGGGGACCGGGACCGGGACGGCGGATCCGCCCCGCGGCGAGCCGGGCGCCACCGGCACGTCGATGGTGGGCCCCTGGTCGCGCGAAGGGGCGGGCGTGGCGGCCGCGGGGGGTGCGGTGGCCGCGGCGGGAGGAGCCGCTGACGGGACCGGCGCGGCGACCGCAGGCGCGGGCGCGGGAGCCGGCGCTGCAACGGGGGCCGGCGCGGGAGCCGGTGCGGGCGGCGCCGGGACGGGCGCAGGGGCCGGCGCCGGCGCGGGCGCCGGCACTGGCTCGGGCGCGGGAGCAGGGGCCGGCGCCGGCGGTGCGGGCACCGGGGTCGGCACCGGGGCGGGAACCGGCGCCGGCAGGGGCGCAGGGGCCGGAACCGGCGCGGGCGCCGGGAGGGGGACCGGCGGCTGCGGCACGGGCACGGGCTCCGGCTCGCGCGGCGGCGCCGGCTCGGGGACCGGGGCGGGTGCGGGTGCGGGTGCGGGTGCGGGCACGGGCACCGGCATCGGCACGGGAATCGGCGGCGGCTGCGGCGGTGGGGGCTCCGGCGCCGGCGCGACGGCCTGCGGCGGCGGCTCCACCGGCTGCGGCGGCGGCTCGGGCGCGGGCTGCGGCGGGCTCAGCTGCGTGTCGGTGCGCAGTCGTGCCGCCGGCGCGGCATCCGGCTGCGGCGCATCGGGTTGCTGGCGCCGGTTGCGCGGCTTGCGGGTCTCGCTCGGTTGCGGCAGCGTGTCCGTGGCCCGCAGCGGCAGGCTGGAATCGGGCCGCAGCGTGAACACCGCGAGCGGGTCGCCCTGGATCCCGCGCGCCGGCGGCAGCGTGATCGCGTGGCTGCCGGGCGCGGTCGCCGCGGGCGTAGTTGCGGGCTTCACCGCCTGGTAGATCACGTAGCGCACGGCCTGCTGCACCGGGGCGTATTGCAGCAGCATCCAGGCGAGCGCGACGTGCAGCGCCCCGGTGGCGGCAAGCGCCTCGGGCGACATCCGCTGCCGGGGCAGCTGCGCGTGGTTGGGCCGTTGCAGCATGGGGAAAAGGTCGCACAGGGATAATCGCACACATGGATCGCAAGCCACGCGTCGTCGTCGGTCTGAGCGGGGGCGTGGACTCCGCGGTCAGCGCGTACCTGCTCAAGCAGCAGGGCTACGAGGTCGTCGCCCTGTTCATGAAGAACTGGGAAGACGACGACGACAGCGAATACTGCTCGTCCAACGAGGACTTCGTGGACGCGGCCGCCGTCGCGGACGTGATCGGCATCGAGATCGAGCACGTCAACTTCGCCGCCGAATACAAGGACCGCGTCTTCGCCGAATTCCTGCGCGAATACCAGGCCGGCCGCACGCCCAACCCCGACGTGCTGTGCAACGCCGAAATCAAGTTCAAGGCCTTCCTCGACCACGCCATGCGCCTGGGCGCCGGGAAGATCGCGACGGGTCACTATGCGCGCGTGCGCGAACGCGCGGGCCGCTTCGAACTGCTGAAGGGCCTGGACGAGAGCAAGGACCAGAGCTACTTCCTGCACCGCCTGAACCAGTCCCAGCTGGCCAGGACCCTGTTCCCCGTCGGCGAGCTGCGCAAGACCGAAGTGCGCCGGCTGGCGGAGGAGATCGGCCTGCCCAACGCGAAGAAGAAGGACTCGACCGGCATCTGCTTCATCGGCGAGCGGCCCTTCCGCGATTTCCTGAACCGCTACATCAGCAAGGAGCCGGGTCCGATCAAGGACCCGAAGGGGCGCGTGATCGGCAAGCACGTGGGCCTGTCCTTCTATACGCTGGGCCAGCGCCAGGGCCTGGGCATCGGCGGCATCAAGGACAAGGGCGCGCAGCGCGGTGGCGGCGAGCACGCGCCGTGGTTCGTCGCGCGCAAGGACATGGCGAAGAACACGCTGTGGGTGGTGCAGGGCCACGACCATCCCTGGCTGCAGTCGTGCGCGCTCGAAGCCGACGACGCGAGCTGGGTCGCCGGCGAGCCGCCCGCGCCCGGTGCCTACGGCGCCAAGACGCGCTACCGGCAGGCCGATGCGCCGTGCACGCTGATGCGCACGCGCGACGGTTTCCGGCTCGAATTTGACGACCCTCAATGGGCGGTGACGCCCGGCCAGTCGGCCGTGCTCTACGATGGCGAAGTTTGCCTGGGGGGCGGCGTGATCGCAGCCGCCCAGCCCACCGAAGTGCCCTACCCCCAAGCCGCCACGTGACTCCCGCCCTCAGCGCCCTTTGTACCCTGCAGGCCTGGGAGCAGCGCTCCGAGATTCCCGGCGGCGTCGCCTTCGAGCCGCTGCTGCGCCGCCTCGCCCTCGACCACTCGCCGGCGAGCCTGGCGCGCATCGACACCTTCCTCGACGCGCTGCGCACGGCCAAGAAGCCGCAGCGCGAAGCCTTCCTGGCGGAGCAGTCCGGCCAGAACCTGCTGTACCTGCTGGCCTTCTACGCCGCCGACGTGATCGGGCGCTCGCTGCATTGCGCGCCGGAATGGGTGGCGCACGAGCACTCCGGCCTCGCGCGGCTGCAGGGCGAGCTCGGCGAGCGTGTCTTCGAGAACAGCATCGTGTGCAACTTCCCGGGGTCGGCCGCGCGGATCGCGGATTTCGCGCCGCTGGTGTCCATCTGCGCGCGGCTGTTCTCGGCCGCCGGCGACAAGAGCGTCGCCTTCAGTTGCGGCGCGCTGATTCCCGCGCCGGTGCAGGGCAGCGCGATGCCGCTGCCCGCCGCGCCCGGCTTCGGCTATCCGCTCGACCTGCAGGAAGCCCTTTCGCGCTGCGGCGCCCGCGACCGCGCGTCGCTGGACATCCTGCCTCCGCCCTGGGTCGCGAAGGACCCGCTGGCGAGCCTCTTCGCCGCCGTGCCGCACGTGCTGCGCAGCGGCCGCGTGGTGTGGGGCGCGGTGATCCAGGCCAACCAGGTGCTCTTCACGCCCGAGCCGCATGGCGGCGCGCCGGGCGAAGTCGTCTACGACCCGACCGGCCGGGCGCCGGCCGCCGCGCTGGACGAGGTGGCGCAGGCGATCCTGGCCTTGAAGGGCAAGCCCTTCGACGACCCGGCGCTGGCCGGCATCTCGAAGTACCTGGCCGACGAGACGACGCGCGCCTTCGGCCTCGACGTGCCGGCCTCGATCAGCCCGTATCCGCTGAAGATCGCCAGCACGTGGTTCGACCGCGGCTACCTGCCGGGAACCGTGCTGGCGCACCGCTCGTTCCCGCTGATCGTCAGCCCCGCGCAACCGGGGCTGGTGCTGTTCCTGCCGGCGGTGGTGTGGCCGGCGGTGCTGCTGCAGGCGTGGCGGCAGTAGCGCGCCTCAGTCCTCGACGAAGGCTTCCTCGCGCCGCGCCTTGATGGAGGGCAGCGCCACGATCACGACCAGCAGCAGCGCCGCGGCCAGCAGGCCCGCCGAGAGTGGCCGCGTGACGAGCACGCTCCAGTCCCCGCGCGACAGCAGCAGCGCGCGGCGCAGGTTCTCCTCCATCATCGGCCCGAGGATGAATCCGAGCAGCAGCGGCGCCGGCTCGCATCCCAGCTTGATGAACAGGTAGCCCACCACGCCGAAGAGTCCCACCAGCCAGATGTCGAAGGTGTTGTTGTTGGTCGAATAGACACCGATCGCGCAGAACAGCACGATCGCCGGGAACAGCCAGCGGTAGGGCACCGTCAGCAGCTTGATCCACATGCCGATCAGCGGCAGGTTCAGGATCACGAGCATCAGGTTGCCGATCCACATCGAGGCGATCAGGCCCCAGAACAGCTGCGGGTTGCTGGTCATGACCTGCGGGCCCGGCTGGATGTTGTGGATGGTCATCGCGCCCACCATCAGCGCCATCACGGCGTTGGGCGGAATGCCCAGCGTGAGCAGCGGGATGAAGGAGGTCTGCGCGCCGGCGTTGTTGGCCGACTCGGGCGCGGCCACGCCGCGGATGTTGCCCTTGCCGAAGGGCACCTCGCCGGGCTTGAGCTTCGTCTTCTTCTCCACGGTGTAGGCGGCGAAGGACGCGAGCAGCGCCCCGCCACCGGGCAGGATGCCCAGCGCGGAGCCGAGCAAGGTGCCGCGGATGACGGCGGGCAGCATGCGCTTGAAGTCCACCAGCGTCGGGAACAGGCCCTGCACCTTGGCGGTGAAGACCTCGCGGTGTTCGTCGCTCTTGCCCAGGTTGCTGATGATCTCGCCGTAGCCGAACACGCCCATGGCGATGGTGATGAAGCCGATGCCGTCGGTGAGTTCCGGGATGTCGAAGGAAAAGCGCGCCACGCCGGAGTTCACGTCGGTGCCCACGAGCCCCATCAGCAGGCCCAGCACGATCATGGCGATCGCCTTGATCAGCGAACCCGAGGCCAGCACCACCGCGCCGATCAGGCCCAGCACCATCAGCGAGAAGTATTCGGCCGGGCCGAACTTGAACGCGACTTCGGTCAGTGGCGCGGCAAACGCCGCCAGGATCAGCGTGCCCACGCAGCCGGCGAAGAACGAGCCCAGGCCGGCGGCGGCGAGCGCCGGACCCGCGCGGCCCTGGCGGGCCATCTGGTAGCCGTCGATGACCGTCACCACCGAGGACGATTCACCGGGCAGGTTGACCAGGATGGCGGTGGTGGAGCCGCCGTACTGCGCGCCGTAGTAGATGCCGGCCAGCATGATCAGCGCCGACACGGGCGGCAGCGCGTAGGTGGCGGGCAGCAGCATGGCGATGGTGGCCACGGGCCCGATGCCGGGGAGCACGCCGATCAGCGTGCCCAGCAGGCAGCCGATGAAGCAGTACAGGAGGTTGATCGGCGTGACGGCCACGCCGAAACCCGTCATCAGGTTGGAAACCAGGTCCATGGGCGCGCCTCTCACCTTTGAAGGGTCTTTATGGACGGCGCTGTCTGACCAGCCCCTGACCTGCCCGTAAGTGGAACCACGTAGCGCGCGCGGCGCGCCATCGCGCTACACCCTGCTCATGCGTGTCTTGCTGGTGGAAGATGATCCGACCCTGCGGCAGGTGATCCGGCGCAGCCTGGAGGATGCGGGCTGCCGCGTCGACGAAGCCGGCGACATCGCCGCCGGCGACCACATCTGGCGCGTGCAGTCCTTCGACGTGGTGGTGCTGGACCTGAACCTGCCGCATTCGCAGCATGCGCTCAGCGGGCTGGGCAGCGGCCTGGGCCTGCTGCGCAGCGCGCGTGCCCGCGGCGACCACACGCCGGTGCTGGTGCTGACGGCGCGCAACCGCACCTCGGAGCGCATCGAAGGCCTCAACGCCGGCGCCGACGACTACCTGGGCAAGCCGTTCGACCTCGACGAGCTGGAGGCGCGCCTGCGCGCCCTGGTGCGCCGCAACCAGGGCACCGCGGACCACGTCGAGGTCGGCGCGCTGGCACTGGACCGGCGCGCGCGCCGCATCCTGATGCACGGCGAGCTGCTGCAGCTGCCCGCCCGCGAGTTCGAGGTGCTGTGGGAGCTGATGACGCCGGCCGGCCGCGTGGTCAGCAAGCGCGAGCTGTCGCTGAAGCTCTCGGAACTCGGCGAGCTGCTGACCGAGAACGCGCTGGAGGCCTTCATCTCGCGCCTGCGCAAGCGCCTGGTCGACTCCGGCGTGCAGATCCGCACGCTGCGGGGGCTGGGCTACCTGCTGGAGGAAACCAAGTGAGGTTGCGGCGGGGACCGCCGTCCCTGCGCGAGAACGTCCTTCGGCACGTCCTGCTGTGGCTCGGGGCGGTGTGGCTGCTCGGCTCGGTGGTGGCCGTCGGCGTGGGCCAGTGGTTCACGCGGCAGGCCTTCGACCGCGCGCTGCTGGACGACGCGTACCTGCTCGCCTCCAAGGTGCAGGTGCAGGACCAGCGCCTCGCGCTGCAGCTCACGCCGCGCGAGGTGGAGGACGTCCTGTTCGACCAGAACGAGACCGTGCTGTTCACGGTGCGCGGCGCCGACGGCGTGCTGCTCGCCGGCGACGCGGCCCTGCCCGGCGCGCCGCGGCTGGTCGCGCCCGGCCATCGCTTCCAGGATGCGGACCTCGGCGGGCGGCGCTTCCGCGTCGTGACGCTGGCCGTGGCGGGGCCGTCGATGTTCTCGGTCTCCGTGGCCCAGAGCACGAGCGAGCGCTCGCGGCTGCTGCGCGAGCTGCTCGCCTTCTCGCTGGCGCCGCAGGTGCTGCTGCTGCTCGTGCTGGCCTGGCGCCTGCACCGCTCGATCGCGCAGGACATCGCGCCGCTGTCGAAACTGCGCACGGCGGTGGAGGAACGGCGGGCGGGCGATTTCACGCCCGTGCCGGTGCAGGCCGATTCGGCCGAAGCGCACGACCTCGCCGAGTCCATCAACCTGCTGCTGGCGCGGCTGGAGGAAAGCGCGCGCGGGCAGCGCGAGTTCACCGGCAACGTGGCGCACGAACTGCGCACGCCGCTGGCGGGCATCCGCGCGCAGGCGGAGTACGGCCTGCGGCACCGCGACCCGGAGGTCTGGCGCGAGCAGTTGCAGGGCATCGCCGCCAGCGAGTCGCGCGCCAGCCAGGTGCTGGACAAGCTGCTGGCGCTGGCCCTCGCCTACGAGGCGGGCACGGCGCTGCAGCTCGTGCCGGTGCGGCTGGACGAGGCCGTGCAGCAGGCCGTGATGCGCTTCCTGCCGCGCGCCGACAAGCAGGGCGTGGACCTGGGCGCCGAAGGCGTCGACACGCCCGCCACGGTGCAGGCGGACATGACGCTGATCGAAAGCATCCTCGACAACCTGCTGGAAAACGCCTTGCGGCACGGGGCCGTGACGGCCGAGGGCCGTCCGGTCGTGACGGTGGCCGTGCAGCAGGAGGGCGGCCGCACCGTGCTGTCGGTGCAGGACAACGGGCCGGGCATCCCCGCGGAGCGACAACCGGAAATGCTCAAGCGCGGCGTGCGCGGCGTCGGCCCCGGCAGCGGCACCGGCGGCGGCGTGGGGCTCGCGCTGGTGACCTTCTACGCGCAGTTGCTGCAGGCGCCGGTGACCTTCGGCAGCGGCCCGGACGGGCGCGGCTGGCGCTGCGCGATCGTCTTCGGCGGGCGGGGCGAAGGCACTGGTTAGGGGAAGCGCCTAACCATGGCGTTTTTCCTGCGCGGTGGCGTCGTCGAACATGACAGCCATCAAACTTTGGCCGATACCCAAACCTAGGATTTCCGGGGCGTCCTGGATCGACGGCAGAACCCTGAGGAAGAGCCCGCTGCCGACAGGCGCTCTTTCGACGGATCCGCCAACAAGGAGGCCTTCATGGACCGCAAGAAC
The DNA here is from genome assembly GCF_037890035.1 of Ramlibacter sp. AN1133. Classification (NCBI taxonomy): domain Bacteria; kingdom Pseudomonadati; phylum Pseudomonadota; class Betaproteobacteria; order Burkholderiales; family Comamonadaceae; genus Ramlibacter; species Ramlibacter sp. AN1133. The sequence goes on from NZ_JBBKTQ010000002.1 coordinate 17,602, forward strand.
AATCGCATTTTCGCCACCGCCGTGCTCCTGGCCGCATCGGCCTGGCTGTCGGTGGCCGACGCCGGCGCCTGCCTCGGTGCCGGGCCGGCGCGCAGGTGCGCCCCCGATGCCGCACCGGTGAGCGCCGCGAAGGCGCCGGCCCCGACCGCGGCTTCCGCCCCCGGGGCGGACGTGCGCGTGGCGCCCATCCACACCACGCCCGACGGCCAGAGCTACGGCCGCTGGGCGGCGCAATGGTGGCAGTGGGTGCTCGGGGTCCCGGCCACCAGCAATCCGCTCGCGGACACCGACGGGAGCCATTGCGCCGAGCGGCAGGTGGGCGACGTGTGGTTCCTGGCCGGAGCACTGGCCGGGGCCGGCAGCGTGGTGCGGACCTGCACCGTTCCCGCGCGCAAGGCACTGTTCTTCCCGCTGATCAACAACTTCATGGGCGCCTTCCTCAGCGATCCGCCCGAACAGCGCACCGACGCCTTCATGCGCGCGGCCGCCGCGTGCAAGGACCCGGTCACCATCGAGGCGTGGATCGACGACAAGGCGATCAACAAGCCGACCGGCTACTTCACCGGTGCGAAGGGAAGCCCTTCGCCGCTGTTCAACGTGCAACTGCCGCCGGGCAACCTCTTCGGTCTCGACGAGACGGTCGTCCCCGAACTCGTGTTCAGCCCGTCCGCGGAAGAAGGCTACTACCTGTTCGTCCAGGAACTGGCTGCCGGCAACCACCGGATCCGGTGGCTCGCCACCGGCTGCACGGAGGGCAACGTCCAGGACATCACGTACTACCTGAAAGTGCAGTAGCGCTACCACCCCAGCCCGAAGCGCAGCGCCAGCATCACCCCCGTGCCGCACACGATGGTGCCGAACAGGTCCTGCCGCCAGGTGTAGAACGCCAGCCCCGCGAGCGCGCCGAAGATGCGCGCATCGCGCCAGGTCTGCACCAGGTGGCCCTGCGTCATCACGATCTCGGGCGCGACGACGGCGGCCAGGGCCGCGATGGGCGCGTAGCGCAGGCCTTCGCGCAGCCAGCGCGGCATCGGCAGCTCCTCCTCGGGAAGCAGGAAGAACGCGCGGCACAGGAGCGTGACCGCTGCCATGCCGAGGATGGTGAAGAAGATCTCGAGCGGGCTCACGGTGTCCTGTCCATCGTCACGACGCGTCCTTGCCGCGCGTGTGCTGCGCCAGCACGCCGATCGCCACCGCCGCGGAAATCGCGACGACGATGTTCAGCCGCAAGGGCAAGGCATAGGCGGCGACGGCCGCGCACGCGGCCACCAGCGCCGCGACCCAGGTCGAACGCGTGCGCAGCTGGCTGCAGGTGAGCGCCAGCAGCGCCATGGTGCCGGCGAAGCCGATGCCCCATTCGGGCGGGATCGCATTGCCGGCCACGATGCCCGCGATCACCGCCAGCTGCCAGGCGCCGTAGGTGACGACGGCGGCGCCCCAGAAGTAGTCCACCTGCCCCGGCGCGCGCTTCGGCTCGGGATAGCGGCGCAGGAACAGGGCGAAGATGGTGTCGCCCATGAAGTAGCTGAGGACCACGCGCCGGCGGCGCGGCAGGTGGGCGAAGTACGGGCGGTACTGGAAGCTGAAGACGAGGAAGCGCAGGTTGACGCAGGCCACCGTGGCCCACACCACCCACATCGGCGCGTCGCCGGCGATCAGGGGCAGCGCCGCCACCTGCGAGGACCCGGCGGAGACGAGCACGGACATGAGGATGGCCAGCGGGATGCCCATGCCGCTCTTGGCCATCGCGACGCCGGCGACCAGCCCCCAGGCCGCGATGCCGATCGACATCGGCACGCATTCGCGCGCGCCGGCACGGAACATCGGCCGGCGCGTGGCGGCCAGCGCCTTGCGGCGCATCCTGGCAATGCGGTAGGTCAGGTCCACCTCTTCCCCTGGGCCGCCGATTGTCCATCACGCCCGAGGTCGCCCCGGCGCTGCCTGCCGCCGTGGGGGCGGCCTACATTCCGGAGCCGGAGGCCGACCTGCAGTGCCAGGTCTTCGCGCGCAGATGGTCCGCGGCACCCGGCACCGGGGACGCATCGATCTCGTCGACGTCCCTCCCGCTGCAGTAGGCCCGGGCCTTGGCCCGCACGTTGCGCTCGTTCGTGAGCTGCGGATTCCACAGGATGCGGATCGTCTCGGCGCCGGCGAACAGGATCTCGTCCTGGCCGCCGCTGCTCACCGGAACGCCGGCGCATCCCGCCAGCGCCGCGCACACCACCACCAGCCGGAGCCTTGCCATGGGGGACCTCCCGAGGCGGGCATTCTGGCGCCGGCGCGGGCGGGCTGGCAATCGACCCGGGAAACCTCCTGATCGGTTGGCGTGGCGGCGGCACAATCAGGCCGCACCATGACCGACGACGCCCGCATCCTCCAGACCCTGCAACTGGCGTTCACGCTGGCGCCGGTGGGCCTGTGCGTGTCGCGCGATCGCGTCGTGGACCTGTGCAACGAAGCCTTCGCGCGCATGTTCGGCTACGAGGTCCGGGAGCTGGTGGGGCAGCCGCTGGCGCCGCTGTATCCCTCCGCCGACGAGTTCGCGCATGTCGGCCAGCTGGGATTGCCCGTCATGCGCGAGACGGGCGTGTACAGCGACGAGCGCATCATGCGGCGCAAGGACGGCACGCTGTTCTGGTGCCACGTGGCGGGCCGCGCGCTGGACCGCTCCGACCCCTTCGGTTGCGCCGTCTGGATGTTCGAGGACATCTCGCAGCGCCGCCCGGTGACCGCCACCCTGACGCTGCGGGAACGCGAGGTCGCGCAGCAGCTCGCCGCCGGCGCGACAAGCAAGCAGATCGGCCGTGCGCTCGCCATCAGTCCGCGCACGGTGGAGGCGCACCGCGCGCGCCTGATGAAGAAGTTCGGCGCGGCCACCACCGGCGAGCTGGTGGCACGGCTGGTCGGCGCGGGCTGAGCACGCACCCTGCGGCCCCGGGGCTGCCCCGAGGTGTTTCTACGCTATTGGCAGCCGGGCCCGCGCCGGACTATCTTCCATCACCTGCCATGAACCTCGCCCAGACCCTCCTGCGCATTGCATTGGCCGATCCGCGCCGGCCGGCGGTGCATGAAGGCGACCGCCTCGTGCTCGATTACGGCCAGTGGGCCGACCGCGTGGCGCGCCTGGCCGCCGCGATGCTGGACGGCGGCCTCGCGCCGGGCGACCGCGTCGCCGTCTTCATGCGCAACCACCCGGCTTACCTGGAGGTGCTCTACGCTGCCTGGTGGGCCGGGCTGGCGGTGGTGCCCGTCAATGCCAAGCTGCACCTGCGCGAAGCGCAGTGGATCCTGGACCACGCGCAGGCGCGCTGGGCCTTCATCACGCCCGATGTCGGCGCGGGCCTGCAGGCCCCCGGCCGCACCGTGGACGCGAGCGGCCCGGCGTACGACGAGCTCTTCTCGCTGCCCCCGGTGCCCGTGGCCGCGCGCGCGCCGGACGACCTGGCGTGGCTGTTCTACACCAGCGGCACCACCGGCAAGCCCAAGGGCGTGATGCTCACGCATCGCAACCTGATGACGATGGGCCTCACGTACTTCGTGGACGTCGACGCGATCGAGCCCGAGGACGCCATCGTCTACGGCGCCCCGATGTCGCACGGCGCGGGCATCTACGCGATCCCGCACGTGATGGCCGGGGCACGCCACGTGGTCCCGGCGTCGGGCGGCTTCGATCCGGCGGAGATGTTCGAGCTCGCGCGCACGGTGGGGCGGCTGTCGATGTTCGCCGCGCCCACGATCGTCAAGCGCCTCGTCGACCATGCCGAGGCCACCGGCGCCGAGGGCACCGGCTTCAAGACGATCGTGTACGGCGGCGCCCCCATGTACGTGGCGGACATCCAGCGGGCCCTGCGGATCCTGGGTCAGCGCTTCGTGCAGATCTACGGCCAGGGCGAGAGCCCGATGGTGATCACCGCGCTGCCGCGGCGGCTCCTGCAGGACACGCAGCATCCCCGCTACGCGCAGCGCCTCGCCTCCGTCGGATTCCCGCAAACGCCGGTGCAGGTGCGGGTGGCCACGGAGGACGGCGAACCCCTGCCCGCGGGCGGGGTGGGCGAGGTGCTGGTGCGCGGCGACACGGTGATGGCGGGCTACTGGCGCGACGCCGAGGCCACGGCCGCGGCGCTGCGCGACGGTTGGCTCTTCACCGGCGACATGGGCAGCCTGGACGAGGACGGATTCCTGACCCTGAAGGACCGCAGCAAGGACGTGTTGATCAGCGGCGGCTCCAACATCTATCCGCGCGAAGTGGAAGAAGTCCTGCTGCTGCATCCCGCGGTGGCGGAAGCGGCCGTGGTCGGCGCCCCCGATCCGGAGTGGGGCGAGGTCGTCGTCGCGTTCCTCGTGGCGCGTCCCGGGCTGCAGGTCACGGTGGAGGAACTGGACGCGCTGTGCCTCGAGCACATCGGCCGCTTCAAGCGGCCCAAGCGCTACGAGATCGTGGAGGCATTGCCGAAGAACAACTACGGCAAGGTGCTCAAGCGGGAGTTGCGGGAACGGCTGACGAAGTCGCAATGACCAGGAAAAGCGCCAGCGTTCACCCTCCGTTCAGGTTGCCAGGCGCAGAGTGACTCCCGTGATCAACCGGAGAACTCCATGAAAACGATGCACAGCGCAACGATGATGACAATGGTCCTGGCCGGCGCGTTCTTCGCGCTGCCCGCGGCTGCGCAGGACGCCGAGGCGGCTCAGAAATTCATGAAGGCGGAGAACTGCACCAAGTGCCACTCCGTCGACAAGACCAAGAAGGGCCCGCCCTACCAGAAGGTGGCCAGCAAGTACAAGGGCAAGGGCGACGCCGAGGCCAAGCTCGAGACCTTCCTCACGACCGGCCCCAAGGTGAAGCTGGACGACGGCTCCGAGGAGGAGCACAAGGTCGTCAAGGACAAGGGCGCGATGCACAACTTCATCAAGTGGGTGCTGGCGCTCTGACCGCCCGCCCTCGCGCCGCTCCATGAACAGGCCCCGCAGATGCGGGGCTTTGTCCTTGGGGGCGGCGCACGGGGACTATCGAGCACCGCTTGCGACGCGGGCCGCCGCGCAGAATCGCGGGCATGGCCTCCACCCGCCCGCCTTCCTTGCACCCCCGGTCGCTGGGGGCCGCCCTGCGCGCGCGCCCTCGCCTCGTCGCCAGCGCAGCCGTCGGGGCGGTGCTGTTCGGGGCGCTGCGTGCCGTCCTGCCGGCGACGAACGCGTCGATCGCGCTGCTCGCCTGGAACGCGGGCGCGCTGCTGTACCTGGGCCTGGCGTGGCACGCCATGACGGGGGCCCACGTCCAGGCCCTGCGCAAGCGGGCGGTGCAGGAGGACGAAGGGCGCCTGGCCATCCTCCTGCTGGTGGTGCTGGCGGCGCTGGCCGTGCTGCTCGCGGTGGGTAGCCAGCTCGCGCAGGTCAAGAACCTGCACGGGCCCGCCAGGGCCCTGCACACCGCCCTCGCGGCGCTGACCGTGCTCACGTCCTGGCTGTTCACGCAGGTGCTGTTCGCGCAGCATTACGCGCACGACTTCTACGCCGCGCGGGTGCACGGCGGCGTCGACCCGCTGCTCTTTCCCGGCACGCCGGAGCCGGGCTATGGCGACTTCTTCCACTTCGCGTGCGTCATCGGAACCTCCGCGCAGACCGCCGACATCAGCTTCAACGGCTCGGGGCTGCGCGGTGTCGGCACGCTGCATTGCATCGTCGCGTTCTTTTTCAACGCCACCCTGCTGGCCTTGTCGATCAACATCGCGGCGGCGCTGCTCCTGTGACGAACCGGGGATGCCGCGTGGCGTGAAGCGGCAGGCGCGGTGAGAATGCGGGACCGTTCCAGTCTTCCCGGACAGCGGCAGCGCCACCGCGCCGCGGCCCGTCCGTCAGCCAGGAGTCTCCAGATTGCGGGATCGTGAAAGCCAGTTCGAGTCCATGTATCGCCTCCTGTGCGACCACATGGCCGAGGGTTTCTGCATCCTCGAGATGCTGTTCGACGACGCCGGAAATCCGCGGGACGGCATTCTCCGGGAAGTGAACCGGGCCTACGAGGTGCAGACCGGCCGGGTGCAGGCCCTGGGCCGCCGCATCAGCGAGCTCGCCCCGGAACTCCAGGATGCCTGGGTCCAGGCCTTCGGCGGCGTGGCGCGGACCGGCGAGCCCGCGCGCTTCGAGCAACGCGCCGCGACGCCGGGCAAATGGTACGAAGTCCATGCGTTCCGCTGGGGCGCGCCGGAACAACGGCTGGTGGGCGTCCTCTTCAACGACGTGACGCAGCGCAAGCTCGACGAGCTGATGGCGCAAAGCGTCCTCGAGTACGCCATCATCGTGCTGGACCCCGAGGGTCTCGTGCGCAGCTGGAACGCCGGGGCGCAGCGCATCAAGGGCTACACCCGCGAGGAGATCCTGGGCCGGCCGCTCTCCGTCTTCTACACGCCGGAGGACATCGCGGCGGACCGCCCCGCGCAGGTGCTGGCGCTGGCCGCGCAGTCCGGCCGGTTCGACGAGGAGGGCTGGCGCGTGCGCCGCGACGGCTCCCGTTTCTGGGCCAGCGTTTCCGTGGCGCCGCTGCACGACGCGGACGGGAAGCTGCAGGGCTTCGTCAAGGTCACGCGCGACCTGTCGGAGCGCAGGCGCACCGACGAAGCCTTGCACGCCGAGATCCAGGAGAGGGTGCGCGCGCAGGAGGAACTGCGCGCCCTGAACAACCGCCTGGAGGCCGAGGTCGCCGGGCGCACCGCAGACCTCACCCGGGCGAATGCGGACCTCGTCGAGGCGAAGGAGCGGCTGCGGGAGCTGTCGTCGCGGCTGATCCGCGCGCAGGAACAGGAACGCGGCCGGATCGCCCGCGACTTCCATGACGGGACCGGCCAGTTCCTCACGCTGCTGCGCATGCGCCTGGCCGAACTGTCGCGCGACGTGGGCGAAGCCCGGGTGCAGCCCAGCACGGAGCTGGTCAAGCAGGTCATCGACCATACCCGGCAGCTGGGCCTGATCCTGCGGCCCATTGCCCTCGATGACCTCGGGCTCGATGCCGCGCTCGAAGCCATGGTGGAACAACAGGCCTCGCTGGCCGGGTGGTCCGGCACCTACGAGGGCGGCATCGGGGACCGGCGCTTCGCCGACGAGGTGGAGACGGCCTGCTTTCGCATCGCGCAGGAGGCGCTCACGAACGCCGCGCGCTATGCGGGCGCCAGCAAGATCTCGGTGTCGCTGGCCATCGAAGGCGACCAGCTCGTGCTGCAGGTGGCCGACGACGGCCGCGGCTTCGATGTGGAGCGCTACCGCGCGCCCGAGGTGCGATCGAGCCACTTCGGCCTGGTGTCGATGGAGGAGCGCGCCGCGCTGCTGGGGGCGCGGCTCGCGATCGATTCGGCGCCCGGCCAAGGCACACGGGTCACGGCGCACTTCCCCTTGCGCGGGTCGTAGGCCGGCAGGCGCCCCACGCGGCTCGGCGTGGGGCCTTGTCCCTCGATGGGGGCAGCAGCCTCAGCTGCCGCCCGGCAACTCCCAGGCCAGGAGCTCGGCGACACGCGTCACGACCCAGGCCGGCTCGGACTCCCGCAGCGAGCCACCCTCGGCCGACAGCGCCGCCTGCATGCGGGCCAGCACCTCGCCCGGACCGGCACCCGACTTGAACGCGGCGGTCGACGCCTGCTCGCACAGGATCTGCGCCAGGTCTTCGCACAGCTCGTAGCGCTCGCGCACCTCGTTCATCGGCTGCTTGAGGCGATAGCCGCCGGGACTGGCGAACAACGCCACGAACGAGGGTGGCACCTCGATCTGGTTGGGATCGTCCACTCAGGCGTTCGCGAGGTGGTTGCCCAGCTCGAACACCGACACTGGAATGCGGCCGGCCAGCTGAGCGGGCGTATGCCCCAGCCATGCCATTCGCTTGTGTTCCTCGATGGCCGCCTTGCGCTCCTGCGCGAGTTCCTTGGCCGTGAGCTCTGCCTCGTCCTCGAGGACAACGTGGATTTCTGTTTCGACCGGAGCGGCCGCTTCACCCTTGTTCTGCATCGGCCGGATTGTCCGGCAAAACTGGCTCAACCGCGCCGTGCGAGGAGGCAATACCCCCGCGAAGTCACCGGAGCTTGCGCAGGGCTGCCGGCTGATGAGGCACTACAACAGCGGCGCGCCGTCGTCCTTCTCTCCGACCATCAGGAAGGACTGCATGCCGTGGACGATCCCGCCCATGCAGTGGCCGGCCGGGCCGGGGAAGCGGCCGGCAACCGAAAGCGTCTGCAGGCTCTCCGCAATCTTCAGGATGAGGCTGCGATCCGTGCCCGAGGTGTTCAAGGTGCCGGCCAGCGCGAATCCGACGGCCTGGCCGCACCCATCGAGGGCTTCCAGGAGCATGCCGAATGTCAGTGGTGTTGCCTCGCTGAACTCGCTCATGGGTAGCCTCCCCAAAAAAGCCAAGGTTAGCGCATGGGCTGCACGCAGCGGACGCTGCGCCATGCCATCCCGGTAGACTGCCCGCACGAGGTCGTCATGAAGCCAGTCCTCCTCCTGCTCCTGACAGCGGTCCTCGCCGCCTGCGGCGGAGGCGGCGCGGGCAGCGCGGGCGACGCGGGCGGCGGCGGCAATGCTGCCCCGCCGCCCGCGCGCCCCTTCGCGCTCGTCACGTCCGTCGCCGTCTCGGGCTTGAACGAGCCCATGTTCGCCACCGCTCCCGCCGGCGATGCGCGTCTCTTCGTCGTCGAGCGGGCGGGCCGCATCGTCCTCGTGAAGGGCGGCGCCAGATCGGCCGTGCCCTTCCTGGACATCTCGGCGCGCGTCGGCACCGAAGGCGAAGGCGGGCTGCTGTCGATGGCCTTCGACCCGCAATATGCCGTCAACGGATTCTTCTACGTCTATTTCACCGAGGCGACCGGCGACATCGCGATCGAGCGCTTCCGGCGCTCCGCAGCCGATCCCGACCTCGCGGATGCGGCGCCGCTGCGCATCCTGACGATCCCCCACCGCACGTTCTCCAATCACAAGGGCGGGCTGGTGCGGTTCGGACCCGATGGCTTCCTCTACCTCGGGACCGGAGACGGCGGAGGCGGCGGCGATCCACTGGGCAACGGGCAGAACCTCGACTCGCTGCTCGGCAAGCTGCTGCGCATCGACGTGAACGGCGCCAGCGCCGCGGCGCCCTACTCCATCCCTGCCACCAATCCATTCCGGGGCCAGGCCAACCGGCGCCCCGAGATCTGGGCGTACGGCCTGCGCAACCCGTGGCGCTACGCGTTCGATCCTCCCGCCGGCCGTCTCTACATCGCCGACGTGGGACAGTCCCGGATCGAGGAAGTGGATGTCAGCGCCGCCGACAGCGCAGGGCTCGACTACGGCTGGAACGTCACCGAGGGAAGGTCGTGCTTTCCGGCCGATCCTTGCGACAGGACCGGGGTGACCTTGCCGGTGCTGGAATACGGGCACGATGCGAATGGCGGATGTTCGATCATTGGCGGATTCGTCTATCGCGGGAACGCATTCCCCGAAATCCAGGGCAGGTATTTCTATTCCGACCTCTGCAGCGGCTGGCTGCGCAGCTTCGTCTTCAGCGGTGGCGTTGCGACCGCCGATCGACAGTTCATCGCGGGCATGGGGACGGTCGTGTCTTTCGGCGAGGACGGCCAGCGGGAGCTGTACGTGCTGACGGCGGCAGGTGAGGTCCTGCGCATCGAACGCGTGTTCCAGTAGCCCGGTCCCCGCGGCCGGCCGCAGGGAGCCGGCGCGGCTAACCGCCGCCGCGAAGCATGTACAGGTCGAACCGCTTCATGAACGCATGGCGCGCCTCGTCGTCGACGTTGTCGAACGCGAAGGCAACGTGCAGGCGCGCGAGTTCGAGCAGCGCGATGCGGCGCGGCGGCGCGGCGCGCCACGACAGATGCAGCGTGCCGCCGGCGATGCGCACGCACGCGCCGCCGGCTTCGCGCTGCCATGCGAGATCCCCGATCGCCCGCGGCAGGCGCGCGAGCCACTCGGCCTCGGTGCCGGCCGTGTCGCGCTCGAACCGCGCGGGATAGTACGCCTGCATCAGCCGCCCGCGATCGGCGGCCAGATGGCAAGCACGTCGCCATCGGACAGGCGCCGCGTGGCCCGCTCGGCGGGCGGCACGAAGACGCCGTTCACCAGCACCAGGTGCACCATCTTCTGCGGCAGCTGGAAGGGCGCGACGATCTCGCCGATCGACGCGCCTTCCGGCACCTCGATGTCGACGCGGTTGCTGCCGCGTTCGCGGTTCGCCGGCAGGTAATCCGTCAGCGAGGCGAACAGCTTGAACGTGATCTTCATTCGCTCCTAGCGCCTGCGCCCATCGGCCGCTCCCTGCCAGCGGCCCTGGGCCTGTGCGGCATCGAGGTAGGCCTCCATGATGCGCGTCGGATCCTCGAGCAGCTTGTCCTTCCACCCGCCAAGCCGCACCTGTCCCTCGACGAGCCCCCGCAGCACGCCGACGTGCTGGGTCCAGCCGATCGCATTGGCGCCGACCATCACGTCGCCGTCGAAGCGCAGCGACAGGTGCCGCACGCCTTCACGGTCCGTGAACTCGGCCTGCTCGCTGCCGGGAGCTCCTTGCCAGTCGCCGAAGCTGGCGGAGACCAGCCCCAGCGTGTCCAGTACGTTGATGTACGTCACGCAGGACAGTTCCGCCTCCAGCCCCGCCATGTTCATCCCCGCAATGCGCGCCTGGTCCGCCGCGTTGGGCTGGATCGCGCTGACCATCGTCCGGCCGGTGATCTTGTCGAACGCTTCCGCGCAGTCTCCGGCGGCGTAGATGCCCGGCACGTTGGTCTGCATGTGCGCGTCCGTCAGGACGCCGGCGAGGCACGTGATCCCCGACTCCTCGAGAAAGCCGATCGAAGGCTTCACGCCGGTGGCGCTGATCACCAGGTCGGCATCGAGCGCCTGCCCGTCCGACAGGCGCACCCGCAGCGGCGACGCGGCCGCGATTTCCTCGACGCGGGTTCCGGTGAAGACCTGCACGCCCTTGGCGACGCACCAGTCCCTGATCATGGAGCCGGCGACGGGGCCCATCATGCGCGGCACCATGCGGTCGGCCATTTCGACCACCGCCAGCTGCACGCCGCGCGCCGCGAGCGCTTCCATGATGATGCAGCCGATGAAGCCGGCACCCATCTGCACCACGCGGGCGCCCGGCCTGGCGAGCTCCATGATGTGGCGCGCGTCCTCCAGCGTCCAGCAATGATGCACGCCGGGCCGGTCGATGCCGGGGATGGGCGGTTTCACGGGGCGGGCCCCCGTGGCGATCAGCAGGCGGTCGAACGCGAGCTTGTCGCCGCTCGGCAGCGTGACGGTCCGCGCCTGCGAATCGACCGCGGTCACGCGCAACTGCATCAACTCGATGCGCTGCCGCGCGAAGTGCTCGGCATCGTGCCGCAGCCAGGTGCCGGACTCGGGGATGTTCCCCGCGAGCAGGTAAGGGATCGCCATGCGCGAATAGGGCGGCTCGCGCTCCGCACCGATGATGGTGATGCGGTCGTCGGGACGATGCTTGCGGATCGTCTCGGCCGCGATCACGCCCGCCGGTCCGGCGCCGAGGATGACGTGGTGCATCGCGCCTCCTCAGAGACCCAGGCGCTCGCGGGTCTCGGGCTTGAGCGTGCCGTCGGGGTTCCAGCCACGCACTTCGTAGTAGCGCGGCAGCATCTTCCCGAGCTCGTTGACCTTGCCCTTGGCCGGCCCGGTCTTGATGGCCTCTTCGAGCAGGCGCTTGGGCAACTGGTCGTCGGCGGCCGTCAGCCCGGCCCGGTTGTTGAAGTCGCGCTCCATGTTCCAGATGCGCTCGCCGATCTTTTCCAGCTCCTCGGTGGTGTACTGGTCGCCGCAGGCGGCGGCCAGCTGCGGTGCGAGGTCCGCCAGGCCCCACGCGAAGGTGGTGAAGACGCACAGGCCCGACGCATCGAAGGCCGCCGTCGCATCCTGGAAGGCCTTCACGAGTTCGGGCTTGCCCTCGCTCACGAGCGGATCGGTCTTCACGGGGATGCCGAGCACTTCGGAGGCGACCGTGTAGCCGCGCAGGTGGCAGGCGCCGCGGTTGCTCGTCGCGTACCCGAGGCCGATGCCCTGGATGCCGCGGCCGTCGTAGGCCGGGAACTCCTGGCCCTTGACCGACATCGACAGTTCCGGGTGCCCGTACTTCGCGGTGAGGCGCTTGGAGCCCTGCCCCAGTTCCTTGCCGAAGCCTTCGCCCTTGGCCGTGGCCTCCGCGAGGAACACGAGCGCCTGCGCCGAGCCGAACGGCGCCTCGATGCCGATCTGCTCCTTGGTGAGCACGCCCATGCCGTACAGCTCCATCACGGCGGAGACGGTGGCGCCGAAGGAAATCGGGTCCATGCCCTGCTCGTTGCACAGCATGTTGACGTACTGCAGCGCCTCGAGGTCGTTCACGCCGTTGGAGGCGCCGAGCGACCAGGCCGCCTCGTACTCCAGGCCGCCGGAGGCGCCCCAATACTCGGGCTTGTTCTTCACCGTGAAATGCCCCGCGTCGAGCTTGCTGACGCGGCCGCAGGCGATCGTGCAGCCGAAGCAGGCCTGGTTGGTCACCAGGTGCTTCTTGCCGTCGGTCTTGCGCGGCGTGGCCATCGCCTCGGCGGAGATGTCCTTCGCGCCCTCGAACTGGCTGTCGCGGTGGTTGCGCGTGGGCAGCGCACCGATCTCGTTGATCACGTTCATCAGCACCTGCGTGCCGTAGGCGGGCAGGCCCTGGCCGGTGACCGCGTTGTCCTTCAGGATCTGCTTCTTCTCCTTGACGACCTGCATGAAGCGCGCCGGATCCTTGATGTTCCCGACGCCCTTGGTGCCGCGCACCGCGATGGCCTTGAGGTTCTTGCTGCCCGCCACCGCGCCCACGCCGGAGCGGCCCGCGGCCCGGTGCATGTCGTTGACGATCGCGGCGAAGAGCACCTGGTGCTCGCCCGCGGCGCCGATGCTCGACACGCGGGTCAGCGGATCCTGCAGCTGCTTCTTGAGCGTCTCCTCGGTTTCCCAGACCGACTTGCCCCAAAGGTGCGCGGCATCGCGCAGCTCGGCGACGTCGTCGTTGATGTACAGGTACACGGGCTTGGGCGACTTGCCCTCGAAGATGACCATGTCCCAGCCGGCGAACTTCAGCTCCGCGCCGAAGTAGCCGCCCGAGTTGGAGCACGCGATCGCACCGGTGAGCGGCCCCTTGGTGACGACCGTGTAGCGCCCCCCGGTGGAGGCCGCCGTTCCCGTGAGCGGGCCGGTCGCCCAGATCATCTTGTTGTCCACCGACAGCGGATCGATCTTCGGATCGATTTCCGAGACGAGGTACTTGGTGGCGAGGCCGCGCGAGCCGACGTACGTGCGCGCCCAGTCCATGTTGAGGGGTTCCGACTTCACCGTGCCGCGGGTGAGGTCGACGCGAAGGATCTTTCCGGTCCAGGACATGTTCGTTCCCCCTTCAGGCCGCTGCGGGCTGGTTGCCGACCTTGTCCGCCCACTGGCGCATGCGCTCGAGGCCGGTCCAGTTCGCGTCGATGTAGGTGATGGCGCCGGTGGGGCAGGCCTCCGCGCACTTCGGCTCGCCGCCGCAGAGGTCGCATTTCTGCACCTTGCCGGTTTCCTGCAGGTAGTTGATCGTGCCGAACGGGCAGGCGACCGTGCAGACCTTGCAGCCCACGCACGTCGTCGCGTTCACGACCTTGGCGCCGGTCAGCCGGTCGAGGGTGATCGCCTCGACAGGGCAGGCATGCAGGCACCACGCCTCGTCGCATTGCGTGCAGGTGTACGGGACCTTCTTGCCGGTCGCGTGGAATTCGAACACCTTGATGCGCGATTTCGCGGGCGCGAAGACGCCGTGGTGTTCGTACGAGCACGCCATTTCGCACTGCAGGCAGCCCGTGCATTTCTCGGCGTTCAGATGCAACATCTTCCGCATGGGGGTCCCCTTAAAGTTCGCAGCGCATTCTTGGAACCGTATGGCTCGCGCTTCATAGGGGAAAACCCTAGTGCGGTATTTCGAGAGGCTTTTCCGGGGCAAGGCCCGGGCCCTTGCCTGGCCGCCTTCCTTCGATCAGGCGAACGCGACCTGGACGCTTCCCAGGCCGGAGAACTCCATCGTCGCTGCATCGCCCGCCTGGAGCCACACGGTCTTGACCAGGCTGCCGGTCATCACGATCTCGCCGGCCCGCAACGCCGTCCCTTGCCTCGCCAGGTGGTTGGCCAGCCAGGCCAGTGCATGGTGCGGATGGCCGAGGACGTCGGCGCCGGACCCCCGGCCCGCCTCCCGGCCGTTGATCAAGGTCCGGCCTTGCACCTGCAGCAGATCCGGGACCGCGGAGCGTGGGACCGGTCGACCGAGAACCACGCCGGCGGCGAAGAAGTCGTCGGCGATGAGGGTCGGCGCGCCGAGCGTCTCCCAGTGCACGTAGCGGTCGTCGACGATCTCGATCGCCGGCAGGTAGCACTCGATGCTGTCCGCCACCGAATCGCCGGTGAAGGGTGCGCCTGCGGGAACGAGGTCCTGGCCGAGACGGACCGCGATCTCGCACTCGACACCGACGCGGACGAAACCCGCTGCGTCCAGCACCACCCCGCCCTGGTGCACCGCTCGTGCAGGAATGCCCCCTGCGCACGGGTGGGGAATCGCAAGGTACTCCTGCATGACGTCGCTGGTACAGCCGATCTTGTAGCCGACCAGCGGGCCCAGCCCGGGCGCCAGGAGCCGATGAACCTCCGACTGGATGCGGTAGCCGTCGTCGACGCCCTGCGGGGCGAGCGCTTGCGGCAGGGGCGGCAGCGGCGCCAGGCTTCTTCGGGCTGCCGCGATGATCTGCGCGGCGTCGCGCACCGCGTCCGAAGCGGGATGTCGGTCGGTCACGCCGGTCCTCCTGGAGGGAACATGGCTCACGCGATCTCGACGCAGTCGGAACCGCACGTGCCCGGGGCGGCAGCTGGCCCGGACGGCGCGGGCCGGTGCAGGACGGCGCGATCGGGCGTGACGCGCAAACCGGCGCCCGCCACGACGGCCCGGCCATCGACGATCAAGGAATAGTCCGACTCCGACTGCGGTGGCCACACCAGGGCGATCTCAGGCCGCTGCTGGGCGTTGTCGCGGGTGCGGCGCCCGGTCTCTTTCACGACCAGCTCGCCGCCTTCCAGCACCGCGGTGACGGCGACCGCATGCGGTGCCCCGCGTTCGCTCGCCGTGAGCAGGTAGGCAAAGCGGTAACGCGCCAGCACTTCCGCCAGCCTGGACACATCGACAGGAATGGTCATGACCATGGCCCCCAGGGGTTGAATGGAGCGTGGCGAACGACGCCCGGCGTCAATGTAGCAGCGGCACCCGGCGGGCGGGATGCCCCCTTTGGCCGGCACCCGTCCTCGCGGTCGTAGCTCTGCGACTGGAGGGCGAGCGACAATGGCTTTTCCATCCTGAGGCTCACCATGAACAAAGTGGCTCTTGGAGCGGCAGCGGTGTTGCTGGGTGTCGCCGTGGTCGCCTGGCAGCAATCCGGGAAGTCCGGGCCCGAGGAGCGCGTCGAACTCCTCGACCCTGCGAAAGTGGAGATGATTCGCACACCGGGCGGGCTGCTGGAGGTGAGCGCCATGGAGAAGGTCGAGGAATTCGGCTGGCGCACCTCATGGGATTGCCCGATCGTCGACTGCAGCGAGCTGCCGAAGACCATGTCGACGATCCGCGTCAAGGCGCACTACGTGTACCAGATCCCGCTCGCCCCCGAATGGCGGCTCGACCTCGAAGGCGACCATTACAAGCTCACGGTCCCCGCCATGCGACTGCGGCAGCCGGTTGCATTCGATACCGCCACGATGGAGATCGAGACCAGGAAGGGAGTGTTCTCGCCCGCCGCAGCGCCGAACCGCGAGAACGCCCTCCGCCATCTCGGACCCGAGCTTTCACAGCGGGGCGCAGCGGCGGCGTACCTCGACGCGCAACAGCGGACCGCCGAGAAGACGGTGCGCGAATTCGCCCGGAAATGGATGATGGAACAGGGGAAGAAGCCGGCGCGGCCGATCACCGTCGTCTTCACGGGACCCAATCCGCTCTGAAAAGCCGGCGTTTGCACGAGCATCCCCGCCTGCACCGTGGCTCGCCTCAAGCCTCCTGCAGCAGCCGCGCCAATTCCGCCAGGTCCGCATGGGATCGCCGGAAGCAGACCCGGCCGGACCGTCGAGGACGTCCAGCGCGCAGCCTGGGTGTGTCTCGACGGGAAACTCCCCCACTTTCCCGAGTCGCCCCGGCCCGCTGCGGACGCTTCGAATCCCCGGCGCTGACTCGAAGCAGCGCGGCCACTGCGGCGATGGCTGCGCGAGCTGCTGGCTAGAGAACGATCTTCTCCAATGCCGCGCGGTAGGGCGTGACCTTGCTGTTCGACTGGTACTGCCCCAGGTATTGCAGGAGCGCGCTGCGCGGCACTTTCAACGCGTTCGCTTCGCGGATCAGTGCCTGGACCCCCGGATCCTTCTGCGTCTTGCCGTGGTCCATTTCCTGTGCAGCCTTCACATACAGGCCGAGCGCCAATGCCATCCGCGCGCCCCCGAAGTCCCTCGTCTTCAGCGATTCGCGTCCGTAGGCAATGCCGTCGTCGAACATGCCCTCGCCGATGAAGACCTCGGCCCAGGAGAGGGGCGTCCAAGCGTCCGTCGGGATACGCGCTTTCAGTGCGGCCGCCGCCAGTCTGCGCTTCTTCTTCTCCATGTCTTCGTCGCCGATCCGCCAGCCGTGCAAGCTCATGAGAGCTTCGCAGAAAGCATTGCGCTCGGACGCGGACGTGCCCGGGCCGGCGTCTTCGATCTCGCGATAA
This sequence comes from Ramlibacter sp. AN1133, assembly GCF_037890035.1. NCBI lineage: Bacteria > Pseudomonadati > Pseudomonadota > Betaproteobacteria > Burkholderiales > Comamonadaceae > Ramlibacter > Ramlibacter sp. AN1133. The sequence continues at coordinate 34,362 of NZ_JBBKTQ010000002.1, forward strand.
AGGTGGTAGGCATCGAAGCGCTTGCCGATGTTCTTGTTGTAGCGGGCGTATTCGATCTTGAGCCAGGGATCCTGGGTGCCAAGCGCCTTGGCCGCCTCCAGCTCGCGAAGTTCCTCCGGGAAATGGCCGGTCCTGCCGTACACCTGCGCCTTCAGGATGTGTGTCTTGGGGATCGTCGGATCGAGCTCGAGCGAACGATCGAGCAACGCCACGTACGAGTCGAACGATCCTGCTTCGTACCGCCCGAAGCCCAGGAAGCCGCCGAGGACTACCGCGCGGGCAGCCTGCAGGTAGACGTGGGCGTCCTTCGGGTTCGCTTCATGGGCCTTCTTGATCAGCGCGGCAGCGTCCTCGAGCTTCGCTTGTTCGCCGTGGTAGCTGTCCAGGAGTTCCCTGGCACGCACGATCGTCGGGGCTTCGGGTGCCGCGCGCAAGGAGACTGGGGCCGTCAGTGTCGTGAGCGCCACGCACACGCACAGGAGGGCGCGTCGGCCCGAAGTGAGCGCAAGCGAAATTGCACCGTGGAAGGGCATGTGGCGATGCTGCACTCTCTTCGTGGTACGAGCCAGTGGCGCCAGCGAAATGTCCGGATGCCCGTGGTGTTTGCCTGCTGCGTAGCCGGCCTGCGGGAGCGACGTACCATTGCGCCGACCCACATTCGCCCCGCCAGGTGCCGCAACATGCAGACTCATTTTCCAATTCGAAACGCCACACTCCACTGACACTGCTCTGCTCCTTCTGAACGCCTTCATGTTGAAACCCGGGACTTGCCACCCGCCGGCATGATTGCGATGCTACTTGGGCCCTTCCCCTTGTTCCAGGACGGAATCGGCTCAACTGAGGAACATTTGGCTATCCCTCGCTTCTGCGCCACGCGTCAGCTCCATGGCTGCCGCGGCGGCGAGCCCCTTCGAGCCCGGGATCCCGCCTGCGACCCGTTGGCGGCCTTGCTACCCAGCGTGACGGCGTGAGCTCGGCCACTTCGTCACGCAGCGCCGCGAGCTTCGCATCACTCCGGACGTCACCAGCCGCGCGCCCTTGAACAGCACCGCCCCGCCGGTCCGCGCCGTGACGGCACACCGCCCCCCGGTTCCAGGCTGCTCGCGAGGACTGCGCACTCCTCACCATTCCCCGGTCCAGAAGCGCTGCCGCCGAAGACTGAGGCTACCGGTCGGGCACCTGCGGCGCCCGCGGGCAGCCCCCGGGCGGCGAAGCGACTTCGCCGCCGCGCCCGCTCAGCGATGGCCTGCGCCGTCATCGGCAGCATGGCCGACGGCATGCCCCGCTTCGTGACCCGCCGCGTCGTCGGCGGCATGGCCCAGGCCATGTCCCGCTTCGTGACCCGCCGCGTCGTCGGCAGCATGGCCCAGGCCGTGCCCCGCTTCGTGTCCGGCCGCGTCGTCGGCACTGTGGCCATGTCCCGCGATCCCCCCATTCGCGCTGTTGCCGCTCCCTGGCCCCGAGTTGCCCGACGGCCCGGAATTGCCCGATGGCCCCGAGTTGCCGGACGGCCCCGAGTTGCCCGACGAGCCCGAACCGCCTGAGGACGCCGAGCTTCCCGACGAACCCGAGCTGCCGGACGAACCCGAGCTGCCGGACGAACCCGAACTGCCGCCGCCGCCACTGCCACTGCCACTGCCACTGCCAGCGCCAGCGCCAGCGCCGCCTCCGCCTCCGCCTCCGCCACCTCCGCCACCGCCACCGCCACCGCCACCACCACCACCACCGCCATGCGCGAGAGCGGATACCGAGAACAAGCACAACGTCAACACGACGAGTCCGTTGGCTGCGGTCTTTCTGAAGTCGATCATGTCCATCTCCTTGGAGTACTCGACACTTGCCGATCCGGAGAGGATTGCGGGTGCAATCCTGCTTCGCCTGATTGGCTGTGGGAAAGTTTCCCACAGCCGAAACGGAGCCTACGTGGGAATCTTTTCCACGTCCACGTTTTTTGTGTGACAATTACCCACGCCAACCGCCAGACTGCGGACCGTCACGAGCCACTTGCCCTTCGGTATGCCTGAGAGCCCTTCGTCCCACGCCACGCCGCCGCGCGCGCTGATCCAGGCGCTGCGCCATGCGTTGCGCCCGCTCGTGAAGGTCATGCTCGCGCGTGGCATGACCTTCACCTACGCCAGCGAGCTGCTGAAGTCGCTGTTCGTGGAAGTGGCGGACCGGGACTTCCGGCTGGAGGGCAAGGTGCCGACCGACAGCCGCGTCAGCCTGGTGTCCGGGGTTCACCGGAAGGAAGTCAGCCGGCTGCGGGCCGTGCTGGAATCGGGTGAAGAGGTCGTGCCCGAGGTGATCTCCCTCGGCGCCCAGGTGGTCGCGCAGTGGATGGGCGCCCCCCCGTACGTGGACGACAAGGGCCGGCCGCGGCCCCTGGCCCGCTTCGCGAGCGAAGGCGCGGAGCTGTCCTTCGAGGCCCTGGTCGCGCGCGTGAATCGCGACATCCGTCCCCGTGTCGTTCTCGACGAATGGCTGCGCCTGGGCGTCGTGGACATCGACGAGGACGGCCGCGTGCGCCTGCATGCGGGCGCGTTCGTGCCGAGCAAGGGCTTCGAGGAGATGAGTTTCTATTTCGGCCACAACGTGCACGACCACGCCGCTGCCGCCGCGCACAACCTGCTGGGTGGCGAGCCGCCCTTCATGGAGCGCAGCGTGCATTACGACGGACTGAGTGCGAACGCCGTGGAACAGCTCGCGCGCCAGGCGGGCACGCTGGGCATGGAGGCGCTCGTGGCCGTCAACAAGAGCGCGCTTTCGCTGGCGAAGCGAGGGGGGACGACCTCGCTGCCCCGCCAGCGCATGACCTTCGGCGTGTACTTCTATGCCGAGGCGTCGGACGCGCCCCCGGCGGATGCGGCGCGCGCCGGCTCGCGGGCGCCTGCGTCCGGGGCGCCGGTCCGGCCAGGCCGCAAGAAGGCGTCGAAATGACATCCCATCGTCCCCGGCGCCTGGCGGGCGCACTGTGGACCGTCCTCCTGTGGGGCGGCCTGGCCATGTCTGCGGCGGCCCAGGACACCTGCAGCTCCGGGGCGTCGCCGGTCAATCCGCTGGCGCGCACGGCCTCGGGCGGGACGGGAACGGGCGGCACCGGCGGCATCGGCGGAACCGGGGGAGGCAGCGGGGCGGGCGGCGGACGGGGCGGCATCGGCGGCACGGGAGTCACGGCGCGCGCGAGCTCGCCCGGCGGCGGCATCGGCGGGACGGGCATCGTCGGCTCGATCACCGGCTTCGCCAGCATCTGCGTGAACGGGCTCGAGGTGCAGTTCGATCGCGACACACCGGTTTCCGAGAACGGGCTGCCGAGTTCCGTGAGCGAGCTCGTCGTCGGCCAGGTCGTCGCCGTCCGGGCCGTGGGCCAGGGCAAGGACCTGCGTGCGGAATCGATTTCCGTGATGCACGCGCTGGTCGGCCCCGTGGACGCCATCAAGGACGAGGGCCGGACGATCCGGGTGCTGGGCGAGGACGTGATCGTGCCGAAGCCCGGCGCCCAGCGCAGCGGCGAGTGGGTGCGCATCAGCGGGTACCGGAGGTCCGACGGCGTGCTCACGGCCACGCAGGTCGAGCCACTGCCCGCTACCGCTCCCCGCGAGGCACAGGTGTCGGGGCGCGTCGATGCGATCGCCCCGGGTGCCATGCAGGTCAACGGCACGCGCGTGCAGCTGGACCCGCGCACGACACCGCGCGAACTCGCACGCGGCCAGCATGTGCGCGCGGCCGGTCCATGGGACGGGAGCACGCTGTTCGCGCAACGCGTGACGATCGACCCGGCGCGCGACGACATCGGGCTCGTGAGCGACGTGGTGCTCGAGGGCTATGTGCAGGAACTGGGCGCCGGCTCCATCAGCCTGGGGCATGACAGGCTGCAATTGAACGCCGATGCGCAAGTGCTTGGCGGCAGCGCAAGCGACCTGACCGTCAACCAGTTCGTCCGCGTGACGGGGCGCATGGATGCCGAGCGGCGCATCGCGATCGACCGGGTCGTGATCGAACCGGGCGGGCCGGGCGGCGCGGGAGGGGGGAGCTCAGGGTCTGGTTCGGGTTCCGGGCATGGGTCCAGTGGATCGAGCGGGTCGAGCGGGTCGAGCGGGTCGAGCGGGTCGAGCGGGTCGAGCGGGTCGAGCGGGTCGAGTTCAGGCGGAGGTGGCGCGGGAAGCTCGGGCTCCTCCGGCAGTTCCGGCAGCAGTGGCGGCGGGGGTGGAAGTGGCGGTTCCGGTGGCGGTGGCGGTTCCGGTGGCGGCGGAGGCGGCGGCGGCGGGGGCGGGGGCGGTGGCGGTGGCGGTGGCGGCGGAGGCGGAGGCGGAGGCGGAGGCAAGTGATGCGCGCCCCGAGGCGCCGCCGGACCCCGAAGCAACGGCGTGCAATTCCGACGCCATTCCCCGCGGCCTTTGACCTGCCTCAGGCTTCCCCGAAGTTTCCGGCCGGCCCGGGGCACACCCTCCTCATCCGGGCGCATCATCGCTGCCAGGGTGACGTCCATCGTCATCACGGCGGCCAAGCGCAGGCGTGCCGCAAGTTGCCGCCACCTCCACGGGCGCAAGCCGCTCTGCGCGCAGCGCCTCCGGCGGACCGACCCTCATCCCGGCGCGCCTGAGGACATCATGAGTCTCTTGCGCCCCCGCTCGCCGGGCCACTCCGATACCGGCAAGATCGTCTCCGCGGCCCAGGCCGTCGCCCTGATCCGCGACGGCGATACCGTCGCGACCACCGGGTTCATCGGCATCGGCTTCGCCGAGGAGATCGCGATCGCCCTCGAGGAGCGCTTTCGCAGCACCGCCACGCCGCGCGACCTCACCCTGGTCTACGCAGCGGGCCAGGGCGACGGCCACGGCAAGGGCCTCAACCACCTGGTCCACGAAGGCCTCGTCAAGCGGGTGATCGGCGGCCACTGGGGCCTGGTCCCCGGACTCGGAAAGCTCGCGGTGGCGGGCAAGGTCGAGGCGTACAACCTGCCGCAGGGCGTCATCTCGTGCCTGTTCCGCGATATCGCGGGCGGCCGGCCGGGCCACCTGAGCCACGTGGGCCTGGGCACGTTCGTCGACCCTCGCCTCGGCGGCGGGAAGATGAACGACCGCACCACGGAAGATCTGGTGGAACTGTGCCATCTCGGCGGCCGCGAGTGCCTTTGCTACAAGGCCTTCCCCATCCACGTCGCGATCATCCGCGCGACCAGCGCCGACGCCGACGGCAACCTCACCATGGAACGCGAGGCCCTGACGCTGGAGAGCCTGTCGGTGGCCACGGCGGCCCACAACAGCGGTGGCATCGTCATCGCCCAGGTGGAGCGCATCGCGGAAAGCGGCACGCTCAATCCACGGCAGGTCAAGGTGCCCGGCGTGCTGGTCGACTGCGTGGTGGTCGCCCGCCCCGAGAACCATTGGCAGACCTTCGGGACGCCCTACTCCGCCGGCTACAGCGGCGAGCTGCGCGTGCCGGCCAGCGCCGTCGCGCCCATGCCGCTCGACGTGCGCAAGATCATCGCCCGGCGCGCCGCGCTCGAACTGGCGGCCAACAGCGTGGTCAACCTGGGCATCGGCATGCCGGAGGGGATCGCCAGCGTCGCCAACGAGGAGAAGGTGATCGAACTGCTGACGCTGACCGCCGAGCCGGGTGTCATCGGCGGCGTGCCGGCCTCGGGGGCGAACTTCGGCGCCGCCATCAACACGCAGGCCATCATCGACCAGCCCTACCAGTTCGACTTCTACGACGGCGGAGGCCTGGACATCGCGTTTCTCGGCCTGGCCCAGGCCGACCGCCACGGCAACCTGAACGTGAGCCGCTTCGGGGAGCGTCTGGCCGGTGCGGGCGGCTTCATCAACATCAGCCAGAACGCGAAGAAGGTCGTCTTCGTCGGTACGTTCAGCGCCGGCAAGCCTCATTTCGAGCTGCGCGACGGCAGCTTGCGCATCCTGCGCGATTCGCAGCACCGCAAGTTCGTGCAGGAGGTGGAGCACCGCACCTTCAGCGGCGCGGAGGCGCTCAAGCGCGGCCAGCCGGTGCTCTATGTCACCGAGCGCTGTGTCTTCCGGCTGTGCGAGCAAGGGCTGGAGCTGGTCGAAGTGGCGCCCGGCATCGACATCGAGCGCGACGTGCTCGCCTGCATGGACTTCCAGCCCTTGATGCGCAAGACGCCCGGCCTCATGGACGCGCGCATCTTCCGGCCCGAGCCGATGCAACTGCGGCAGGACATGCTGCTCCTGCCGCTGGAGCAGCGTTTCAGCTTCGATGCCGCGCAGGGCCTGTTCTTCGCGAACTTCGAGGGCCTGACGGTCCGCAACCAGCACGACGTGGAGCAGATCGGCGCCCAGCTGCAGCAGCGGCTGCAGCCGCTGGGCCGGAAGGTGCCGGTCATCGTCTGCTATGACAACTTCGATGTCCTGCCGGACGTCCTCGATGCGTACGTCGGCATGGTGCATGACGTCGCCGAGCGGTACTACAGCGGCGTGTCCCGCTACACCACGAGTACCTTCCTGCGCGCGAAACTCGGTGAAGCGCTCGAGCGGCGAGGCGTCGCACCCCACATCCACGCCAGCGCGGCGCTGGCGCGGGCGGACTTGTGGAGCCAGGGATCCGCGGCGGCGGGGTAGACGCTGCCCAGGCACTTGCGCGGTCACACGCCGTTACCTGGACCCACTCCATCGAGACGGCCGGGTTAGGCTGCGGCGCTGGCGTTCCCATGCCGTTGGCAAGGGCGCACGGAGAGATCCATGACAGAAGAAAAGCTCGACCGCTCCATCGCAAGGGCCAACGCCTCCACGACAGCAAACGCTGCCGTCGATCCACCCTCGGGCGACTATGCCGGGCTCGCCGTCGCCGAATTCTCGCGGCGACGCTTCGTGATCGGCGCGGGCTCGGCGCTCGCGCTTGCCAGCACGTTCGGCCTGGGTGCCTGCGGCGGCGGCGGCGATGTCGACGAGGATCCCTTCGGCTATGGGGTTGCGAGCGGCGACCCGCTGCCGGATCGCGTCATCATCTGGACGCGTGCGAATCGCCTGTCCGAAGCGGTGCAGCTCCAGTGGGAGGTGGCGCTCGACGCCTCCTTCTCGACCCTGGTGAAGTCGGGCACGGTGACCGCCGAACCGGCCCACGACAGCACGGTGAAGGTGGATGTCACCGGCCTGCAGCCCGCCACCAGCTATTTCTATCGTTTCAGGAACGGCGCCGTCGTCTCCGAAACGGGTCGCACACGCACGCTGCCGACCGGCAGCGTCCAGCAGGTCAAGCTCGGCGTGTTCTCATGCGCGGCGTACTCGATCGGGCAGTTCCACGTCTACAACCACGCGAGCAACCGGACGGACCTCGACGCGGCGCTCATGCTGGGCGACTACATCTACGAGACGGGCCTGACCGACGCGGAGCAGCTGGCCGCAGGTGCCCTCGGCCGCCAGGCGGATCCGCAGGGCGAACTCCACACGCTCAACGAGTACCGCCTGCGCTATCAGCGCTATCACACGGATGCGGACCTGCGCGCCCTGCGGCGCAACATGCCACTGATCGCCGTGTGGGACGACCATGAGCTCGTCAACGACATCTGGCGGGATGGCGCGGGCGGGCACGACCCGGCCACGGAGGGCAGCTTCGCGGCGCGGCGGGCGGCCGCCGTGCAGGCGTACCACGAGTGGATGCCCACGCGCACCGGCGCAGACCCGCTCAGGATCTACCGCTCCTTCGACTTCGGCAACCTGCTGTCGCTGCACATGCTCGACACGCGCGTCGTCGGCCGCGATGCACCGACCAACCGCGATGCCTATCTCGCGGGCGCAGCGGACGACCCCGCCCGGCAGCTGCTCGGCACCGAGCAGGAAGCCTGGCTGGCTGCGCGCCTGCAGGAATCCGGCGCCACCTGGCAGGTGCTGGGCCAGCAGCTCGTGTTCGGCGGCATGCGCATTCCGCTGTCGGTGTTCGACGACTTCAGCGAGGACGCCATCAACGCTTTCCTCGCCGCGCTGGACACACCGGAGGCTTCCCGCACCGATGCGCAGCGCGCCCTGGTGGCGCAGCCTCGCATCGGCTACGAGCTCGGCAACTGGGACGGCTACCCCGCCGCGCGCGAACGCGTGCTGGCGATGGCGAGCGCCAGCGACAGGAACCTGGTGGTCCTCTCCGGCGACAGCCATAACGCCTGGGCGCACGACCTGCGCGACACGGCGGGGCGGCGGATCGGCGTGGAGTTCGCCACGCCATCCGTCACATCGACCGGGCTGGAGATCGCGCACCCCAGGATCGGCCGCCAGTTCCTCGCCGATTCGTTCCTGCGGATGGTGCCCGATCTGAAATACGCGGACACCGCACGGCGTGGTTACGTGGCCGTGAGCTTCACGCCGGCCTCGGTGACGGGCGAGTTCGTGTTCGTGGGTTCGGTGTTCGGGAACAGCTTCTCGGTGGCGGTCGGGCCGTCCCTGCAGGCGCTGGCGGGCCCGGCGGGACGCGAGTTGCACAGCGTGTAGCCGTCCACCCGTCCGCCGACCGCCATCCGCCGACCCCGACGCCGGCTTGCAGGCGGGCCAGGCGCCTCACGCTTCGCAATGCGGACACGCCGCCGCCGGCGGTGCCAGCTTCTGCGGCGCCGGCTCGAAGCGCTGGCCCGCCTCGTAGCGGTCGTGGTGCCGCACCCACTCCATCTTGTAGAACACGTCGCGCTCGTTGCGGCCCTGCGGCGCCAGGTCCATGAGCAGGTATGCGCCCATCATCACTTCCACGCCACGCCCGAACGTGGAATACGTGTGGAACACCTCGCCCGCATCGTCCCTGCAGAACACGCTGAGGCCGGGCGCCTCTTCCGCCGGGAAGAAGCCCTTGCGGTAGTTGTAGGCCACCTCGCCGCTGGCCAGTTCCTGCGGCGTGAAGCTCACGCCGAAGTCGAAGTTGAAGTCGCTGCCGTGCGACGAGACCCAGTCGAACTGCCAGCCCATGCGCTCGCGAAAGCGCAGGATGTCCGCCAGCGGCGCGCGCGACACGGCGACGAAGCGGATGTCGCGGTGCGCCAGGTGGACGTTCATGCCGTCGACGTGGTCGGCCATGAACGAGCAGCTGGGGCAGCCCTGCTCCCAGCCGGGCCCGAACATGAAGTGCTGCACGATCAGCTGGCGACGCCCGGCGAACAGTTCCGCCAGCGTGCGCGCGCCTTCGTGCGTGTCGAACCGGTAGTCCTTCGCGACGCGCCGCCACGGCAGCGCGCGGCGTTCGCCGGCGACCTGGTCGTGCAGCTTCGTCAGCTCCTTTTCGCGCGCCAGCAACTGCTTGCGCGCTTCGGTCCACTGCGCATCGGAAACGATGGGGTGCGTGAGGGTGCTCATGGTGTGCTCCGTGGGTCAGGTGCGGGCGCGGGGCCGGCGCACGACGCGCAGCTTGCCGCTGGGGCCGCCGCCTGCGTACAGCAGGCCGGCACCGTCGGACTCCAGGCCGCTCACGCCGGCGCCGGGTGGCATCTGCAGGCGCTCCAGGACTTCGCCGTTGTCCGGGTCCAGCCGGCGCAACTCGCTCTCGTCGCCTTCCCAGGTGCCGTGCCACAGTTCGCCGTCGACCCAGGTGACGCCGGTGACGAAGCTGTTCGATTCGATGGTGCGCCGGATCGCACCCGTTTTCGGATCGACCTGGTGGATCCTGCGGCCGCGGTAGTTGCCCACCCACAGGCTGCCCTCGGCCCAGGCCAGGCCCGAGTCACCGCCGCCGCCGGGTGCGGGGATGGACGCCAGCACCTTGCCCGTCGCCGGCTCGATCTTGTGGATGTGCGTCTCGGCGATCTGCCAGAGGTGCTTGCCGTCGAAAGCCGTGCCGGCGTCGCAGGCGCAGGGCAGCGAGCGCGCCACTTCGCCGGATTGCGGATCGATGGCCAGCAACTGCGTGCCGCCCGCGGCCCAGACGTGCCGACCGTCATGGCTCACGCCGGCGATGCTGCTCGTGCCGGGGAAGGGGCCGAGTTCGCGGACGACCTCGGCCGGGTGCGCGGGAGGGTACGAAGGCGGTTGGTCGGCGGGCCGCTCGCGGGGTGTGGTGTCGGGCATCTCGGGGTCCTTTCGCGCCTGCAGGCCAGGCGATGGAAAGGACTCTACGCACCGGGCAGCGCAGCGGGGAGTAACAAGATTGTCGTGAAATCCACCAGCGGCGCGGCGACCCAGCGGCGCGAGCGCGCCTGGCCGATGGCGCGCACCTGCCCCGCCGCCTCGAGCTGCGCCACCGCCCGCTGCACCGTGCGCTGGCTGGCGTCGAGCGCAAGCGCGAGCGCCGACGTGGACCAGGCCGCTCCATCCGCCAGCAAGGCCACCACGGAGGCCAGCTCACCCTCGATCGGCGGCTCGAGCACGACGACCTCCGCCGCCCCCTCGGGCCGCAGCACGAATCCGCGCGCCGTGGCCGCTATGCCTGCCATGCCCTGGACCAGCGCGCGCAGGCGGCCGATCTCCACGCGCAGGCGCGCGCGATGCGTCTCGTCCGGCCGGCGCGTGCGGAACGCCGTGGCGATCAGTGCGTCGCGCTCCACGTCCTGCGGCCAGGCCTGCGCCAGCGCACGGGCCAGCGCGAACAGGATGGGCCGGCGCACCAACGACTGCCAGGCGCCGCGCAGGGCGAGGCCGCGGCGGCAGGCATCCAGCACCAGCGCATCGGAGGCGAGCAAGGCCTCGACCTCGTGCAGCTTCAAGGGGACCGTCGCACCCGCGGTGACGCGCCGCGCGGCAGGCCGCTCCAGCGCGCTGCGTGCCTGCGCGACTTCGCCGATCAGCGCGGGAATGCCGGAGCGGTAGGCGGCCTGGTGCGCGCGCCCGAGCGCGGATCGCGCGGCGGCGGACTGCAGGCAGCGCAAGGCCAGTTCCGCCGCCGCCAGTTCCGCCACGGCGGCCAGGGCCGGCGGCAATGTGGACGCGTCCACGGACGCGAGCAAGACCCGCGCGTCCGCCAGGCGCCCCATCAGCAGCGAACGGCGTGCCGCGAGCAGGCGGGCGTGCAGCGCGTTGGCGCGGTCGCCGTGGCGCTCCAGCGTGGCCGTTGCTGCCTGCAGCGCGCGCAAGGAGCCGCCCAGCTCACGCATCGCCAGTGCGACTTCGGCGTCGGCCAGCACGCAGCGCGCCCGCGCCAGCTGTTCCTGCGGGCCGAAGGCGCGCTGCGCGCGGCGCAGCAGCTCGCGTGCGCGTGCGTGCTCGCCCAGTTGCGCCATCGCGATGCCGCGCAGCGCCAGGGCCGGAGGGTCGTCGCGCAGCGCCACCCGCTTGAGCGCGCCCAGCGCGTCGCCGGCGGCGAGCGCACGCGCAGAGGCGGAGATCAGTGCGTCCATGGAAGTTCGGTGGAGGCCCCGCGCATGCGGGTGCACGCGGCGTGCCAGGCGCCGTGCCGCGGCAGTTTAGGCGGCACGGGCGGGAACGGCGCGTTGCCGGGACCGAGGATGCAACAATCCTGCATGGACGAATCCGATAGCGGCAACGGGCAGGAAGCCATTCACGAAGCACGCCTGTGGAAGGACAACGGCTGGACGGCCCGGGTGATCAAGAACGAGGAGGACGATGGCTGGGCGGTGGCGATGACGCCCGATGGCCAGGTGGAACCCGCGCTCGTCGGCCCCTGGACGATGGGGCGCGACAAGAAGAACCCCAAGCCGCTGGACACCGCGGCCTTCCACACGCTGGTGAAGACCGCCACCGAGTTCGTGCGCCGGCACGAGCAGCAGTTGCATGCGAGCCTGCACCATGCGATCGAGATCTCGCACGAGGCGGGGCGCGTGAGCGTCACGCTGGATATCACGCCGGACGAAGAGTCGCCGTCCGCCGTGCTGCGGGCCACCGACGCGGCCGGCGAGGTGCTGGGGGAAGCGGGCGTCTCGCCCGGCTTCAGGCTGACGCGCGCGAGTGCGCTTGCCTGGGCGGAGGCACGCTTCAGCCCTCGGGCGGTCCGCTGAACCTGCGCCCCGTCGGTCAGCGCAGATTGCCGGTGTGGCCCAGGCTGTAGCGCCCGGGCTGCGGCCAGACGGTGAGCCCGTGCGGCTCGCGCCCGACCTTCACGCGCACGACGTTGCCGTCGGAGGTGTCGAAGCGGTAGACCTCGTTGTCGTAGCGGCCGGACAGCCAGAGATAGCGGCCGTCCGCGCTCACGTTGCCCATGTCCGGGCTGCCGCCGCCGGGGATGCCCCAGTCGGCCACGACCCGTTCGCTCGCGAAGTCGATCACCGAGACGCTGCCCCTGCCGCGCGGGCGTCCATGCACGCGGTTGCTGCCGCGGTTCGCCACGTACAGCTTCGTGCCGTCGCGGCTCGGATACAGGCCATGCGTGCCGACGCCCGTCGGGATGAAGCCGACCTGCCGGAAGGTGGCGAAGTCCACCACGTGCACGCCATCCGAGACCATGTCCGCCACGTAGAAGCGGCGGCCGTCCGGCGACACCCGGATGTCCTGCGGCATGGGCGTGGCCGAGACGATCACGGTGCGCGGCACCGTGGGGTCGATCATCCGGCGCGGCCTGCGGCCGGGCCGCTGCAGCATCTCCAGCACGTCGGGCCGGTCGAAATAGCGCGACAGCTTGATGGTGCCGACGACGCGCCGGTTCACCAGGTCCACCTTGGTGAGGCCGCCATCGAACTCGCACGTGAACAGGGCGTGCGTGCCGTCGATGGAGAAATCGGCGTGGTTGATGCCGCCGCAATCCGGCGTCTCGATCGAATACACCAGGCGCATCGTGGCGGCGTCGCGGAAGTCCAGCCGCTTGTAGGCCTCCGCCACCACGATCGCGTAGCGGCCGTCTGGCGACCAGTACATGTTGTAGGGGTCGTCCACCGGCACGGAGGGCCCCGGCCTGCCGGTGCGCGGATCGATGGGCGTGAGGCTGCCGTCGGTGCGGCCCTCGGCGTTGTTCGCCACCCAGAGCACCTGCAGGTTCCAGGAGGGCACGATGTGCTGCGGATTCACGCCCACGCGGAAGCGGTCCACCACGCGCAGCGTCGCGGGGTCGATCACCGACACCGTGTTATCCCCGCGGTTGGGCACATAGACGCGTTCCAGGTGTCCGGCCACCGCGGGCGACAGCTTGCCGGCTCTCGTCTCGCTGTACAGGTTGCGCGGGTCGGGCACGCCGGGCATGCCCGGCACGGTCACCACGGGCGCGACCGGCACCGGTGCGGGCGCGGCAATCTGCCCGTACGCGGGGGCAAGTGCACCCGCCATGGAGAGGGCGGCACAAAGTGCGCGGAGTTGGTTCACGTGCAAGGTTTCTTTCGTGTTCACCGCGTTCCCGCCAGGGCCTGGCGGATCGCGGTGACGGTTTTCCCGACGATGAGGTCGACGCCCTTCTGTCCCAGCGCGGCCGAGGCGCGCGTCGGGTCGCCGGTCACGCCGGTCTGCGGCGAGGCCTCTGCCAGGCGATCGGTGTGCACCAGCGAGGCGTCGACGGCCAGCATCAGGGAGGTGTCGGCCAGCCCGGCGTGCGGGCCGATCTGCGCGGGCGAGAAGCCGGCCTCCTGCAGCAGCTGGGCGTAGCCGGTCGTGGCCGCCTGGTAATAGGCGGCGATGTAGTGCACGCGGGCGCCGCTGCCGGCCCATTCGCGGTTCAGGCGTTCGCTCACCTGCCGCAGCAGCGGCTGGTAGTCGCCCGAGTCGCCCAGCAGCACGATGTCGCGGAAGCCGTGCTGGCGCAGGCTGCGCGCCGCTCCCGTGACGATGCCGCTGAAGGCCTCCCCGGACACCGAGATCGTGCCGGGAAAACGCATGTGCCCGGCGGACTCCGGCACGTAGGCCACCACCGGAGCGACCAGGGTGTGCCCCAGTTGCGTGGCGATGCGTTCGGCCAGCCGCGCGGCCCGCACGTTGTGCTTGCCAAGGGCCATGTGCGGGCCATTCTGTTCCGTGCCGCCGACGGGGATCAGGATGGTCGTGCTGCCGCCGCGCAGCGCGTCGCGCACTTCCGGCCACGTCAGGCCGTCGAGCTGTAGCTGTGCCGCAGCGCAAGGAGGCGCCCAGGCTGCAAGCAGCAGGACGAACAGCACGTGGGCGGTGATGGCGGTGCGGGTCACGCGACGGAATTGTGCACGAGGGAGGCGGCGCACGGGGTTTGCGCGCTAGCGCAGGGGCTGGGCGGTCTCGTTCCTCTCTCGTTCATGTAAGAGCGCCTATGCTCGAACGCAACATGAAAGGAACCCCCATGCGCCATCGAAATGCCCCGAGGCTGAGGCAGCATCGTTCCGTGACTTCGGGCGCCCTGCTGCTGGGCCTGCTCTTCCTGCTGCCGCCTGCCTGGGCGGACGTCGACCGCAACCAGGCCACCTCGATCGCGCAGAGCGTGGTTCCCGGCCGCGTGCTGGCGGTCGAACGCGGCCTCCACGTCGACAACAGCCTGGTGTGGCGCATCAAGGTGCTCACCCCGGCGGGCGACGTGCGCCTCATCGTCATCGACGCGAAGACCGGGCGGTCCCGCTAGGACGGCAGCGGTTCGGGCCGCAAGGGCCCTGGCCGCTCACCCCTGCTGCCAGCGCAGGGGCAGCCCTTGCGCGACCCGCACCATGCGCTCCACCTGGAAGCGCAGCACGCGCAGTGCGCCGGCCCATTGGCCGATGTGCGCGGCATCGGTCAGCAGGCTGGCGCGGCAGGCGAGGTGCAGGCGTTCGCCACTGCGGAAATCCAGCAACAGCAAGCCGCAACGCGGTTCGAGCTGCAGGTTGCCGAGCGTGTTGAAGAACATGTTGCCGGGATAGTCCGGCGCCAGCAGCGCGCCATCGGCCTGCACCCGCACGAAACCGGCGGGCCCGCCGCGATGCGATACGTCCACACCCTCCGCGGAGTTGCGGGAGCGCGCTGCCTCGGGATGTGCGCTGGCGATGAAGAAGGTGTCCGCGCCCCGCACGATGCGCAACGCCGCCTCGTCGAGCCTGTCGCCTGTCGTCACCTCGCCGGGTGCCTCCGAAGGCACGTGCACCGCCCGCCGTGGATGGATGTACTTCGGGCAGTTGCCGAAGCTCTGGCCCACGGCGACCTCGAACGCACCGTCGCGGTCGGCGACGATCCGGCCGTTCATGCGGTTGCGCCGGCCGGTCTCGGCCTGCAGGCCGAGCAACGCGACCGGTGCGCCTTCGCGCCACGAAGCCCCGACGGGATCCCCCTGCTGCGCTCGCGCCTCGATCCGCAGCGCTTGCGGCGTGGGCGAGGAGACGAAGCCCGGCGCGCCGGCCAGCAGCGAGGCCCACGGCTGCCCCGAGCCATCGACCAGCCCCGCATACACCACCGGCAGTTCGGCGAAGAACGCACGATGCTGCTCGGGCATGTGGTCGCGCAGCACGCGCGTGCCGACTTCCGCCATGCGGGCCGCGATCCCTTGCCCGCGATGCAGTTCCTGCTCTCCGGCATGCCAGGCTGGGGCGTTCATCGGCTGCTCCTTCTTGGACGGTGCGGCCGATTCTGTTTGCTGCGGGCGGCGGCATCAATGGTGCATCCCGCAGGACACTGCTCCACTTCGCGCAGTAATATGAACCGATGGACAGGTTCCGCGCCATGCAGACCTTCGTCGCGATCGCCGACGCGGGCAGCCTGACGGCAGCGGCGCGCTCGCTCGGCACCTCGCTGCCGGCGGTCGTGCGGTCGCTGGCCGGCTACGAGCGCGAGCTGGGCGTGCGGCTGTTCCAGCGCACGACGCGGCGCATCACGCTCACCGACGAAGGGCGGCAGCACCTCGAACGTTCGCGGCACATCCTCACCGCCCTGCAGGAAGCGGAGGCCGCCCTCAGCGCCGAGGCCTCCGCACCCGCGGGGCACCTGCACCTCACCGCGCCCGTGCTGTTCGGCCAGATGTACGTGGCGCCGGTGGTCACGCGCTTCGTGCAGCGCCACCCCGGCATGCGCTGCACCACGCTGCTCCTCGATCGCGTGGTGAACCTGCTGGAAGAGGGGCTGGACCTCGGGATCCGCATCGGCCCGCTGGAGGACTCGTCGCTCGTCGCGCGGCCGCTCGGGGAAGTGCGCCGGGTGGTGGTCGCCACCCCCGCCCTGCTGCGGCGCTCCGGCGTGCCGCGGCACCCGCGCGAGCTGCAGGGGCTGAACTGCATCCGGGTCCTGCCGGGGCGCACCGGGTGGGGCGACTTCCGGGAGAACGGGCGCGTGTTCCAGGTGCCCGTGAGCGGCAACCTCGAGTTCAACCACGTCTGGCCGGCGGTGCAGGCCTGCGCCGAAGGCGCCGGCTTCGGCATGTTCTTCTCCTACCAGGTCGAGCCCCTGGTCGAACGCAGGCAGCTGCGCGTCGTGCTGGAGGATTTCGAGCTGCCGCCGCGCCCGATCAGCATCGTGTACCCGCATGCGCGGCTGCTGCCGGCGCGCACGCGGTCGTTCATCGAGTTTGCCCTGCAGGAGCTCACGCGCTTCCGCCGCGCATCACGCGGCGCCGCACCTTGAGGCCTGCCGCCCGGTGCGCCGCAAGCGCTCAGGTGCGCGCTGCGAGCACGCGATCGACCATCACGGCGGCCTGGCCCAGGTTCCTGGCCGGATCGCAGAACGCCTCGAGCTGCGCGCGCGTGACGTGCTTCGAGATTTCCGCATGGGACGCCAGGATGTCGATCAGCGGGCGGTCCTCGGCGACGGCCTGGCGGCAGAGGTCGTACACCAGGTCGTGCGCAACCTCGCGGCCGATGTAGGGACCCAGGCCCATCATCACGGCCTCCGACATGACGAGGCCGTTCGTCATGTCGATGTTGGCTCGCATGCGCGTGGCGTCGACCTCCAGGCCCTTGAGGATGAATTTCGCCTGCTTGAGCGCGCCGGACAGCAGGCAGAAGATCTCGGGCAGGGCCACCCATTCGATTTCCCAGGGCCCGGTCGAGCGCTCGTGATCGGCGACCATCGCATCCATCAAAGCGGCGGCATGCTGGCGCGCCACCGAGATGTTGGCGTGGATGTACAGGCAGGAGATGGGATTGCGCTTCTGCGGCATCGTGGACGACGAGCCGCGGCCCGGCGCGAAGGGCTCGAACACTTCGCCGACCTCGGTCTGCATCATCAGCTTGACGTCCATGGCGATCTTGCCGAGCGAGCCGCCCACCAGGGCCAGGAAGGCGCCCACCTCCGCGATGGTGTCGCGCACGGTGTGCCAGGAGATCAGCGGTTGCGCCAGGCCGAGTTCCTTCATCAGGGCGGCCTGGGTCTCCATCGCGCCGCGCTCCAGCGACGACAGCGTTCCCGAGGCGCCGCCGAACTCCCCCATGAGCACCCTGGGCTTCAATTGCTGCAGCCGCTCGCGATGGCGGTCGATGCCGGCCAGGATCGCGGCCATCTTGTAGCCGAAGGTGATCGGCGTGGCCTGCTGCAGGTTGGAGCGCCCGATCACAGGCGTGTCCCGGTACTTGCGCGCGAGGGCGGCCAGTGCTTCGCCGATCTCGTCGAGGTCCTGCTCCACCAGCGCGAGGCCTTCCCGCATCTGCAGCACGGCGGCGGTGTCGGTGATGTCCTGGGTGGTCGCGCCCCAGTGGCAGAACTCCCCCAGGCCGTCGCGGCAGTTGGCGTTGATCTGGTTGACCACCGCGATGATCGGATAGCCGATCTGCTCGGTCCTGGCCTTGAGCTGCGTCCAGTCGATCTGCGACAGCTCGCAGTTCTTCACGATCTCGGCGGCCGCCTCCTTCGGGATGATCCCGAGGGCGCCTTGCACCTTGGCCAGGGCCCGCTCGATGTCCAGATACTTGGCGGTGCGGTTTTCGTCGGACCAGACATCGCGCATGCGTGCGTCGCTGAACATGTCGCCGAAGATGCGCGAATCGATGATGGTGGAAGCCATGGGATGTCTCTTTCTGGTGCGAAATTGGAAGGTGCCCGTCAGACCGCCTGCGCGGAGCGCAGGGCTTCGACGTCGCCGGCGGTGTAGCCCAGCTCCGCCAGGATGGCGTCGGTGTGCTCGCCCAGGGCGGGGACGGGGTCCATGCGAGGGGCCACGTCCCAGCTTCCGGGCGGCAGCATGGCGGGCAGCGGCCCTTGCGGCGAGCCGACTTCGGTCCAGCGGCCCCGCGCCTTCAGCTGCGGATGCCCCCAGACGTCCCGCATCGTGTTGACCTGGGCGTTCGCAATCTGCGCGGCCTCCAGCCGTTCGAGCACCTGCGCGACGCTCAGCGACGCGAACGCCGCCACGATGATTGCGCGCAGTGCCTCCCGCTCGGCCACCCGCTTGTAGTTGGCGGTGAACCGCGGATCGGTGGCAAGGGCCGGTTGCCGCAGGACCTTCTCGCAGAACGCGACCCACTCCCGCTCGTTCTGCAGGCCCAGCATCACCGTGCCGCCATCGCCGGCCGGAAAGGGGCCGTAAGGGTAGATCGTCGCGTGGCTCGCACCGGTGCGCGGCGGCGGCTCGGCGCCTTCGAATGCGTAGTACAGCGGGTAGCTGGTCCATTCGGCCAGGGATTCCAGCATGGAGATGTCGATCCTCTGGCCCTGGCCCGTCTGCGCGCGCTGCAGCAGGGCCGCCAGGATGCTGGTGTAGGCATACATGCCCGCCGCGATGTCCGCGATCGAGGGACCCGCCTTGCAGGGCTCTTGCGGCGTTCCCGTGACCGAGACGAAGCCCGCCTCGCTCTGGATCAGCAGGTCGTAGGCCTTCTTGTCCCGGTACGGTCCGGGACGGGCCGGATCGTCACCGTAGCCGGAGATGTCGCACACGATGAGCGCCGGCTTGCGCCTGGAGAGGCTCTCATACCCCAGTCCCAGGCGGGCCGCCGCGCCGGGGGCGAGGTTCTGCACGACCACGTCCGCCTTCTCGATCACCAGCCGCTCCAGCACCTTCGCGGCCTCGGGATGCTTGACGTCGAGGGTCAGGCTCTCCTTGGACCGATTGGTCCAGACGAAGTGCGAGGCCAGGCCCCGCACCCGCTGGTCGTACCCGCGGGCGAAGTCGCCCGAACCCGGGCGCTCGATCTTGATGACCCGGGCACCCAGGTCCGCCAGGTGGCGCGTGGCGAGGGGCGCGGCGATGGCGTGTTCGAGGGTGACGACGGTCAGGCCCTTCAGCGGCTGCATGGTGATCGTTTCCTTCCGGATGGATTCGTCGAACGGTCAGCGCAGGACTGCAGTGGCGTCCATGGTCAGCCAGCCCTCGTGGTCCGAGGCAAACAGCCGCACGGTCCTGCCGTCCGGCCCGGGCTGCCCGTTGACGTGGAACGGGTTCAGGTCGAAGGTCGGCCGCACCGCCTTGAAGCGGAAGCTCGCGACCTCGGCCTGCGGCATCTGCCGGCGCACCAGGTCCATCAGGAGCGTGGCGATGAGCGGGCCGTGCACGATCAGTCCGGGGTAGCCCTCGACTTCGGTCACGTACCTGCGGTCGTAGTGGATGCGGTGGCCGTTGAAGGTCAGGGCCGAGTAGCGAAACAGCAGCACATCGTCGGGAACGATTTCCCGTCGCCAGGCCGCACCGGCCTCGGCGCGCTGCGGCGGCGGCTCGACGTCGTCGGGCCGCCTGGCCTCCCGGTAGACGATGTCGTGGAACTCCACGATGGCCGGGTCCGTCGCACCGTTGCAGCGCAGCTCGTGCCGCACCTTGACGAAAACGAGCTTGCCCGTGCGACCTTCCTTCACCGACACATCGGCGATCGTCGACGTCCGCTCCACCGCGTCGCCCACGCGCACCGGCGAGCGGAATTCGAACTGGCTGCCAGCCCACATGCGCCGCGGCAGCGGCACCGGCGGCAGGAAGCCCCCCCGCCTGGCGTGTCCGTCGGGCCCGATCTCGCTTTGGCGATGCAAGGGCAGGAAGTACAGCCAATGCCACAAGGCAGGCAGTGCCGTCCCTTGCTCCACAGGCCGCGCCGGATGGTCCAGCGTTGCATCCAGTGCCCTGACGGGCGTCGCGCCAATGCTGTCGCGGACCGTTTCGGTGCGGCCGATCCAGGCCTGCAGGTCGTCGAGCGAGGTTTGCATGTCCCGGCTTTCCTGCATCAGTCGGCGGTCAGCCTGGCGCGCTGCACCACGCTCTTCCACTTGGCGAGCTCGCTCTTGACGAGCGCGCCGAACTCCTCGGGGGTGCTCGCCTGGACGTCGGCCCCGTGTTCGGCCAGGCGCTTGACCACCTCCTTGTCGGCCAGCACCTTGTTCAAGGCCTTGTTGATCTGCTCCACGATGGGCCTGGGCGTCCTGGCCGGCACGAAGAATCCGTACCATTGCCGCACGTCGACCCCGTCGACGCCGGCTTCCTTCAGCGTCGGGACGTCGGGCAGGAGCGCAGAGCGCTGCGGCCCCGCCACGGCCAGGGCGCGCAGCTTGCCGGCCTTCACGTGCGGCAGGGCGGTATACAGGCTCGGGAACATGAACTGCGTCTGGCCGCCGATGGTGTCCGTGATCGCAGGCGCGGACCCCTTGTAGGGGACACCCAGCATCACGACACCCGCGTTCAGCTTGAACAGCTCCGCCGCGAAGTGGGGCGCCGTGCCGTTGCCCGCCGAAGCGTAGGTGTACCGGTCCGGCTTGGCCTTCAGCTGTGCGACCAGGTCCTTCACGTCCTTGATCTGCACCGAGGTATTGGCCACCATGAGCGTCGGCGAATAGCCGACCAGGCCCACCGGCGCGAAGTCGGCCACCGGGTCGTAGCGCAGCTTCTGCAGCGCCGGATTCATGGCGTGCGTGGCGATGTAGCCGAACATGATCGTGTGGCCATCGGGCGTCGCACGCGCCGCGAACTCGCTCGCGATCGCGCCGTTCGCGCCGGCCCGGTTGTCGACGATCACCGTCTGGCCCAGCAGGGGCCCGAGCTTCTGGCCGATGATTCGCGCCATGGCGTCGTTGCCGCCGCCGGGCGCGGTGGGCACCACGATCGTGATCGGCTTGTCGGGGTAGGCCAGGGCCATCGGGGCGGCCGTGGCCAGGGCGGCGGCCAGGGCAGGGGCAAGCAGGCGCTTCATGGGTTTGTCTCCTTCAGGATCTTTCGAGAACACGTAGGGTGGGAGGTGCAGGTCGCCCTGCAGGATCTTGCGGGCGGTGCGCACGAGCGCGGCGCGCTGCACGCGCGCCTCGTCGCCGACGCCCTCGACGGCCACTTCGACCTCGATGCGCCCTTGCGGATGCAGCACGGCGATGGAGCGCACGCCCGGGCGGCGCGCACCGCTGCTGATGACCGTGCCGGGCAATGCGAAGGCGGTGGCCACGCCGATCGCCCCGGTGACGGCATGCGATGCGTGGCAGCGGCGCGGCGTGAAGTAGCGGGACGTGATGCTGTCCGCACCGTCGCCGTCGCTCGCGATCACCGGCTTCGGAACGACGCTGCCGGACACGTCGCCGAGGCCCATGGCCTCGCCGGCCGCGCGGCGGATCGCCTCGATGCGGGCCAGCAGCGCGGTGTCGGCATCGAGTTGCGCGGGCGATTCGCGTCCGCTCAAGCCAAGGTCGCGGGCGCGCAGGATCACCAGTGGCATCGCGGCATCGATGCAGCTCACTTCGATGCCGTCGATGGTGTCAATGCGGTGCCCGGTGGGAAACAGCGAGCCCGTGACCGCGCCCCAGGCGTCGAGGAAGTTCAGGCGGATGGGCGCTGCCGTGCCGGCCACCCCGTCGATTCCGGTGTCGCCGTCGTAGCGCACCCTGCGGCCGGGGGTCTGCACCGTGACGTCGATGCGGGAGCGGGTGTTCACGTTGAACACGCGGACCGTGGTTTCCCCGTCGTGGGCCGGCACCAGCCCCTGCTCGATGGCGAACGGAGCAACGCCCGAGAGCATGTTCCCGCAGTTCGGCCGCGTGTCGACCGACTTCTGGCCCACGCCGACCTGGGCAAACAGGTAGTCGACGTCGCACCCTGGCTGCGAAGACCGGGAGACGATGGCGACCTTGCTGGTCAGCGTGCTGCCGCCGCCGACCCCGTCGACCTGCAGGAGGTCCGAGGCGCCGATCGCGCCGATGAGGGCCTCGTCGCGGGCCGTGTCGTCGGCCGGCAGCCACTCGCGCAGGAAGAACGGCCCTCTCGACGTGCCGGCACGCATCAGGACGCAGGGGATCATTCGTTGCATGGGTGGATGATCCGTTCCGGCATTGCCAAAGTGAATTGCATCTTTAAGATCAACTGATGCTCTGCGCACATCACTGAATGGAGGGCCCAGCCGTGGCCATGAACTTCGACCTGAACGACCTGGTGGCCTTCCGCACCGTCGCGGAGCTCAGCAATTTCCGCAAGGCCGCCGAGGCGGTGCACCTGTCGCAGCCGGCTTTCAGCCGCCGCATCGACAAGCTGGAGCAGGCCCTGGGCGTGCGGCTGCTGGAGCGCAACACGCGGCGCGTCTCGCTCACCGCCGTCGGACGCGACTTCGAACGCAAGGTGCGTGAACTGCTGGACGACCTCGACGCGACCCTGGTGGGCATCCGGGGAGGCACGGCCACGCGGATGGGCGAGGTCACGGTGGCCTGCGTGCCTTCCACCGTGTACTACTACCTGTCGCACGTGATCCGCCTGTACCACGAGCAGTCCCCGCGCGTGCGCGTGAAGGTGCTCGACGCGGGCGCCAACGAAGTGCTGGCCGCGGTCGCCCGCAGCGAGGCGGACTTCGGGCTGAACTTCATCGGCGCCCAGGAGGGCGACCTGGAGTTCAAGCCGCTGGTGGAGGAGCGCTTCGTCGCGGCCTGCCGGCGCGATCACCCACTGGCCAGGCACCGCCGCGTGAGCTGGGCGCAGCTGAGCGACCACGACTACGTGTCGGTGGGTCGGTCTTCCGGCAACCGGGTCGTGCTGGACCAGGCGCTGGCCGGCGTCGCGAAGCGACCGCAGGCCATCTACGAGGCCGAGCACGTCACCACCGCGCTGGGCCTCGTCGAGGCGGGGCTGGGGGTTGCTGCCGTACCCGCCATGGCGATGCCCGGCAAGGAACATCCGATCCTCGTCAGCATTCCGCTCGTGGATCCGGTGGTGCATCGCAAGGTGGGCCTGATCCGGCGCCGCGGACGCACGCTGTCGCCGGCGGCGCAGCAGCTCTATGACCTCTTCGAGCAGATCAAGGGGCGGCGTCGAAGCTAGGAGTCTGCGCGCAGACTCCTAAGGTCCGCAGCGGGCTGGCGAGGGTCCGGGACCAGGACCTCGTGAGCCCAGGCGCGAGGCCCCGGCAAGTGGTGTCGCGCGAAGAGTTTCTCTATGATGGAACAGGCGCGAGCGGCAGTCCCGGCCTGAACACTGACGCCTGCGGCGTGGCACGTGCCACACTTGATCGACACTCGGCCTGGATCGGGCCGCGGCAACCCGCTACCAAGGAGACGCTGATGCTGACGATGGAGAAGACGGCTGACTACGTGGAGCGCTGGGTCGCCGCGTTCGAGTCGAAGGACCTCGATCGCGTGCTGGCGTTCTACACCAACGACGTCATCTTCCACTCCCCGCTGGTTGCGCGGCTGAGCCACGACCCCAGCGGCACCGTGCATGGCAAGGCGGCGCTGCGCGCCTACGTGAAGAAGGGCTTCGAAGTCTTCGATCACATCAAGTTCACCGTGCTCGACGTGCTGCGCGGCGTCGACAGCATTGCGATCCACTACAAGGGCATCACAGGCACGCATGTCGTCGAGGTGCTGTTCTTCGACGCGGACGGCCTGGTCCGCGAGTCCTACGTGCACTACGCGTCTCCCGAGTAGCGACGGTACCGGTCATGCAGCGCAGGACGGTGGTGGCATCGGTGGCCGCTCTCCTGTTCGGCCCGCCGCGCGCATTCGCGCAGGCTCCCGCGCCGCCGCCCGGGCCGCGGAGCATCGCGGTGCTGCAGATCGAACTTCTCGACGACCAGAACAATCCGGCGACGAAGGCCGCCCAGGAAGTTCGCCTGCGCGATGCCTTGCTCCAGCTTCGCAAGGAGCTGGGGGAGCGTGGGCTCTACCGGGTTGTCGACCCAGGTCCTGCCCAGGCACTGCAGGAGCATCTGCGAGCCCAGCAGGAGTTCTTCTATCGCTGCGACGACTGCGCCGCGCAGGTCGGACGCCAGCTCGGCGTCGATCTCGTCATGACCCCGTGGGTGCAGAAGGTCAGCGAGCTGATCCTCAACTTCAACGTCCAGATCTTCGACGTGCCTGCCGGCAAGGTCATCTTCAGCAAGTCGGTGGACATGCGCGGCAACGAAGACGAATCCTGGAGGCGTGCCGTTCGCTACCTCGTGCGCGACATGGCCGAGAAGCGCTCGATCCATCCGGGATACGGGCAATAGATCCGGTGTGGGTCGCGGCGGCGTGAATGCCGCGGATGGCCGCAGGCAGACCCCTGCAGCGTGCATGCTCCACGGCCCGTTCATGAGGTTGACAGCGTCTTGCGCGCTTCTGCAGCATGGCGTTCCCTTTATCGCAGGAGAACGCCATGGCTTACGTCGATGGATTCGTACTGGCCGTCCCGACCGCCAACAAGGATGCGTATCGCGCGTCCGCGGCCAAGGCCTGGCTACTGTTCAAGGAGTTCGGCGCCACGCGCCACGTGGAGTGCTGGGGCAACGATGTGCCGGACGGAAAGCTGACCGACTTCAAGCGCTCGGTGCAGGCGAAGGACGACGAGACCATCGTGTTCTCATGGATCGAATATCCGTCGAAGGAGGTCCGCGACGAGGTTTACCGGCGGATGAAGGACGACCCCCGGATGAAGGAGATGGACATGCCGTTCGACGCCAGGCGGATGATCTTCGGCGGGTTCCAGCCCATCTTTGACGAGAGGGCTTGAAGTCGTTCGGGACCGTTTATTTCCCTTCTCGATGTAACACTGCTTTACTCCCTGGATCACTGCATCTATGAATGCGCCCCAGGCGTCGCCACCCCGGACGACTCCGCATCGGAGGAGACCTCCCCATGTGCCGACTGTGCGATCAAGGCAGGCCGCAAGACCATCTCGATTCACCGGGCGCTTCTCCAGGCTATTCGCGGCGCAATTTCCTGAAGGCGGGGGCGGCGGGCGCCGCCGCTTCGGCGGCCGGGCTGGGCCTGTTCGCCGAGCGCGCTGCTGCGGCTCCGGGCAACGATGACCCCCCCGGGGAGAGCGGCCGCGATGGACGGCGCTATGTCATCAAGGGCGGCCACGTCATGTCCATGGACCCGAACGTGGGCGATTTCGTCCAGGCCGACGTGCTGGTCGAAGGAAGGAAGATCCTCGCCGTCGGGCCGCACCTGCCGGCGTTCGGCACCCCGATCGACGCCCGCGGCAAGATCGTGATGCCGGGGTTCGTCGATACGCACCACCACCAGTTCGAGACCGCGCTGCGCAGCTTCCTGGCCGACGGCCTGCTGCTCAACGACGGCAAGCCGCACGGCGCCATCAACTACTTCGATTACGTCCTCGGCAGGTTCGCTCCGGTGTACCGGCCGCAGGACGTCTACATCAACGAGCTGTTCGGCGCGCTCAGCCAGATCGACGCGGGTGTCACGACGGTGCACGACGTCTCCCAGATCCACCACTCGCCGCAGCACTCCGACGCCGCGATCAAGGGCCTGGCCGACTCGGGCCGGCGCAGCGTGTTCGGCTACTTCGAGAGCGCGGGCAATGTCCCCGGCAACCAGTATCCACGGGACGCTGCGCGCATCAGGTCGCAGTATTTCAGCTCCGACGACCAGCTCCTGTCCATGATCATGGGCGGCGAGATCTACCTGCCCGGCTTCGAGGCAGCCTGGACCCTCGGGCGCCAGCTCGGCCTGCAGGTGGCCGCGCACATCGTCGGCCCCTTCGGCATGGCGCCGACCTTCGATGCGCTCGCCGCAGCCAACCAGTTCGGCCCCGACAACCTGTTCATCCACATGACCGGGATGTCCGACATGAGCTGGCAGAAGGTGAAGGATGCCGGCGCGGCTGTCTCGCTCGCCGTCCCGATCGAGATGAACATGCGCCACGGGATGCCGCCCATCCTCAAGACGCTGTCCCTGGGCATCCAGCCCTCGCTGAGCGTGGACGTGGAATGCACCCTGACGGCGGACATGTTCACCCAGATGCGCGGCGCCATGGCCTTGCAGAGGGCCTTCGTCAACCAGATGGCGCTGGAGCAGAACAACCCACCCGGCCTGCCGGAGCTGCTGACCACGCGCGATGTGCTGCGCTTTGCCACCATGGAAGGCGCGCGCGACCTGCGGCTGGATCGCAAGACCGGCTCGCTCACGCCGGGCAAGGAGGCCGACATCATCATCCTCGACGCCGAGGCGATCAACGTGGCGCCGCTCAACGTCGTGCCGGGTGCCGTGGTCTCGCTGATGGAGCGCTCGAACGTCGAGACGGTGATCGTCGCCGGCAAGGTACGCAAGTGGAAGGGCACGCTGCTCGACGTCGACCTGCGCAGGCTGCGCCGGGACCTGGAAGCCTCGCGCGACTACCTCTTCAACGCGGCGGGCATCCCGCAGAACCTGTTCCGTCCCGGTTGACGCTGCCGGCGGCGGCCGCCTGCGAAGGGGTGCGCGGCACGCGTCCAGCGCTCCCGGCGCCTCCCCGCAGTGGCGGTCACATGATCCTGCTCAGACACCCGTGCCGGCCGGATCGGGATAATCGGGATTCGCGAGTGCGCACCAGTCCATTGGTGAACTCGCTCTTTCCCCCTCCACGCGAGGGAGCGGCATGCGTTCGGGAGGCCTTTCCCGGAGTTGCGCTGTCCTTCAACACTCCAGGAAACCCACAATGAGAATCGCGTTCATCGCCATGGCCTTCATGGCCGCAACGCCACTGGCCCAGGCCGACGGCAACGGCGAGCACCCTGCCATCGTCGCCCGCCGCGTCATCGCCTCGCAAGGCTACGACTATGCAGCGGCCTTCTATGGCCACCCCGCGGGCCCGAGCCTCGCGACCGGGCCCACCGGTGCGACGAAGGATCGGCCGGGCGACATCCTTGCCAGGCGCAAGGGGGGAGATCATCCTGCCGCGCGGGGAGCCGCTTCACGCAAGTGAACTGCGCGCGGGCGCCCGCGCCTAGGGGGCCTTGCGGTCGGCGATCACGAAGGCCACGGCCTCCGAAAACGATCGCACCACGAGGTCCACGTGGGCGCCGACATCCTCTTCGTCGGACACCCCGTCTTCCAGCGGCAGGCGCACCGTCAGCACGATCGCCTGCGGCAGCGTGACGCGCAACTCCAGCGCCACCCGTTCCCACACCGCCTGGTCGTCCTCCAGCGGAGCCGTGAGGACGACGGTCGCCACCGACCGCAGTTCCGACGCGCTGAGCAACTCCGCACCGGACCCGAGCGACACATTGCGCGAGGCGATGCCTTCGTCGCGCAGCGCCTGCACCAGCAGGTCGGTGAGCAGGTGGTCGCGTTCCGATCCGTTGCCCACGCACAGCACCACGGTCCCCGTCGGCCCGCCCAGGGCTCCGCGCCAGCGGCCGAGCCCGTCGTCGCGCAGCTGGCGGACGTGGGCGCCGAAATTCCCGTCCAGCAGCGAGGTCGAGCGCCGTCCGCGGCTCGCCCCTTCGTGCGGCTTCACCGCCGCCAGCGACTCGGCGACCGTGACGATCGTGCGGCGCACGCGTTCGTGCTGCTCCGAGCCGATCCGCCCGGCACCGAAATCGGCCGCCGCCAATGCAAGCCCGGGCAGGAGGATCTGGTCGCAATAGCGGGCGAAGTTGCTGCGGCGCAGGTAGTCGCGGGCGGCGGCCGCGATCTCGCGGGGCTCGCCCGAGAGCGCGCGCTGGTACAGGCGCAAGCCCGCGGTGAGCCCGGGCGCCTCGCCGAACAGGACCGACACCGGCGCGAGCGCGCGCACGTGCCGCCCCGCGACGACCAGGCACAGGGTCAGGGGCGTCGACAGCAGCAGGCCGACCGGCCCCCACAGCGCCCCCCAGAACAGGGCGGAGACGATCACGCCCAGTGGCGCCAGGCCGGTGCTGTAGCCGTAGACCTGCGGCTCCACCAGGTGGGCGACGAGAACTTCGAGCACCAGGAAGATCCCGACGCTCCAGAACACCAGCGCCCAGCCCGGGTCGACCGCCGCCGCGAACGCGGCGATCGCCGTGCCGGCGCCCAGCGCCCCCACGTAGGGAACGAAGCGCGCCAGTCCGCCGAGCGCGCCCCACAGCGCCGCGTGCGGAATGCCGACCAGCCACAGCGCGATGCCGAGCACCGCCCCGAAGGTCGCGTTCACCACGAACTGCGAGAGGAAGAAGCGCGAAACGCCTTGCGCCGCGTCTTCCAGCGCCTGCATCGTGCGGCCGGCCTCCGCCTCGCCGGCCAGGCGGATCATCCGGTCCCGCAGGCCTTCGTGCTCCAGCAGGATGAACACGAGCAGCACCAGCACGATGCCGGCCTGGCCCAGCGGGCCCCACAGCGTGGAGAAGACGCGGCCCAGCGTGTCGGTGGCCGAGGCACGCTCGTCCCGGATCTGCACGGGCAGCGGCGGGGCGGCGGGGGAAGCCGCGGGCCGCGGGCGCTGGCGGCTGCCGGTGACGATGGGCTCCTGGGGCAGCACGCCGCCGAGTTCCGCTTCCATGCGCTCCAGCGGCCGGATGGTCATGTCGCGCACGTGTTCCAGCTTGGAGCGCACCTCCTGCTTGTACTGCGGCAGGTCAGCGGCGACGTCGGCCACCTGCGAGGCGAGCACCACGGCGACCCATGCCATGCAGGAGCCCACCAGGAGCACCGAGAGGAGGGCGCCCGCGGTGTGGCCGAAGCCGCTGCGGGCGATCCTGCGCTTCAAGGGTGCCAGCACGAGGCTCAGCACGGAAGCCAGGGCCAGCGGCGCGAGAAAGTCGCGCCCGAGGTAGAGCAGCGCAAGGACGCAGGTGGCTGCAACGATCTGGCCGGCGCGCGTTCCCTGGTGCGATGGATGATCGCGCATCGAGCAACTCCGGTCTGTGAGGCGAGTGGTGGACACCGGGCGGAGCGGAATCCCGACCTTGCGCTGCGGCGGCGGGGACGGACCCGCCGGGTGACGGCCCATTGTGCACGCGTCAGGCGCGCGGCGTTTGCGCCGACGAGGTGCCCGCCCACCCCGTACCATGGGCCCGGAAGCGTACGCGCGGAGCAGCCCATGTGCCGGAACATCAAGACCCTCTTCAACTTCGATCCCCCCGCGACGGAACTCGAGATTCGCGATGCATCGCTGCAGTTCGTGCGCAAGCTGAGCGGCTTCACCGTCCCCTCGAAGGCCAACGAAGAGGCGTTCGAGCGCGCGATCGAGGAAGTTGCGGCATCGGCGCGGACATTGATCCAGTCGCTGGTCACCAGCGCGGAGCCTCGCACGCGGGAGGCCGAGGCCGCCAAGGCCCGGGAACGTGCAGCCGTTCGATTCGGCGGGCGGCGATGACGTGCCGGGCGTTTGCCGTCCTGGCCGTCCTCGCTTGCGAGGCGGTCGCCGCACCGGCGCCGGCACCGGCCCCCGCCTTCGACGTGGCCTACCGCGCCTGGGACATCGTGACCGAACTCGCCCGCGAGCACCGCGACGCGAACATCAGCGGCGAGTGCGGCAGGACCTTCCGGCCGTTCGTCATCCCCGGACTCAGGATGCAGGGCCGGCAGGACCAGGACCGCGCCGCGACCGCGTGCCAGGAGGCGGCGCGCGCCGCCTGCGCCGATGCGCGCCTGCGCCGCAGCGCCGAGGTCACGAAGAAGTGCGAGGAGTTCCGGTAGATCCGCGGCGAGGCTTCAACCGGCGACCCGCGCGGTGATGCCCGGCGGCATGCGCCGGGCGACGGGGGGCGGGACTTCAGAACGGAATGTCGTCGTCCATGTCGTCGAAGCCGCTCGCGGGCTTGGACGCCGGACGCTGGCCACCGCCGGCGCCACCGGCTGCACCGCCGGCGGGTGCGCGGCTCGCCGCCGGCGCGGACCGGCGCGGGGCGCTGTCGTAGCCGCCTTCGTCCTCGCCGGGAGAGCCCATGCCTTCGCGCTTGCCCAGCATCTTCATTTCGTCGGCGCGGATCTCGGTGGTGTACTTCTCGACGCCGTCCTTGTCCGTCCACTTGCGGGTGCGCAGGCTGCCTTCGACGTACACCTGCGAGCCCTTGCGCAGGTACTCGCCCGCGATTTCCGCCAGGCGGTCGTTGAAGACGACGCGATGCCACTCGGTCAGTTCCTTCATTTCGCCGGTGTTCTTGTCCTTCCAGCGTTCGGAGGTGGCGATCGTGACGTTGCAGACGCGACCGCCGCTCGGGAAGGTGCGCGTCTCCGGGTCCTTGCCCAGGTTGCCGACGATGATGACCTTGTTCACGGATGCCATGGAAACTCCTCTAAGGGGTCGATTATCGGGCCTGCGCCGGATCAGCCGGCCTCGGCCTCCTCGGCGAGCACTTCTTCGGCGGTCTTGCGCGGCTGGGGCGCCCGCATGGGCCAGGCGGCCACCAGCCACACCAGCATCAGGACGGCCCCGGTGCCGAACAGCCCTGCAGGTCCAACGTTCTTCGACAGCCAGCCGCCGACCGCGCCGCCGGCAAAAAATCCCAGCGATTGCAGTGTGTTGTACACACCGAGCGCGGCGCCGCGCGAGTGCGGCGGCGCCAGCCGCGACGCCAGGCTGGGCTGGGTGGCCTCCAGCACGTTGAAGCCGCAGAAGAAGAAGAACAGCAGCCCCGCCAGCACCGGCAGGCTGGGCGTGCCCGAAACCACCAGCAGGCCCAGCTGCACCAGCAGCACGATGCCGATGGCCGCCAGGAACACCGCCCGCAGGTAGCCGCGCCGCTCCAGCGTGAAGACGGCCCCCATCACCACGAAGGAGGCGACCACGGTGGGCAGGTAGACCTGCCAGTGGCGGTCCTTGCTCAGGCCCGCCTGCACCAGCAGCGCCGGCACCGCCACCCACATGGCGAGCTGCACGGCGTGCAGGATGAAGACGCCCACGTCCAGCCGCAGCAGTGGCGCGTGAGCCAGCACGTCCGCCAGGCGCCCCCGCGGCACGTTGGCGTGCTGCACGGGCGCCGGCGGCGTCCACCACAGCACCACGGCGATGCAGGTCAGCGCCAGCCCGCCGGTGATCGTGAACAGGCCGTGCAGCCCGATGCGCGCCGCCAGCATGGGGGCGGCCACCAGGGAGACGGCGAACATCAGTCCGATGCTGGCGCCCACCAGGGCCATGGCCTTGGTGCGGACGATGTCGCGGGTCTGGTCCGCCAGCAGGGCCGTGACGGCGGCGGAGACGGCCCCGGCGCCCTGCACCGCGCGGCCGATCACCAGCCAGGTGAGGTTGGGCGCCGCCGCGGCGACGAAACTGCCGACGGCGAACACGATGAGGCCCAGCACGATCACCCGCTTGCGCCCGTAACGGTCCGATGCGAGGCCGTAGGGAATCTGCAGGATGCCCTGGGTGAGACCGTAGATGCCCATGGCCATGCCCACCACGGCCGGGTCGCCGCCGCCGGGGTAGCGGGCCGCCTCCAGCGCGAACACCGGCAGCACCAGGAACAGCCCCAGCATGCGGGCCGCGAAGATCATGGCCAGCGAGCCGCTGGCACGCCGCTCGGCCGGCGTCATGCGGCTGGAGCCGGCAGGAACAGGGATGGAAGTCACGGATGGGGAGATCTGCTGGCGGACGTCACCGTCCGGCTAAAGGCAGGATTCTCCCCGATCAGGGAAAGCCCGGGGCCGGGGCCCCGGGATGGGGGGGCTATCAGGCGCTCAGTCCTTCGGGATGCCGGCGGCGAACCAGCCACCCGCGTTCTGCGCGCTCGCGCCTGCATTCAGGATCAGCAGCACGGCGGTCGGGCATTCCGTCAGCGGGTTGAGGAGCGCCAACTGCCCGCGCAGGCGGAAGTCGCCGTTGGGCGCCAGCTGCACGGTTTCTTCCGACGTGAACTTGGCGAGGCCGGCGCCGGCGCCGCAGTACAGCCGCATGCGCACGCTGACGCCGCCGCTGCGACCCACGTTGGGGCTGCCCGCGAAGATCAGGCCCTGGCCGCGCACGTCGAAGGCACCGTCTCCGAACACCTGCGCCTTCAGGTCCGAGATCACCCAGGGCCGGCCGGCCGGCGGTGTGTCGTTGACATTGTTCGCCGCCGCGGCCCCACCCGTGGGAGCAGCGTTGTTGGCACCCACCCAGGTGGCCGGCTGCACGCCGATGCCGCCGTCGAAACGCGCCACCGGGTTGTTGCCCTGCGCCTGCGCCAGGTCGCTCGCCAGCAATGCCATCGCCAGCAACGCGGCCAGCACCGCCCCGGCCAGCAGGCGGAGCATGGCTGCCTGCGCCCTGAACTGCCGGCGGGTGTAGCGCGAGACGGGATAGTACGGACGCGTCGTCATGGGTCCTCCTTGGGTGGTAGGTAGCGAATTAACGATCAGCCAGATGCGAACCTTCCACGGGCGAAACACAAATGCGCGCTCGTTACGCCTCGCTGCTCCGGTCGCGCTGTTGCGCTTGCGTTGAAGCCGGTGCGTGCGCGAGATGCCTCCCCGGCCCTATGATTTCGGGTTTTCCCTTGATGGGCGCGAGAGTTGAACGACAGCAGCGACGGCAAGTACCTCCATGCGGCCCTGGGCCAGCGGATCAGCATCCGCGGGGCACGCACGCACAACCTGAAGAACATCGACCTCGACCTGCCACGCTACCGGCTGGTCGTGATCACGGGCCTGTCCGGGTCGGGCAAGTCCTCGCTCGCGTTCGACACGCTGTATGCGGAGGGGCAGCGGCGCTACGTCGAGAGCCTGTCGGCGTACGCGCGGCAGTTCCTGCAGTTGATGGACAAGCCGGACGTCGACGTGATCGAGGGCCTGTCGCCCGCGATCTCGATCGAGCAGAAGGCCACCAGCCACAACCCGCGTTCCACCGTGGGCACGGTGACCGAGATCCACGACTACCTGCGCCTGCTGTTCGCGCGCGCCGGCACGCCCTACTGCCCGGTGCACGCGATCCCGCTGCAGTCGCAGACCGTCTCGCAGATGGTCGACGCGGTGCTGGCACTGCCGGAGGACACGCGCCT
The DNA here is from genome assembly GCF_037890035.1 of Ramlibacter sp. AN1133. Lineage (NCBI taxonomy): Bacteria > Pseudomonadati > Pseudomonadota > Betaproteobacteria > Burkholderiales > Comamonadaceae > Ramlibacter > Ramlibacter sp. AN1133. Next base: position 67,114 of record NZ_JBBKTQ010000002.1, read on the forward strand.
GATGCTGCTGGCGCCGGTGGCCCGCGAGCGCAAGGGCGAGTTCACGGACCTGTTCGCCGAGATGCAGGGCCAGGGCTACGTGCGCTTTCGCGTCGGCGGCGAGGTGTTCGAGTTCGACAACCTGCCGAAACTGAAGAAGGCGGAAAAGCACGACATCGACGTGGTGGTGGACCGGCTGAAGGTGAAGGCGGAAGTGCAGCAGCGCCTGGCGGAGAGCTTCGAGGCCGCCATGCGCCTGGCCGACGGCCGCGCGATCGCGATGGAGATGGACTCGGGCCGCGAACACATGTTCAACGCCAAATTCGCCTGCCCGATCTGCCACTACTCGATCGCGGAGCTGGAGCCGCGCCTGTTCTCGTTCAACTCGCCGGTGGGCGCCTGCCCGGGCTGCGACGGCATCGGCACCATGGAGTTCTTCGACCCGACGCGGGTGGTCGCCTTCCCCGAGCTGTCGCTGGCCGGCGGCGCGATCAAGGGCTGGGACCGCCGCAACCCGCACTACTTCAACCTGATCGAAAGCCTGGCGCGCCACTACAGGTTCGACGTCGACGCGGCGTTCCAGGACCTGCCGCCGCAGGTGCGCAAGGTGCTGCTGCACGGATCGGGCGAGGAGGAGATCCGCTTCACCTACTCGCTGGAGACGGCGGCCTCGTCCGGCCGCAAGGTCACGAAGAAGCATCCCTTCGAGGGCGTCCTCCCCAGCATGGAGCGCCGCTACCGCGAGACGGATTCGGCCGCGGTGCGCGAGGAGCTCGCGCGCTACCGCAGCCTGCAGCCCTGCCCCACGTGTGACGGCACGCGCCTGCGCACCGAGGCGCGGCACGTGAAGCTGGGTGAAGGCGACGAGGCGCGCGCGATCTTCGAGATCGGGCACATGACGCTGCGCGACTGCCATGCCTGGTTCCAGGCCCTGAAGCTGCACGGCGCCAAGGCGGAGATCGCCGACAAGGTGATCCGCGAGATCGGCGCCCGCCTGCGCTTCCTGAACGACGTCGGCCTGACCTACCTCTCGCTCGATCGCAGCGCGGAGACGCTCTCCGGCGGCGAGGCGCAGCGCATCCGGCTCGCCTCGCAGATCGGCTCGGGGCTCACCGGCGTGATGTACGTGCTGGACGAGCCCTCGATCGGCCTGCACCAGCGCGACAACGACCGCCTGATCGGCACCCTGCAGCACCTGCGCGACCTGGGCAACAGCGTGCTGGTGGTGGAGCACGACGAGGACATGATCCGCGCCGCCGACTACGTGGTCGACATGGGCCCGGGCGCCGGCATCCACGGCGGCCAGGTGGTGGCGCAGGGCACGCCGGCCGAGGTGATGGCCAGCGTTGCATCGCTGACCGGCCGCTACATGTCGGGCACGCTGAAGATCCCGGTCCCCGCGAAGCGCGTGCGCCTCGGCGAAATGCCCGACCCGCAGGTCCTGCGCATCGTCAACGCGAGCGGCAACAACCTCAAGGACGTGACGGTGGAGATCCCCGTCGGCCTGCTCACCTGCGTGACGGGCGTCTCGGGCTCGGGCAAGTCCACGCTGGTCAACGACACCGTCTATGCCGCCGTGGCGCGCGAACTCTATCGCGCGCACGACGAGCCGGCGCCGCACGAGAGCATCGAGGGCATCGAGCACTTCGACAAGGTGATCAACGTCGACCAGTCGCCGATCGGTCGCACGCCGCGCAGCAACCCCGCCACCTACACCGGCCTGTTCACGCCGATCCGCGAGCTGATGGCCGACACCACGCTGGCCAAGGAGCGCGGCTACGGCCCGGGGCGCTTCTCCTTCAACGTGCCGGGCGGCCGCTGCGAGGCCTGCCAGGGCGACGGGGTGGTGAAGGTCGAGATGCACTTCCTGCCGGACGTGTACGTGGCCTGCGACGTCTGCCGCGGCCAGCGCTACAACCGCGAGACGCTGGAGGTGCAGTGGAAGGGCCGCAACATCGCGCAGCTCCTCGACATGACGGTGGAGGATGCCTTTGCGTTCCTCAAGCCGGTGCCCGCCATTGCGCGCAAGCTGCAGACGCTGCTGGACGTGGGCCTGTCGTACGTGAAGCTCGGGCAGGCCGCCACCACGCTCTCGGGCGGCGAGGCGCAGCGGGTGAAGCTGGCACTGGAACTGTCCAAGCGCGATACGGGCCGCACCCTCTACATCCTGGACGAGCCGACCACCGGCCTGCACTTCGCCGACATCGCGCTGCTGCTCAAGGTGCTGCACCAGCTGCGCGATGCGGGCAACACCATCGTCGTGATCGAGCACAACCTGGACGTCATCAAGACCGCCGACTGGATCATCGACATGGGACCGGAAGGCGGGGACGGCGGCGGGACGGTGGTGGTGGCTGGCACGCCGGAGGAGGTGGCGGCGCATCCGCTGAGCCATACGGGGCATTACCTCAAGCGGCTGCTGTAACCGGCAGCGATCCGTAGGCTGGCGGTGGAGCGGCAGCGAAACCCCAGCGCTGCGCGAAGCGCCGTCCCGAAACGCTGGGGTTCGGCCTTCGGCGCTCACCGCCAGCCTACGCGCGTTCGGCCCTCGGCGCTCATCGCCAGCCTACGCGCGTTCGGCCTTCGGCGCTCACCGCCAGCCTACGCGCGCATTTCCAGCTGGCCTACAAGGCACCGTCGAGCCGCTCCCTAGCATGCTCCCCACACACAACTCGTCTGGAGATCACATGTCGATCATCGGAACCATCCTCGTCGGCTTCATCGTGGGCCTGATCGCCCGCGCCGTGAAGCCGGGCAATGACCGCATGGGCATCATCATGACCACGCTCCTCGGCATTGCCGGCGCGTTCGTGGCGCGCTTCATCGGCCAGGCCATGGGTCTCTACGGCCCGAACGACCCGGCCGGCTGGATCGCGTCGGTGATCGGGGCGGTGATCCTGTTGTTCCTCTTCGCGATGGTGCGGGGACGGCGGGGCGTCTGAACGCTGTCGCGGCGTCGGGGTATTCGTAGGCTGGCGGTGGAGCGATAGCGCAACCCCAGCGCTTCGCGCATCGCTGGGGTTCGCGGCCTTCGGCGCTCACCACCAGCCTACGAACCCCACACGCGTCCTGCGTCCCCTACGGCAGATCCGACATCACCGGCAGCCCCGACTGCAGCAGCAGCTGCGTGCGCAGCGCTTCCGCCCGCGCCGCCTCGGCGAAATCCGTGCCGCTGGACGCATACAGGATCGAGCGCGAGGAGTTGACGACGATGGGCCCCTTGGCGCGCCAGCCCGCCCGCACGGTCGCCACCGCATCGCCGCCCTGCGCGCCCACGCCGGGAATCAGCAGCGGCATCGTCGGCGCGATGGCGCGCACCCGCTCGATCTCGTTCGGGTAGGTCGCACCGACCACCAGCCCGAGCTGCCCATTGAGGTTCCACGACTCGTGCGCGAGGCGCGCGACGTGCTCGTACAGCAGCGGCTGCCCCGCCACCGACGCCAGCCGCTGGTTCTGCAGGTCGTCGCCGCCGGGATTGGAGGTGCGGCACAGCAGGAACGCGCCCTTCTCCGGGTACTTCAGGTAGGGCTGCACCGAATCGAAACCCATGAACGGCGAGAGCGTGACCGCGTCCGCGCCGTAACGTTCGAAGGCCTCGCGCGCGTACTGCTCCGCGGTGGAGCCGATGTCGCCGCGCTTGGCGTCCAGGATCACCGGCACCTGCGGCCAGTTGGCGCGCAGGTGCCGCATCAGCTGCTCGAGCTGGTCCTCGGCCCGGTGCGCCGCGAAGTAGGCGATCTGCGGCTTGAAGGCACACACCAGGTCGCCCGTGGCATCGGCGATGCCGGCGCAGAAATCGTAAATGCGCGCCGTGTTCGACGTCATTCCGAGCGGGAAGCGGGTGGGCTCGGGGTCCAGCCCCACGCACAACATCGAACCATTGCGCTGTTGCGCCGCCTGCAGCATCTCGAGGAAGGTCATGCGCCGATTCTAGGATCCGCCCTTGCGACAATGCCGGCCATGCACGCACTGTCGCGCCAGCAATTCACCATCCTCGTCATCCTCACCCTGGTCTGGGGCCTGAACTGGCCGGTGATGAAGCTCGGGGTCACCAGCTATCCGCCCCTCACCTTCCGCGCCCTCTCCATGTGGATCGGCCTGCCGGTGCTCGCCCTCGGCATGAAGATGCTCCAGGTGCCGTTCCGCATCCCGCGCCGGCACTGGCGCGAGCTGTTCTGGCTGGCCGTGACGAACATGTTCGTGTGGCACGTGTGCATCATCCTGGCGGTGCGCACGCTCTCCAGCGGGCGCGCGGCGATCCTGGGCTACACCATGCCGATCTTCTCGGCCGTGATCGGCGCCCTGTTCTTCGCCACGCCCCTCGGCCGCCGCGGCTGGACGGGCGTGAGCGCCGCCGCCATCGGCGTGCTGTTGCTGCTTTGGCATGAACTCACGCACCTGGCCGGCCGGCCCCTGGGGGTCGTGCTGGCCCTGGTGTCGGCCGCATCCTGGGCGCTGGGCACGCAGCAGTTGCGCCGCACGCGCGTGCAGGCGCCGGCCCTGGCGATCTCGTTCTGGATGACGGTGATGACCGCCCTCGTGATGGCGGCCCTGGCCACGCTGTTCGAATCCGGCCAGTGGCATGCGCCGGACCGGAATGCGACCGGCGCCATCCTCTACAACGCGATCCTGATCTTCGGTTTCGCCCACGCTGCCTGGACCTACCTGGCCCGCGGCCTGCCGGCGGTGGCCTCCACCCTCAGCGTGATGATGATCCCGGTGCTGGGCGTCTTCAGCGGCGCGGTGTGGCTGGGCGAAGCCGTGCACTGGCAGGACTGGACGGCGGTGGCGCTGATGATGGTCGCCATTTTGTCGGTGCTGTGGCCGGCGCGCGTCCCGCCGGTCGAGCCAGCCGTATCATCGCCAGCGAGCCGACGAACAGGATGACCGAGCCCCAGGAGCCCCTCCCTTCCGCCGAGAGCCTCGCGAACGCGCCGGGGGCCGCCGCGCTCCTGCGGGCCACGCTCGACGCCACCGCGGACGGCATCCTCGTCGTGAGCCCCGCCTTCGAGATCCTGCTGCGCAACCGCCAGTTCCTGCGCATGTGGAACGTCCCGCCGCGGCTCGCGCAGGCCGGGGCCGGCGAGCTGCTGCCCCACATCCGCAGCCAGCTGAAGGACCCGGAGCAGTCGATGCGCCAGCTCGACGCGCTGTTCCGCTCGCCCGATGCGCAAGGCTACGGGCAGCTCGAATGCGCCGACGGGCGCGTGTTCGAGCGCTACACCACGGTGATGCAGCTCGCGCACGGCGCCAGCGCGCGCGTACTGAGCTTCCGCGACATCTCCGCGCGCGTCGCCGCCGAAAAGGAAGCGCGCGAGGCCAAGGAAGCGGCGGAGACCGCCAACCGCGCCAAGAGCGACTTCCTGGACAACATGAGCCACGAGATCCGCACGCCGCTCAATGGCGTGCTCGGGCTCACGCGCCTGCTGCTGTCCGAGAACCTGAGCGCGCGCCAGCGCCGCTACGTGGAACTGGCCGATGCCAGCGCGTCCTCGCTGATGGAGCTGATCGAGGACCTGCTGGACCTGGGCAAGATCGAATCGGGCCGCATGGAGCTCCAGTCGGCACCGTTCCGCCTCGACGAGCTGCTGGACGACCTGCACGACATCTACCGCCTGCGCGCGCAGGAAAAGGGCCTGCGCTTCGTGCTCGAGGTGGACCCCAAGGTGCCGCTGGCGGTGCGCGGCGACGCCGGCCGGCTGCGCCAGATCCTGAACAACCTGCTGTCCAACGCGCTGAAGTTCACCGCGCAGGGCGAGTTCGGGCTGATGGTGGGCCGCAGCCTGGCGGGGCGCGGCAACGGCATGCTGCGCTTCACGGTCTACGACACCGGCATCGGCATTCCCTTCGAGGTGCAGCAGCGCCTGTTCACGCGCTTCACGCAGGCGGACCGCGCCACCGGGCGGCGCTATGGCGGCACCGGGCTGGGCCTGGCCATCGTCAAGCAGCTCACCGACATGCTGGGCGGCACCATCCTGCTGCAAAGCGAGCCGGGGCGCGGCACCTCGGTGCGCTGCGAGCTGCCGCTGCAGGAACTGCCGCTGGACCGGGTGCCCGCGCGCCTGCACGCGCAGCAGCCGGCCCAGGTGCCGCGCTCCGCCAAGCGGGTGCTGGTGGCGGAGGACAACGAGACCAACCAGGTGGTGGTGCGCGGGCTGCTCGCGCAGGCGGGCTACCACGAGGTCACCATCGTCGCCGACGGCGAGGAAGTCGTCGCCGCCGCCGCCGCTGGCGGCTACGACCTGGTGCTGATGGACTGCCGCATGCCGCGCATGGACGGCTACGAGGCCACGCGCCGCCTGCGGGCGCAGGGCTTCACGCAGCCGATCATCGCGTTGACGGCCAACGCCGCCCCGGGCGAGCGCGAACGCTGCCTCGCCTGGGGCATGAACGAGTACCTGTCCAAGCCGATCGATGCGGCGCAGCTCGCGCACGTGCTGGCCGAGTGGACGGGGCAGGCGCTCGCGCCCGCCGCGCCGGCGCCGGCCTCCGGGCCTCCGGCCGCACCGGCGGCCCCCCTCGACTTCGACCGCGCGGAGGCCCTGGAGCGGCTCGGCGGCGACGAGGAACTGCTGCGCGTGGCCCTGGGCGCCTTCGCCGACAACGCGCCCCACGTGCTGCAGTGGGCCCGCGCTTCCCTCGCCGCTGCCGCGGCCACCGACCTGCGCCGCCATCTCCACTCGCTGGCAGGATCCGCCTCCATGGTGGGCGCCGCGTCCGTGCATCGCCTGGCCAGGGAACTGGAGGCGCAGGCCGAAGCGGGCGCACTCTCCCCCGTGGGCGCGGCCCTGGACGAACTCGAGTCGCTGCTCGCGCGCTTCCTGGCCGAAGCCGGCACCGGCGAAGGCTGAGGCCGGCCGCTCATGCCGGAAACGCGTCCGTAGGACAACACCCCATTTACGAGCTGCATGGCAGCGGGTTACAAGGCCTTGCGATCATCATCCGGCCCATCGCCATGCTTGCCGCTTCCCATCCGGAGAACACGCTCGAGCAGCGCCTGCAGCTGCTGATCGAGGCCGTGACCGACTACGGGATCTTCATGCTCGATCCCGAGGGGCACATCGTCTCCTGGAACAGCGGCGCGCAGAAGCTCAAGGGCTACCGCCGCGACGAGATCCTCGGCAAGCACTTCTCGATCTTCTATCCGCCCGACGCCGTGAACTCCGGCTGGCCGCAGGAGGAACTGCGGCTGGCCAGGCAGCGCGGGCGCTTCGAGGACGAAGGCTGGCGCCTGCGCAAGGACGGCACGCGCTTCTGGGCCAACGTGACCATCACGGCACTGTACGGGCCGATGGGCGAACTCGCCGGCTTCGCCAAGATCACGCGCGACCTCACCGAGCGGCGGCGCCACGAGGAGGAGCTGCGCGTCAGCGAGGAGCGCTTCCGCCTGCTGGTGGACTCCGTGCAGGATTACGCCATCTTCATGCTGGGCCCCGACGGCACGGTGCAGAGCTGGAATGCCGGCGCCGAGGCGATCAAGGGCTACCGGGCCAGCGAGATCGTCGGCCAGGACTTCCGCATGTTCTACACGCCGGAGGACCGCGCCGCCGGCAAGCCGGACGCCGCGCTGAAGACCGCGCTGGAGAAGGGCCGCTTCGAGACCGAAGGCTGGCGCGTGCGCAAGGACGGCAGCCTGTTCTGGGCCAACGTGGTCATCACCGCGGTGCGCGGCCCGGGCGGCGACCTGCGCGGCTTCGCCAAGGTCACGCGCGACATGAGCGAGCGCCGGCGGCTGGAGGAGCTGGAGAAGTCCAGCCGGCGCATGAACGAATTCCTCGCGATGCTGGCGCACGAACTGCGCAACCCGCTCGCGCCGATCCGCAATGCCGTCACGATCATGCAGCTGGAGACGCTCGCCAGCCCCGTGCTGCGCAACTGCCGCGACGTGATCGACCGGCAGCTCACGCACGTGACCCGCCTGGTCGACGACCTGCTGGACGTGGGGCGCCTGACCACCGGCAAGATCAAGCTGCGCAAGGAACTGGTGCGCCTGTCGGACGTGGTCGCGCGCAGCGTCGAGACGGTGCGGCCGCTGGTCACGACGCGGCGCCACACCCTGGCCGTGGAGCAGCCGCGCGAGGCGGTGTGGGTCAACGGCGACTCGACGCGCCTGTCGCAGGTGCTGCAGAACCTGCTGGTGAACGCCGCCAAGTACACGCCCGACGGCGGCCGCATCGAGTTGCGGGTGCGCCTCGACGCCGGCTTCGTGTACGTGACGGTGAAGGACAACGGGCGCGGTATCGCGGCCGAGGACCTGCAGCGCATCTTCCAGCTCTTCGCGCAGGCCGAGACGGCGCAGTCGGCCGCTTCGGAAAGCGGCCTGGGCATCGGCCTGACGCTCGCGCGCTCGCTGGCGGAGATGCATGGCGGCAGCATCGATGCCGCCAGCGCGGGGCGCGGCTTCGGCAGCACCTTCACGCTGCGCCTGCCGGTGGCCAGCCAGGCCGCGGTGGCGGCCGAGGAAAAGCGGCAGGAGGACGCCGCGGGCGGCCTGCGCGTGCTGGTGATCGACGACAACCGCGACTCCGCGGACAGCGCGACCGACGTGCTGCGCCTGCTGGGCAACCAGGTCGAATCGGCCTACGACGGCGAAGGCGGCATCGCGGTGGCACGCCGCTTCCTGCCGCACGTGATCCTGCTCGATCTCGCGATGCCGGGCATGGACGGCTACGAAGCGCGCCGGCGCCTGATGGCCGAGGACGGCGCACCGACCGCCTTCCTCGTCGCCATGACGGGCTTCGGCAACGAGGAAGACAAGAAGCGCACGCGCGACGCCGGCTTCGATGCGCACCTGACCAAGCCGGTGGAACTGGATGCCCTGATCGCGCTGCTGAACGAGGCGCGCACGCGCCTGGGCAGGCCCGCGGAAGTCAGGTGACCGTGAACTGACCCATCATGCCGGCGTCCTCGTGCTCGAGGATGTGGCAGTGGTACATGAAGGGCACGGTGGGCGCCGGCTGCGTGAAGCGCACCAGCAGTTCCACCGGCGCGTCCACCAGCACCGTGTCGCGCCGGCCGATGTCCAGCGGCCCCGGGGCGCGGCCATCGCGCTGCAGCACCTCGAAGTGCACGCCGTGCATGTGGAAGGGGTGGGGCTGGTCCATCATCATCCCGGGCAGCGACGAGACCTCCCAGATCTCCACGGCGCCGAGCTTCACGCGTTGGTCGATGCGCGCCATGTCGAAAGGCCGGCCGTCGAACCCGTGCGGCATGGGCATGCCGTGCATCCCCTGCATGCCCGGCATGCCGTCCATCGCGCCATTGCCCAGGGTCATGGTCAGGCGGCGGCGCTGCGCCGCCGCCTCGCGCGTGGGGGACTGCCAGCTCGCGAGGCGCGCCGGAACGGGCTGTGGCCGGGGCTCGCCGGCGGGAGCGAAATGCAGCAGGGATTGCTGGCCGGCGGTGCTGCGGTTCACCAGCACGGCGCTGCGCGCGTCCGAGAAGTCGACCAGGATTTCGGCGCGCTGGCCGGGCGCGAGCAGCATGCGCTGCAGCGGCACCGGCTCGCGCAGCAGGCCGCCATCGGTGGCGATCCAGTGGAAGTTGCGGCCATCCTCGAAGGCCAGGTCGTAGACGCGCGCGTTCGCGCCATTGAGCAGCCGCAGCCGCACCAGCCCCGCGGGCACGCCAGCGCGCGGCTCGCGCGCGCCGTTCACCAGCATCACGCTGCCCTGCACGCCGTGCATCAGGGCCATGTGCCCGCGCGGGTAGACCAGGTGCTGCTCGCGGTCGAACACGCGGTCCTGCAGGATCAGCGGCAGGTCGTCGGCGCCGTAGCGCGAAGGCAGGCCCAGCGCCTGCTCCTCGCGATCCGTCACGATCAGCATGCCGGCCAGCCCGCCGTACACCTGCAGCCCCGTGCGCCCGTGCGGATGCGGGTGGTACCAGCAGGTGGACGCGGACTGCTGCACCGGCAGCACGGCCTTCCACGTGCCGCCGGCGGGGATCTCGTTGTGCGGCCCGCCGTCCACCGCGGCCGGGATCAGCAGGCCGTGCCAATGCACCGTCGTCATCTCCGGCAACTCGTTGCGCACGTTCAGCGTGACCTCCTCGCCGCTGCGCACGCGCAGGGTCGGGCCGAGCAGGTGGCGGTTGTAGCCGGCGGTGGGACTGGCCTTGCCCGGGAAGAACTCGGTTTCGCCGACACGGGCGGTGAGCGTCACCGGCGCGCCGGGCCGCAGGTCCACGAGCGGCGGGATCGACAGGCTGGGGCGCTCCTGCGCCCGCGAGGGACCGGCCACGGCGGCCAGGCTCGCGAAGGATGCGGTCTGCAGGAAATGCCGACGGGTACTGAGCATCGCGCGACTTTAGTTCAGACGCCGAGATAGCGGTGCCAGGCCGCGCGGTCGGCGTCCAGCGCGGCGGAGGAGCCCTGCCATGCCACCCGCCCCTTCTCCAGGATCACGTGCCGGTCCGCGAGGCCGAGCAGGCGCTGCACGTACTTGTCGATCACGATCATCGAGTGGCCGGCGTCGCGCAGCACGCCCAGCACGTGCCAGATCTCCTCGCGCACCAGCGGCGCGAGGCCTTCCGTGGCTTCGTCCAGGATCAGCAGGCGCGGATTGGTGGCCAGCGCCCGCGCCATGGCCAGCATCTGCTGCTCGCCGCCGGAGAGCTGGTTGCCCAGGTGGCCGCGGCGGCGTGCCAGCGCGGGCAGCAATTCGAACAGGTTCGCGGGCGTCCAGCGCCCGGGCCGCGCGAAGGCGGTGAGGTGCTCTTCCACCGTGAGGTTGGGAAAGAGCTGCCGGCCCTCGGGCACCAGCGCGATGCCGCGCCGCGCCACCTGGTGCGGCTTCAGGCCGGTGAGCGGCTGGCCCTCGAAGTCGACGCGACCCTGCAGCGTGGGCAGCAGGCCCATGACGGTGCGCACCAGGGTCGTCTTGCCCATGCCGTTGCGACCGAGCAGGCCGAGGATCTCGCCCGCCTGCAGGTCGAGGTCGACGCCGAACAGCACCTGGCTGCGGCCGTAGCCGGCGCACAGGCCGCGCACCGCCAGCATCTCGCTCACGCCAGCGCCTCCTCGCCCAGGTACGCGGCGACCACGCCCGGATCCCTGCGCACCGCTTCGGGTGCGCCGCTGGCGACGACGGCGCCGGCGACCAGCACGGAGACCCGATCGGCCAGCCGGAACACCGCCTGCACGTCGTGCTCGATCAGCAGCACCGCGCACTCGCCGCGCAGGCTGGCGATCAGCTCCGTCATCGCGCGCGATTCCTCCGGGCCCATGCCGGCCAGCGGTTCGTCCAGCAGCACGAGGCGCGGGCGGCTGGCGAGCGTGAGGCCCACTTCCAGCGCGCGCTGCTCGCCGTGGGACAGCTGCTCGATGAGTGCGTCGCGCCGTGTTGCGAGGCCCACGCGCGCGAGCACGTCGTCGACCGTCCTGCCGCCGCTGGCGCGCGCCTGCACGGCGAAGGCCGCGTGCTCCGCCACCGTGAGGCTGCGGAACAGGCGCGTGATCTGGAACGAGCGCACGAGGCCGCAGCGTGCGCGCTGGTGCATGCGCAGGCGCGTGAGGTCGCGCCCGGCAAAGTGCACCGTGCCGGCGTCGCTGGGCAGCTCGCCCGCGAGCTGCGCGACCAGCGTCGTCTTGCCCGCGCCGTTGGGCCCGATCAGCGCGTGGATCTCGCCGGCGTGCACGTCGAGGTTCACGCCGTCGGAGACGACGAGGGAGCCGAAGCGCTTGCGCAGGCCGCGGACCTGGAGCAACGGGGATTGGGGTTCGTAGGCTGGTGGTGAGCTGTGCGAACCCCAGCGATGCGCGAAGCGCTGGGGTTCGCGCGCTTCGCGGCTCACCGCCAGCCTACGTTCGGCGACCGATGCAGCGAACAGGCCCGCGAGGCCGCGGCGCGCGAACAGGACGGCGGCCAAGAGCACAAGCCCGGTCCAGAACTCCCAGTGCTCCGTCCACGCCCCCAGCGCTTCTTCCAGCAGCAGCAGCGCCACCGCCCCCGCGACGCCGCCCCACAAGCTGCCCGCGCCGCCCAGGATCATCATCACCAGCAGCGTGCCCGATTGCGTCCAGTGCAGGTTGCCGGGGCTCACGTATCCCTGCAGGTTCGCACCGAGCGCGCCCGCGAGTCCCGCGACCGCGCCGGCCACCACGAAGATCGCCAGCTTGAAGCGGTAGGTGGGAAGGCCCAGCGCCTCGGCCCGCAGCTCGTCGTCGCGCAGCGCGCGCACCGCGAGGCCGAGGCGCGAGCGGTCCAGGCGCCACAGCGCGAGCAGGCACAGCGCCAGGACGAGGAGCGTCGCGTGGTAGAGGGTCGGCCCGTGGTGCAGGTCGAACCCGAGGGGCAGCAGCACCCGCGCGCGGATCCGCAGCCCTTCGTCGCCGCCGTACGCCCTGAGCGAGTTCGCGAGGTAGAACAGCATCTGCGCGAAGGCCAGCGTGATCATGATGAAGTACACCCCGCGCGTTCGCAGCGAGATCGCGCCGATGACCAGTGCGGCGAGCGCGGTCACGGCGATGGTGGCCAGCAGGTGCACGGCCAGGCCCTGCTGCCCCCCGGCCAGGAGCACGCCGCTCGCGTACGCGCCCAGGCCCATGAACGCGGCATGCCCCAGGGACACCATGCCGGCGTATCCGAGCAGCAGGTTGAGGCTGGTGGCCGCGATCGCGAACACGAGGATGCGCGTGGCCAGGCTCAGGTAGAAGCCGGCGCCGAAAGCCTCCAGCAGCCAGGGCAGCGCCAGCCCGGCGACCAGCGCAGCGCCGGCGGCGACGCGCGAGGGCGTCATCGCCCGCGCACCGGCAGCAACCCCTGCGGCCGCCACACCAGCACCGCGGCCATCAGCACGTACACCGCCACCGAGGCCAGAGCGGGCCCCGCGGCGCTCGCCCACTCGGGCGGCAAGGTTTCCCGCAGCGCCTGCTGCAGCACCGTGCGGCCGAGCGTGTCGACCATCCCTACCAGCAGCGCGCCGACCAGCGCGCCGCGCATGGAGCCGATGCCCCCGATCACCACCACGACGAAGGCCGGGATCAGGATGGTCTCGCCCATGCCCACCTGCACCGCGAGCAAGGGCCCGAGCAGCGCACCGGCCACGGCGCACAAGGCGGCGCCGAGGCCGAACACCGCCGTGAACAGCGTGGGCACGTCCACGCCCATCGCGCTGCTCATCTCGCGGTTGGAGGCGCCGGCGCGCACCAGCGCACCGAAGCGCGTGCGCTGCACCAGCAGGTAGAGGACCACGGCCAGCACCAGCCCCGTGGCGATGATGACCAGCCGCCACGCGGGGTACTGCAAACCCAGGGGCAGCGCCACGGGATCGGCCAGACCCTCGGGCACCGACAGCGGCCGGTCGGTGCCGAACACCATGCGCACCCCGTCGTTCAGGATCAGGATCAGCGCGAAGGTGGCCAGCACCTGCGAGAGGTGGTCGCGCAGGTAGAGGCTGCGCAGCACCGTGACTTCCAGCAGCATCGCCGCCAGCGCGGTGAGCACCACGGAGCCGGGCAACGCGAGCCAGAACGAGCCGGTGACCTGCGTCAGCCACGCGGCGAGGAAGGCCCCGACCATGTACAGCGAGCCGTGGGCGAGGTTGATCATGTCCATCACGCCGAACACGATCGTGAGGCCCGCGGCCAGCAGGAACAGCATCAGCCCGTACTGCAGTCCGTTGAGCGCCTGCTCCAGGAAGAGGACGAGGCCCCCGCTCACGTCACCGCGGCATGTGGCACTGCTGCACGTAGGCGTCGCCGTGGTCCTTGAGGATCGGCTCGGTAAAGGACTTGTTCACCAGCCCGCCCTTGCCGTCGCTGCCCACGGTGCGCACGTAGTAGTTCTGGATCGGGTACTGGTTGGTGTTGAACCTGAAGCTGCCGCGCACCGATTCGAACCTCGCCGCGCGCAGCGCCGCGCGCACGGCCTGCGTGTCTTCGATGCGGCCCTTGACGTCCCGCACGGCGGCGTCGATCAGCCGCGCCGTGTCGTAGCCCTGCGACGCGTACAAGGTCGGCGTGCGCTTGTATTCCTTCTCGAACTCCGCCACGAATTTGCGGTTCGCCGCGTTGGCGAAGTCCGGCGACCAGTGCGCGGTGTTGAACAGGCCCGCCATCGGCGTGCCCACGGCGCCGATCACGTCCTGGTCGGCGCTGAAGCCGGGCAGCAGCAGCATGATGTCCTTCGACAGGCCGGCACCGACGAACTGCTTGATGAAGTTGATGCCCATGCCCCCGGGCAGGAAGATGTACAGGGCCTGCGGCCTGGCGGCACGGATCTCCGCCAGCTCCGCCGCGTAATCGAGCTGCCCCAGCTTGGTGTAGGCCTCGCCCACCACCTGGCCCTTGAAGGTGCGCTTGAAGCCGGCCAGCGAGTCCTTGCCCGCCTGGTAGTTGGGCGCGACGAGATAGGCGTTCTTCAGCGCGCGCTGGTTGGCGAAGGCGCCGGCGGCCTCGTGGTAGGCGTCGTTGGGCCAGCTCACCGCGAAGAACAGGGGATGGCATTCCTTGCCCGCCATCGGCGACGGCGCCGCGTTGGGGCTGAGGTAGATCACCTTGTTGTCGATCGCCTCCGGCAGCGCGGCCAGCATGATGTTGGAGAACACCACCCCCGTCATGAAGTCGACCTTGTCGCGCTTGACGTTGCGCTCGAACAGTTGCCGCGCCACGTCGGGCTTGAACTGGTCGTCGCTCACCAGCACTTCGGCGGGCAGGCCCCCGAGCTTGCCGCCATTGAGCTTCACGGCGAGCAGGAAGCCGTCGCGGATGTCGACACCCAGCGCGGCGGAGGGGCCGGAGAGCGTGCTGACGAAACCGACCTTGACCTTGTCGGCCGCCTGCGCGACGAGCGCCGTGGCGGCCAGGGCGCAGGCGAGGAGGAGGGGGCGCAGCATGGTGTTGTTCCTTGGCACGCTCAGACCCAGACCTGCAGGACGTAGTCGTAGGTCGCCTGGCTGTTGAACAGGTCGACCCGCTGCAGCCGGATGCGCAGCGCCCCCGCGGTGTCGCGCACCAGCGTGTGGCGGTAGCTGCCGCCGAAGTGGCGGATCTGGTCGCGCCGCAGCTCCATCATGTGGAAGCGCGAACGCACCTGCACCTGGTTGCCGTCGCCCGCCTCGATCGTCACGTGGCTCACCAGGTGATTGGTGGCCCATTGCGGCGCCTGCGACCAGGCGTTGGGGTGCGTGACGCGGCCCTTGCGGATCTCCATCATCAGCTTGTCCTCGGCGAAGATGGAGGGCGAGCCTTCCCAGTCGGTCTGCTCCGGCGTGATCGGCATCCAGTACACGCCGGCGTCGTCGAACAGGTCGATCCAGGCCTGCCAGTGCTTGCCATCCAGCAGTTCGGCCTGGCGGTAGAGCAGCTGCTCCACCTCGCGCTGCAAGTCCAGCCCCGTGGCCTGGCCCATGCGCAGCACGGTTTCGATCGGCCGGATCGCGCCGGCCTGCGGCGCGCGCGGCGAGTGGTCGGGCGCGATCGCCTGGGCACCGGTGGGCGCGCTCACGCTGCCGGCGATCACCACGTCCTGCGCCAGCAGGTGCTCGAAATCGGGCCCGGCATTCGGGATCGCACGGCTTTCGCTCATCGCTGCCTCCTCATTGCGCAAGGTATTCGGCCCAGGCGCGGAACTGGTTGCGCATGACAGCCTCGGAGGTGCCGTGGTTGGAGTAGGTCACGCCGTTCTCCTCGCGGTCGTCGCCGTACCAGCGGTGGAAGCTCACCCAGTCCAGTCCCTTGGACTGCAGGCCCCACTGCGCCTTGGTCCAGTTCTCCAGGTCGTCGGCGTTGATCATGGTGGCCGGCGAGTTGACCAGGTTGAAGTACCACAGGCTGCGGCGGTAGATCGCCTCGGGCGCGCCCTTCAGGCGGAAGTGCCAGATCTCCGACAGCGTCTTGTCCGGCGAGATCGGCCGCAGGCAGCGCAGCTGCTGCAGCGGGCTCTGCACCGAGAGATACGGATACACCAGCACGTGGTGGATGCTGCGCGAGAGGTACTCCTCCATCTTCTCCTTGCCCCAGGCCTGCTCCAGCAGCGCCTCGTGGGCCTTGGTGTCCGGGTCCTGCGGGCGCAGGCCCATGTAGGCCTTGAGGATGCCGTGGCCGCGCGGGAAGTTGATGGTCTGGACGTTGTCCCACTGCTCGAAGTTCGAGGCGAAGGCGGACAGGTAGTGGTAGTACAGGGGCGCCGCGCCGCGCTCGGCCTTCAGGCGCCGCTCGACCCGGCCGGCGGCGATGCCGGTGGACTGGTGCGTCACCGAAGGATGCAGCGCATCGAGCTGGTTCTCCATGAAGAACTTCCAGTTCGACTGCTGGATCACGCGGTGGCAATAGGGCACGACCTCCACCTCGCCCTCGGGCGAACGGTCGCACATGTCGTCGAAGGCCACTTTCGCCTCGCCGAGGAATTCGGCCAGCGTCGGCCCGTCGGCCGCGAGGCTCGCGAACACGAAGCCGCGGTAGCTGTCGACGCGCGCGGCGCGCCGCATCGAGCAGTCCGGGTTGTCGCGCGTCATGCGCGTGTTCTCGTAGCCCTGCGCCAGCGGGATCGCGCGCACGCTGCCGTCGAGGTGGAAGCTCCATGCGTGGTAGGAGCACACCAGCGCGCTGCCCGTGTTGCCGCACTGGTTGCCCACCACCTGCACCCCACGGTGGGGGCAGCGGTTGTACAGCACCTGGATGCCGCCGTCCTGCTGCCGCACCATCACCATCGGCTGCCGGCCGATCGTCACCGCGTGGTAGTCGCCCGGCGCCTTGACCTGGGATTCGTGCCCGCAGTAGACCCAGATGCGCTCGAAGATCTTCTCCATCTCGGCGTCGAAGATCGCCTGGTCCGTGTAGACGCTGCGGTGCACGCGATCGGGTTCGACGAGGTGGTCGACTTTCATCGGGGCCAATCTCCTTGGATGCAGGCGAGACTGCGCAGGCTGCGCTCGGTGTCCCCGCGCCAGCAAGCGGACAAACCCTGAACCCCTGCGCAGGGTGGGATGCGCGCAATTCCGTACAGTGCCGCCAATGGCAGAACGATCGTTCGCGCAGGAAGTGGGCAAGCTGCGCCTGGGCGCCGGCGAGGAATTCCGCGGCGAGGGCATCCTCGCCGTGACCAAGGCGCTGCTGCAGTCCGGCGTCTCCTACGTGGCCGGCTACCAGGGCGCGCCGATCTCGCACCTGATGGACGTGCTGACCGACGCCCGCGGCATCCTGGGCGAGCTGGGCGTCCGCTTCGAGCACAGCGCGTCGGAGGCCGCGGCGGCGGCCACGCTCGCTGCCTCCGTCAACTATCCGCTGCGCGGCGCGGTGACGTTCAAGTCCACGGTGGGCACCAACGTGGCCTCGGACGCGCTGGCCAACCTTGCCTCCGGCGGCGTCACGGGCGGCGCGCTGCTGATCGTGGGCGAGGACTACGGCGAAGGCTCCAGCATCATGCAGGAGCGCTCGCACGCCTTCGCGATGAAGTCGCAGGTGTGGCTGCTCGATCCGCGGCCCAACCTGCCCGGCATCGTGCGGGCGGTGGAACAGGGCTTCGCGCTTTCGGAGGCGAGCCGCACGCCGGTGATGCTGGAGTTGCGCATCCGTGCCTGCCACGTGCACGGCAGCTTCACCGCGAAAGACAACGTGCGGCCGGACTTCACCCTGAAGGACGCGCTGGAGCATCCGCGCCGCGACACCGGCCGCATCGCCCTGCCCCCGGCCACCTATGCGCACGAACAAGAGAAGATCCGCGACCGCTGGCCGGCTGCGGTGCGCTTCATCCGGGAGCACGCGCTCAACGAATTCTTCGCGCCGGATGCGCGCGACTTCGGCATCGTGCTGCAGGGCGGCATGTACAACGCGGTGGTGCGCGCGCTGCAGCTGCTGGGGCTGTGCGACGCCTTCGGCGGCACCCAGGTGCCGCTGTACGTGCTGAACGTGACGTACCCGCTGGTCAACGAGGAGCTGCTGCGCTTTTGCGAGGGCAAGCGGGCGATCCTGCTGGTGGAGGAAGGCCAGCCCGATTTCATCGAGCAGGCCCTCCACGCCATCTTGCGCAAGGCGGGCTTGGCGACGCGCGTGCACGGCAAGGACGTGCTGCCGATGGCGGGCGAATACACGGGCGGGGTGGTGCTGCAGGGCGTGCGCGGCTTCCTGGCGCAGGTGGCGCCGGAACTCGTCGCGCCACGCAGCGAGGCGCCCGTGGATCCGGCTGCGTCGATGGCGGTCCAGGACGCCATCGCGCAGGTGCACGGGCGGCCGCCTTCCTTCTGCACCGGCTGCCCGGAGCGGCCGATCTTCACTGCGCTCAAGCTGGTGGAGCGGGAGCTCGGGCCGCACCACGTGAGCTGCGACATCGGCTGCCACCTCTTTTCCATCCTGCCGCCCTTCGAGATCGGCGCGACGACCATGGGCTACGGCCTCGGCTGGGCCGCGGCCTCCGCCTTCAATACGCCCGAGACGAGCAAGCGCGCACTGGCGGTGATGGGCGACGGCGGCTTCTGGCACAACGGGTTGACCAGCGGCGTCGGCAACGCGGTGTTCAACCAGACCGACAACGTGCTGCTGGTGGTGGACAACGGCTATTCGGCCGCCACCGGCGGCCAGGACCTGCTCTCCTCCAAGGCGCACAACCCGAGCCTCAGCACGCACCATCCGATCGAGCGGGCGGTGCGCGGCGTGGGGGTCGACTGGGTGCGCACGGTCGATCACACCTACAGCCTGGACCGCATGCGAGGGGCGCTGCGCGAGGCGCTCACCTCGCAGGACAAGGGCCCGAAGGTGATCGTCGCCTCGTCGGAATGCATGCTGAACCGGCAGCGGCGCGAGCGGCCGCTGGCGCGCCAGGCGATCGCGCGCGGCGAGCGCCTGGTGCGGGAGCGCTTCGGCGTCGACCCGGACACCTGCACCGGCGACCATTCGTGCATCCGCCTGTCCGGCTGCCCGTCGCTCACGATCGCACCGAACCCCGATCCGCTGCGCACCGACCCGGTCGCGGCCGTGATCGACAGCTGCGTCGGCTGCGGCCTCTGCGGCGAAGCCGCGCATGCGGCGGTGCTGTGCCCGTCCTTCTACCGCGCCTCCATCGTCAACAACCCGACGCGCTGGGACCGCTTCAGGCAGCGCGTGCGCGGCGTGGTGATCGGCTGGCTGCAGGCGCGCAGCGAGCGGCGGCTCGAGGGACTGGCCGCGTGAGCGCCGCACGGCCGCCCGAAGGCGCTCGCCCCCTCCGCTTGCGGAGGGGGGAGGCGCAGCACGCAGTGCGGAGCCTGGGGGAGGTTCTCCAGTGACCGAGCCGCGCGCGATCACGATCGCCCTGCTGGCCATGGGCGGCGAAGGCGGCGGGGTGCTGGCCGACTGGCTGCTGGACCTGGCCGAGCACAACGGCTTCGTGGCGCAGGCCACCTCGGTGCCGGGGGTGGCGCAGCGCACCGGTGCGACGCTCTACTACATCGAGATGTTCCCGCGCGATGCGGTGCCGGCGGGAGCGCAGCCGGTGCTGGCGCTCGCGCCGGTGCCGGGCGAGGTGGACGTGGTGATCGCCTCGGAGCTGATGGAGGCGGGGCGGGCGCTGCAGCGCGGGCTGGTGACTCCGTCGCGCACCACCCTGATCGCGTCGACGCACCGCGTGTACTCGATGGCGGAGCGCACGGCGATGGGGGATGGGCGGGTGGACGCGCGCAAGCTGCTGGAGGGCGCGCGCGCGGCCGCGCGGCATCTGGTGGCGGCGGATTTCGCCGCGGTGGCGGAAGCGGCGGGCTCGCCGATCACGCCGGCCCTGTGCGGCGCGCTCGCGGCCTCGGGTGCGCTGCCGTTCTCGCGCGAGCAGTTCGAGCAGACGATCCGCCGCGGCGGGGTGGGGGTTCAGGCGAGCCTGCGGGCGTTCGGGGCGGGGGTGGAGGGGGCGATGGATTCCCGCCTGCGCGGGAATGACGGAGTGGGGCGCGGGGTGGGCGAGCAGCAACGCGGGGCGGGCGACCGGGGGCGCGGCGCGGGCGACCGGGATGGCGGGGCGGGCCACCTGGGACGCGGGGATGGCGAAGGGGCGCGTGGGGAGCAGGCGGCGTCGCCGACCCGCCTGGGTCCGCGGCTTGCCGATCTGGAGCAACGCATCACGGCCGAATTCCCGGCGGGCGCGCACGAGATGCTGCGCGCCGGCGTGCTGCGCCTGGCGGACTACCAGGACGTCCACTACGCAACGCAGTTCCTCGATCGCCTCGCGCCCCTGCGCGAAGCGTCCCCCGGACTGCTGCAGGAAACCGCCCGCCACCTCGCCCTCTGGATGAGCTACGAGGACGCGATCCGCGTCGCCGACCTCAAGACCCGCCGCAGCCGCTTCGCGCGCGTCGCCACCGAGGTGCGGCTGGACGACACTCAGGTCCTCGAGATCGGCGAATTCATGCACCCTCGGCTGCAGGAGATCGCGGACATCCTGCCTGCCGGCATCGGCCGCTGGCTGCTGTCGTCCGCGTTCGGCCGCGGCCTGGTGGAACAGTTCACGCGCAAGGGCCGGGTCGTTCGCACGAGCACGCTTTCCGGTTACCTGCTGCTTTACGCGATCGCGGCCTTGCGGCCGCTGCGCCCGCGCTCCCTGCGCTTGCAGCAGGAGGACGGGCGCATCACGCAATGGCTCGCGCAGGTGCAGCGGCTGGCCCGCACGCATCCGGCGCTGGCGCTCGAAGTCGCGCGGGCGCAGCGGCTGGTGAAGGGTTACGGCGACACGCATGCGCGCGGCTGGGCCAGCTTCGAGCGCCTGATGGCGACGCTGCCGCGCCTGGAGTCCGCCAGCGACGGCGGGCCACGCCTGCGCAAGCTCGCCGACGCCGCGCTGGCCGACGACAGCGGCGCGGCGCTGGAGCGCGAACTCGCGTCTCTCTGAATTGACCCGGGCGGCCCCTGCCGCTAAGGTCCCTGCACCCCGAAGGAGACCAGACCATGGAAAGACGCATGTTCGCCCGCGCCGCAGCCGCCGTGCTCGCGTGCAGCCTCGCCGGCGGCGCCGCCGCGCAGGAAGTGACGCTCCGCCTCGTGAGCGCCTTCGCCGAGAACGGCATCTACGTGCAGCGGCTGCTGCCCTGGATCCAGAAGGTGAACGCCGAGGGCAAGGGCGTCCTGCAGATCAACTTCATCGGCGGGCCGCGCGCCATCCCCACCTTCGAGGTCGGCAACGCAGTGAAGACCGGCGTGGTGGACATGGCCTTGTCCACCGGCGCGTTCTACACCAACGTGATGCCGGAGGCGGACTTCCTCAAGCTCACGCAGGTCAACGTCGCGGAGCAGCGCCGCAACGGCGCCTTCGCCGCGATCAACCAGGTGTGGAACGAGAAGGGCAACATGCAGTACCTGGCGCGGATGGTGGAGAACCAGCCGTTCCACATCTACGTGAACAAGCCGGTCAGCAAGCCGGACCTCACGGGACTGAAGATCCGCATCACGCCCGTGTACCGCGATTTCTTCCAGGCGCTCAACGCCAACGTGATCACCACCGCGCCCGGAGAGGTCTACACGGCGCTGGAGCGCGGCGTGGTCGACGGCTACGGCTGGCCCATCGGCGGCATCTTCGACCTGAACTGGCAGGAAAAGACCAAGTACCGCGTCGACCCGGGCTTCTACGACGCCGAGGTGTCGCTGGTGATGAACCTGCCCGCGTACCGCAAGCTCACGCCCGCGCAGCACGACTTCCTGCAAAAGCAGTTGCTGGCCCTGGAGGCCGAGAACACCTTCTGGACCAGGTACGCGGCCGATGAAGCCGCGCGCCAGGAGAAGGCCGGCATCCAGACGATCCGCTTCGATGCCGCCAGTTCCAAGGCCTTCGTCGACAAGGCCTACCAGGTCGCCTGGGCCAGCGCGGAGAAGCAGAGCCCCGAGGTGGCGAAGCGCTTCCGGCCGCTGTTCGCGCCCAAGTGAGCGCCGCACGGCCGCCCGAAGGCGCTCGCCTCCTCCGCTTGCGGAAGGGGCAGGCGCAGCACGAAGTGCGGAGCCTGGGGGAGGCTATCGAGTGACCGGCCGCATCGAGCGCGGTTTCGGCTCCGTCCTCGCCGGCCTCGCGTGGGTCGGCTGCGCCCTGCTGTTCGCGATGCTGCTCGCGATCGTGGGCGACGTGGCGCTGCGCAACATCCCCGTGCCCGGGCTGCCGCGCGGCCTCGCCTGGAGCAACGAGATCTCCGAGCTGATGCTGTACCTGATCACGATGTGCGTGGCGCCCTGGCTGCTGCGCCGGGGCATGCACATCCGCGTCGACGTGCTGCTGCAGGCCTTGCCGCCGCGCCTGGCGTGGGGGCTGGAATGGGTCGGCGACGGGCTGGGTTTCCTGTGCTGCCTCGTGATGACCTGGTACGGCGCGCGCGCCGCGTGGTCCAGCTTCGCCTCCGGCGCCGTCAACATCAAGACCCTGGTCACGCCGGAGTGGTGGTCGCTGGCGCCGCTGCCGGTGGCCTTCGCCCTGCTTGCCACCGAGATGGTGTTCCGCATGGCACGCCTGCACGCCGGCCCGCGCCGCCCGCGCCACGACGCGGTGAGCACGGGATGAGGAGGCACTGCGCATGAGCGGCTGGGGCCTCGCCGCCTGGCTGATGCTGGGCGGCTCCACGCTGCTGCTGTTCATCGGCATGCCGGTGGCGCTCACCTTCATGGCGGTGAACATCGTCGGCGCGTGGCTGTACATGGGCGGGGAAGCCGGCCTGGCGCAACTGGCGCGCAGCAGCGTGAGTTCGGTGGCCGCCTTCTCGCTCACGCCGATCCCGCTGTTCATCCTGATGGGAGAGATCCTGTTCCACAGCGGCCTGGCGGTGCAGGTGATCGAAGGCATCGAGCGGCTGATCCGCCGCGTGCCGGGGCGCCTGGCGGTGGTGGCCGTGGTCGCCGGCACCGTGTTCTCCGCGATCTCCGGCTCCACCATCGCGACCACCGCCATGCTGGGTTCCCTGATGCTGCCGGTGATGCTCTCGCGCGGCTACCACCCCACGCTGGCGGCGGGGCCGATCATGGCGATCGGCGCGGTCGACATGCTGATCCCGCCTTCCGCGCTGACGGTACTGCTCGGGTCGCTGTCCGGCATCTCGATCTCCAAGCTGCTGGTGGGCGGCGTGCTGCCGGGCCTGATCCTCTCGGTGGCCTTCGTGCTGTGGATCATCGGGCGGGTGAAGGTCACGCCTTCGCTGGCACCGCGCGAGGAGGACCAGCCGGCCTACGTGGGCTGGGAGCGCTTCCGGCCCTTCGTGCGCTACGTGCTGCCCACGCTCTCGATCTTCGGCGTGGTGGTGGGCGCGCTGGCCGGGGGCTGGGCGACGCCCACCGAATGCGCCGCGATCGGCGCCTTCGCCACCATGGTGCTCGCGGTCGCCTACCGCGCCCTCACCCTGCAGGTGCTGACGAAGTCGCTGCAGGGCACCGCCGCCATCTCGGGGATGATCCTCTTCATCATCGTGGGCGCCACGACCTTCGCGCAGATCCTGTCCTTCTCCGGCGCCAGCAGCGGGCTGGTGCAGGCGATCACGGGCCAGGGGCTGTCGCCCGGCCTGATCGTGGCCGGCATGATGCTCACGCTGATCTTCCTGGGCGTCTTCGTCGACCAGGTGAGCATGATGATGATCACGCTGCCGATCTTCATGCCCATCGTGCAGAGCCTGGGCATCGACCCGGTGTGGTTCGGCGTGATGTTCCTGATCTGCATGCAGCTCGGCCTGCTGCTGCCGCCGCACGGCCTGCTGCTCATGACGATGCGCGGGGTGGCGCCGCCCACGGTGACCATGGGGCACATCTTCCGCGCGGTGGTGCCTTATGTCGCCATGAGCCTGTTGCTGCTGGCGGCGGTGTTCTGGATTCCGGCGATCGCGACCTGGCTGCCGGCGCGCATCGGCTGAATCGCGCCACGGCCGAGCTGTGGCGGCCGGCAGTGCAGGGTTCTCCCGATGAACTTTGGTTTCACCCCCGCTAGCCTGCATCTCCCCACCCCGAATTCCTGGAGATGACCATGCGTGCAGTCCGCCCCCTGACCACCGCCGTCGCCGCCGGCGCGCTGCTGCTCGCGGCGGGCGCCGCCCTCGGCCAGCAGAACCTGCCGCCCGGGCCGGGCCGCGACATCGTCGCGAGCAAGTGCTACGCCTGCCACACCTTCGAGGCGCGGGTGGGCAACGGCTACACCGCCGAGGGCTGGGACACGGTGCTGCGCATGATGCAGAACCACGGCGTCGCGCTCACGCCCGCGGAAATCACGCAGGCCAGGCCCTACCTCGTGGCCAACTTCCCCGAGAAGAACAAGGTGCCGGCGGTGATCGTGCCCGGCCCGCTGAACGTGAACATCACGCTGTTCAAGACCGGCATCACGCCGGGTGCCCGGCCGCACGACCCGCTGGCCACGCGCGACGGCGCGCTCTGGTACACGGGCCAGATGGTCAACGCGCTGGGCCGCGTCGACCCGAAGACCGGAGAGGTGAAGGAATTCCCGCTCAAGACCGCGCACTCCGGCCCGCACGGCCTGGTGGAAGACCGGCAGGGCAACATCTGGTACACGGGCAATGCCGGCGCGCTGGTGGGCAGGCTCGATCCGCGCACCGGCGCCGTCACCGAGTACAAGATGCCCGGCGGCAAGGGCGACCCGCACACGCTGACGATCGACCGCAACGGCATGGTGTGGTTCACGCTGCAGAACGCCAACCAGGTCGGCCGGCTCGACCCGAGGAACGGCGAGATGAAGTTCGTGACGATGCCCACGCCCGGCGCGCGGCCCTACGGCATGGCGTTCGATCCGCGCGGCAACCTGTTCATCGTGGAGTTCGGCACCAACGGCGTGGCGATGGTCAACCCCGACACGATGGCCGTGCGCGAATACAAGCTGCCCGACCCCGGCTCGCGCCCGCGCCGCATCGCGGTCACGTCGGACAACAAGGTCTGGTACACCGACTATGCCAAGGGCCGCCTGGGCCGCCTCGACCCCGGCACCGGCGAGGTGAAGGAGTGGCAGTCGCCCAGCGGCCCCGGCTCGGCGCCCTACGGCATCTCCGCCATCGGCGACACGATCTGGTATTCCGAATCGGAGGCGACGCCCAACACCGTCGTGCGCTTCGACCCGGGCAGCGAGAAGTTCCAGAGTTGGGCCATCCCGGGCGGCGGCAACATCGTGCGCAACACCTCGGTCACCACCGAGGGCGACTTCGTGCTGGCCAACAGCCTGGTCAATGCGGTCACGCTGGTGAAGATCCCGCGGTGATGCAAGCGCCTTCGCGCCGCGGCTTCCTGGTGATCGCCGGGGCCGCGGCGGCCCGGCCCGGCACGGCCCCGGCGCAGCCCGCCGGCAGCGACACGCCCGGCAGCGAGCACTGGACGACCAAGCGTGCCGACGGACAGGACGTGCGCCTGTTCCTCTGGCGCCGCAACGCGCGCACGGCCGGGCCGCGCAAGGGCACGATCGTGTTCGTGCACGGCTCCTCGGTCTCGTCCACGCCGGTGTTCGACCTGGAGATCCCCGGCCGCCCCGAGTCGTCGACCATGCAGTGGTTCGCGCGCAAGGGCTTCGACACCTGGTGCTTCGACTGCGAGGGCTACGGCCGCTCGGACAAGTCGCGCCCGGTGAACGCGGACGTGGCCTGCGGCGCCGACGACCTGGCGGCGGTGAGCGAGTACATCCTCCGCACCACGGGCACCGCGAAGTTGATGCTGTACGGATCGTCCTCCGGCGCCTTGCGCGCGGCCCTGTTCGCGCAGCGCCACCCCGAACGCGTGCAGCGCCTCGCGCTCGACGCGCTGGTCTACACCGGCGAGGGCAGCCCCACGCTGGCGGAGCGGCGCAAGCGCCTGGCGAGCTACCGCGCCAGCCATCGCCGGCCCATCGACCGCGAGATGATCCGCAGCATCTTCACCCGCGACCATCCCGGCACGAGCGACCTGACGGTGGTGGAGGCCTTCGCCGATGCGGTGCTGAAGCTCGACGACTCCGTGCCCACCGGCACCTACATCGACATGTCGGCCAACCTGCCGGTGTGCGACCCGGCGCGGATCGCGGTGCCCACCATGATCATGCGCGGGCAGTACGACGGCATCGCGAGCTTCCGCGACCTGGCGGACTTCTTCGAGAAGCTGCCGAATCCGGACAAGCAGTTCATCGTGATGCCGGGCATCGCGCATACGAGCACGCGGTCGAAGAACTACGCGGTGGCCTACCACGTGATCGAGCAGTTCTTCTCGCAGCCGGCGCCGGTGTATACGGGCGCATAGGAGTCTGCGCGGCAGACTCCTAAGCCAGTCGCAGCGCGCGGTCGAACGCCCAGCGGCCACCGCCGCGGCCCACCAGGTACAGCAGCAGCCCCGCCCACGACAGGTGGGTAGGCCATGCGTCCGGGTACACGAACAGCTGGATCACCAGCGTCATGCCCAGCAGGGCCGCCGCGGAAAGCCGCGTGGCCAGCCCCAGCACGAGCAGCAGGGGGAACAGGTGCTCGGCATACGCCGCCAGGTGGGCTGCCAGTTCCGGCGGCAGCAGCGGCACCTTGTATTCGGTGCGGAACAGCTCGATCGCGCCCGGCGTCACGTGCAACAGGCCATCGACCTTGGTGCGGCCGGACTGGAAGAAGGTGGCCGCCATCGACAGCCGCGCCGCCACGGCGAGCAGCTCGGGCGTGACCACGCGATGGAGCGTCAGGGCCGCGCGGTTCCAGCGGGCGCGCAGGCCGCGCGCGGCGGAGCGCGAGGGGGGCAGCGCAGCGGCGGCCGTCGTGATGGGTGGATGCATGGGGTGTCTCCGGGGGATCAGGCAGGATCGGTGAAGGCGCCCGCCTGCAGCAGGGTCGCCAGCAGCGTCGCGACATCGGTCGCGGGGTCGGTCATCGCGCGCTCGGCGGCGTGCCCCAGGCCGAGGCCGGCGGCGCAGGCGTCGAGGAAGTCGCAGCCGCCGCGCGCCAGCGGCTGCCAGCGCACCGCGCCGTCGACGCGCGTCAGCAGCAGGCCCTCGCCGTGCCAGGCCAGTTCGCCGGGCGCCGGCGCGTCGCCGCGGTTGCGCGACCAGATGCTGGGCACCGGCACGGCGTCGAACCAGGCCCAGCGCGTTGCCGGATGCGGGCGCAGCACGCGCGCGGCAAGCGCCTCGGGCGCGACGGCCGCCAGCGAGGCGGCCTGCAGCGGCGGTGCATCGGCCGCCACGTGCACGGCGCGCCAGAGCGTGTCCAGCCGCGCGACGCCGGCCAGGTAGGGCAGCGAGGCCGCCGACGCGAGCGCCTGCAGGAAGGCGCCGAAGCCGTCGTCGCCATAGACGAACAGGCGCACGTCCGTGGGCGGATGCGCGCGCGCGTACGCCACGGCCGCCGCGCGGAACCAGTCGCTGCCGACCAGCCGCGCCACCGCGGGGAAGTTCGCCTCCAGCGTGTCGACGCAGCCCTTGAGCACCGTGTTGCGGTGGACGGCCAGCGCCGGGTGCGACCAGGCGGGCTGCGGCTCGACCCGCCCCAGCAGCGAGTGCGCGAAGGCGGCCTGGAAGCCGTTCATGCGAACGCCTGCGGCAGCGTCGCCCGCCGCAGGATGTCGTGCGCGAGCGCGCGTTCCTGCATCAGGGCGTCGAACGCGGGCAGCTTGCCGTCGCGCTCCACCAGTGTGGGCCGCGGCCCGCTGCGCGCGACGAAGTGCCGGTACAGCGCCCAGACCTCGGGCGCCACCGGCGCATCGTGCGAGTCGATCAGCAGCGCCTCGCCCAGCACGGCATCGGTGGAATGGCCGGCCAGGTGCACCTCGCTGACCAGCGCGTGCGGGAAGCGATCCAGCCAGGCCACCGCATCGAAGCCCAGGTTGCGCGCCGACACGTGGACGTTGTTCACGTCCAGCAGCAGCGTGCAGCCGGTGCGGCGCGCGAGCTCCTGCAGGAACTCGATCTCGTCCCAGGTGTGGCCGGGCAGGCGCAGGTAGTGGCTCGGATTCTCCAGCGCGATCGCCAGGCCGAGCGCGTCCTGCACCTGCGCGACGTGCGACGCGATGCGTTGCAGCGCCTCGGTGGTGCGCGCGAACGGCAGCAGGTCGGGCAGGTAGCCGCCCTCCCAGCGCGACCAGGCCAGGTGCTCCGACACCCGCACCGGCTGCACGCGCCGCACCAGCGCGGCCAGCGCGCGCAGCTGCGCGACGTCCGGCGGCGCCTCGCCCGCGAGCGACAGGGAGACGCTGTGCAGCGCCAGCGGATGCCGCGCGCGCACCGCCTCCAGCCAGGCGAGGCGGGGCCCGCCGGCCACGAGGTAGTTTTCCGGGTGCACTTCGAACCACAGGCCGGGCGCGGCGGCCCGGACGGCTTCGTCGAAGTGTTCGGGCTTGAGGCCCAGGCCGGCGCCGGGAGGGCTGCGCATGGCGTCCGTGCT
This sequence comes from Ramlibacter sp. AN1133, assembly GCF_037890035.1. Classification (NCBI taxonomy): domain Bacteria; kingdom Pseudomonadati; phylum Pseudomonadota; class Betaproteobacteria; order Burkholderiales; family Comamonadaceae; genus Ramlibacter; species Ramlibacter sp. AN1133. The sequence continues at coordinate 95,332 of NZ_JBBKTQ010000002.1, forward strand.
GTGCCGGCGATCAGGACTTGATCGGGGCCAGCGAGCCCATGCCCTTGGGCGTCCGGATCGACACGCAGGTGCCGGCCGGCACGTTCTTCCAGGCGTTGCCCTGGTAGTCGGCCTTGGCGGTGCCCGCGCAGGTGGTGCCGGGACCGGCGGCGCAGTCGTTCTTGCCGGCCAGCGCGACGCCGTAGCACTTCTCCATGGCGGCGGGCTTGGCATCGGCCATCTTGCCGTCGTTCATGGCGTTCATCGGCTGCGACTGGGCCAGTGCGACGCCGCTGGCGAGGGCGGACAGGGCCAGGGCGGACAGGGCGAGGCGACGCTGGATCATGGAAGTTCTCCTTGGGTTGGAATGTCGAGGCCGCGCAAGGCGCGCGGTACCTCCTTGTTCGGCCGGGCGCTGGCGCGGGTTACAGCGCCGCGCCAGAATCGGCACCAATATCTTTTTCGCGCCTGCTGTAACCGGCAGGCGCCCTGGTCCGAATCCCCGAAAGGAACGATGGCCCCGACCGACGTCGAGTCCGAATTGCATGCGTTGTTCCTCCGCGGCCAGGCGGGCGACGCGAAGGCCTACCACGCCTTCCTGCGGCGCCTGGGTGCGCACCTGCGCGCCTACCTGGCGCGGCGGCTGTTCGGCTGGCCCGACGAAGTGGAGGACCTGGTCCAGGAATGCCTGCTCGCGATGCACAACCAGCGCCACACCTACGAGCCCGACCAGCCGCTGACGGCCTGGGTGCACGCGATCGCGCGCTACAAGCTGATCGACCTGCTGCGGGCGAAATCGGCGCGCGAGGCGCTGCACGATCCGCTGGACGACGAACTGGCCGTGTTCGCGGCCTCGGCGGAGGAGGCGAGCGACGCCCGCAAGGACGTGGCCGGCCTGCTGGAGACGCTGCCGGACCGCCATCGCCTTCCCATCCTGCACGTGAAGCTGGAAGGCCGCTCGGTCGCCGAGACGGCGAAGCTGACCGGCATGTCCGAATCGGCGGTCAAGGTGGGCATCCATCGCGGCCTGAAGGCCCTGGCCGGCAAACTCGGAGGGAACGCTCCATGAAGACCGAAGAGCTCGTCGCGCTGCTCGCCACGCAGGCGCAACCCGTGCCGCGCGGTGCGGCGCGGCGCCGGCTCGGGCTGGCCCTCCTCGCCGCGCTGCCGCTCTCGCTGGCGCTCATGCTGGCCGGCTACGGGCCGCGTCCGGGCCTCGTCGCCAGCCTCGGCGGCGCGATGGCGTGGATCAAGATCCTGCTGCCGGCGGCGATCGCCGCCGCGGGCTTCGTCGCGCTGCAGCGGCTGGGCCGGCCCGGCGTGCGCGTGCGCGGCGCCTGGGCGGCGCTGGCGGCGCCGGTGCTCGTGCTGTGGCTGCTGGGCCTGCTGGCGTGGTGGGCCGCGGCGCCGCAGGAGCGGCCCGCGCTCCTGTGGGGCAGCACCTGGCGCACCTGCGTGTTCAACATCGGCCTGATGGCCACGCCGTTCTTCCTGGCCGCCCTGCTGGCGCTGCGCAGCCTGGCCCCGACGCGCCCCATGCTGGCGGGAGCGGTCGCCGGTGCGACGGCCGGCGGCGCCGGCGCCGCCGTCTATGCCCTGCATTGCCCCGAACTCGGGGCGCCTTTCCTCGCGGTGTGGTACGTGCTGGGCATCGCCCTGCCCGCGGCGCTCGGCGCGTTGGCGGGGCGCTCGCTGCTGCGCTGGTAGCTCAGGGCGCCTTCTGCCTGCGCTGCAGCGCGCGCCGCAACAACGCGACGGCCAGCCCACCGGCCACCGCAGCACCCCCGGCCAGCGCCGCCTCGGTCCCCGGCTTGTCCCACCAGGCGCGCGGCTGAAGCGCGTCGCGCTGCACCTCCTCGTCGCGCAGCAGCACGCGGTTGTCCTCCAGCCGCACGGCGCCGGGCACGGGCGGCAGCGGCACGGCATCGGGCGGTGTCGGCTGCTCCTGCCTCGCAGCGGCGACGGCCCCGGCCGCCGAGGCCGTGTCGGTGGGAACGCCCGTCACGGCCGTGGCCGCGGTCGCCTCCATCGCGGCCTGGCCGGAACGCGAGCCGCGCTCCTGCGCATACACCTTGGTGAACTCGGCGCCCAGCAGGAAGACCTGGGCCGCGTAGTAGACCCACGCGATCAGGATCACCAGCGAGCCCGCGGCCGCGAAGGTCTCCGTCATGCTGCTCTTGCCGATGTACAGCCCGATCAGGAACTTGCCGGCCTCGAACAGGACGGCCGTGGCGAACGCACCGACCCAGACGTCGCGCCAGGCGATGCGCGTGGAGGGCATCAGCTTGTAGATCATCGCGAACAGCACCGTCGCGACGGACAGCGAGACGGCGAAGTTCAGCACCTGCAGCAGCAGCTCGGAGCCCGGCATGAGGTCGCTGGTGAGGGCGCCCAAGGCCGCCACCGCGGCACTCACCGCGAGCGACACCATCAGCAGGAACACCATGCCCAGGATCAGGCCGAAGGACAGCAGGCGCGCCCGCAGCGTCGCCACGATGCCCTGGGGCTGCTGCGCAGGCGGCACGTGCCAGATGCGGTCGAGCGCGCTCTGCAGCTCCGCGAAGACCGTGGTGGCGCCGACCATCAGGATCACGGTGCTGATGAGGCTGGCGACCAGGCCCTTGTCCTTGTCGCTCGCCGCCGCCACCAGGCTCTGCACCAGCGACGCGCCGTCCGGCCCGATCAGGCCCTGCAATTGCGCCGTGATCTGGCCCTGCACCGCCTCGCGGCCGAACACCGCACCGGCCACCGCGATCACGATCACCAGCAGCGGCGCCAGCGAGAACACGGTGTAGTACGAAATCGCTGCGCCCATGCTGGGCGCGTAGTCGTCCGACCACGCCTTGGCGGCCTTGACGAACAGATGGAAGAGGCGCGGGAGCTTCAGCTTCATCATGCAGGGAGTCCTTGCGTTCCCCCCGGGTTGTAGCCCATGGGCAGCGCCGGACCTTGTCGTCCCGCGCAGGCAGGGTGCGTCGGTGCGCAGGAAGCCCTGCCGCCGGCGGGTAAACCCGGTTTGCGCGTGCCTGTCGGCCCCGCAGGATGCCGTCCCATGAAGATCACCTCCATCACGGCCGTTCCCGTGTCCTACCGCCTGCCGGAGGGCAGGACGGTGACCATGGGCATCGGCAGCACGCTCAAGCGCGATGCCGTCATTGTGCGCGTGCAGACCTCCGAAGGCATCACGGGGTACGGCGAGGCGCACCCGGGCCGCAGCCCCGGCGCCATCGCCAGCCTGATCCATAACACGCTCGCCCCGCTGCTCGTGGGCATGGAAGCCACCGACGTCGTGGGTGCCTGGCAGCGCGTGCACCGCATGCAGCTGTCCAGCCATGGCGTGGGCAGCGGCGCGGCGCTCGCGCTCTCGGGCATCGACATCGCGCTGTGGGACATCCGGGGCAAGGCCGCCAACATGCCCCTGTACGCGCTGCTCGGTGGCAGCCGGCGGCGCGTGCCCGCCTATGCGGGCGGCATCTCGCTGGGCTACCAGCCCAAGGAATCGCTGGCGCAGGAGGCCGCCGAATACGTGGAGCGCGGCTACCGCGCGCTCAAGCTGCGCATCGGCGACAACCCGCGCGACGACATCGCGCGCGTGCAGCACGTGCGCAGCGCGCTGGGCGACGAGGTCGACATCCTCACCGACGCCAACACGGCCTACACGATGGCCGACGTGCGCCGCGTGCTGCCGGTGCTGGAGGAGATCCGCGCCGGCTGGCTCGAGGAGCCCTTCGCCTGCAACGACTTCGCCTCCTACCGCGAGGCGGCGAAGGTCAGCGCGCTGGTGCCGCTCGCCGCCGGCGAGAACCACTACACCCGCTTCGAGTTCGCGCAGTTGCTGGAAGCGGGCGCGGTGAAGATCTGGCAGCCGGATCTCTCCAAGTGCGGCGGCATCACCGAGGGCCTGCGCATCGCGGCGATCGCGTCGGCGTGGCGCATCCCGGTGAACGCGCACAGCTCCGCCACCACCATCAACCACGCGGCCACGATGCACTTCCTGGCCGCGATCGAGAACGCCGGCTACTACGAGGCCTGCGTGTCGAAGTTCAACCCCTTCCGCGACCTGTTCGGCGACATCGCGCAGATCGGCCGCGACGGCTGCGTGCAGCCGCCGGAAGGCCCCGGCCTGGGCATCGCAGTCGACGAATCGGTGTTCGCCAAATACCCGCTGATCGACGGCCCCGGCTACGTCGTCAAGTTCTGACCATTTCCAGGAGACACCCGCATGCCCCATGTGAGCAGGAGAACCTTCGCCCTCGGCGCCGCGGCGCTGCTGTGCGCGCGCGGCGCCCACGCGCAGAACTTCCCGGAGCGCACCGTGCGCTTCGTCGTGCCCTATCCGCCCGGCGGCTTCAACGACACGCTGGCCCGCGTGTCCGCCGACAAGCTCACCAAGATGTGGAACCAGCCGGTGGTGGTGGAGAACAAGCCCGGCGCCAACACCACGCTGGGCAACAGCATCGTCGCCAAGTCGCCCGCCGACGGCTACACGATCCTGATCACGCCGCTGCCCTTCTCCGCCCTGCCCGGCCTCTATGGCGCCACCCTGCCCTACGACGCGCTGAAGGACTTCACGCCGCTGGTGTGGGCGGGCAGCACGCAGAACGCGCTGGTGGTGCGCAACGACCTGCCGGTCAAGGACGTCAAGGAGCTGCTGGAGCTGGCGCGCAAGAGCCCCGGCAAGCTCAATTACGGCTCGACCGGATCGGGTTCTTCCAATCATCTTTCGATGGAACTGTTCATGCGCATGACGGGCGTGAAGCTCGCGCACATCCCCTACAAGGGCAGCGCGCCGGCGGTCACGGCGCTGCTGGGCGGCGAGATCGACGCGCTGTTCGACAACGTGCCGAACGTGGTGCAGCACATCAAGGCCGGCAAGATGAAGGTGCTGGGCGTCAGCGGCCTGCAGCGCTCGCCGCTGCTGCCCGACGTGCCCACGGTGGCCGAGGCGGGCGTGCCCGGCTACGAGGTCAACGTGTGGTTCGGCATGCAGTTGCCGGCGGGCACGCCCAAGCCCGTGGTCGACCGCCTGAACCACGACATCGTGCAACTGCTGAAGGAACCCGACACCGTGCGGCGCTTCCGCGCCCAGGGCGTGGAGGTGGTGGCCAGCACGCCGGACGAATTCCGCGCGCTGGTGAACAAGGAAGTGACCAAGTGGACGCAGTTGATCAAGGACGCCAACATCCGCATCGAATGAAGATCACCGACGTCACGCTCACGCTGTTCGCCTGGGACGGCATCCCGGCGACCAGCTACGGCGCGCACACGGGCAAGTTCGCCGGCGCGAGCCAGCTCGGGCTGCTGGAGATCACGACCGACCAGGGGATCACGGGCCATGCGTTCCTGGGCTCCGCCTTCCATGCGGCGGACATGGACGGCCCCGGGCTGGTCCGCAACCTGAAGCCGGTGCTGCTCGGGCAGGATGCGCTGGCGCGCGAGCGGCTGTACCAGGCCATGTTCAAGCGCGTGCGCACATCCAGCGTGCGGGCGATCGGCGCGGTCGACATCGCGCTGTGGGACATCGCGGGCCAGGCGGCCGGCCTGCCGATCCACCAGCTGCTCGGCTCGTACCGCGACCGCATCCCGGCCTACATCAGTTCCGCCGTGCTCGCGAGCGCGGACGCGTACGCCGAGGAGGCGCTGCACTATCGCGCGCAAAGGCTCGCAGCGTACAAGATCCATCCGCCGCAGCAGTGGCGCGAGGACATCGCCGTGTGCGAGGCCGTGCGCAAGGCGGTCGGCGACGACTACCTGCTGATGCTGGACTCCACCTGGAGCTACGACTACCCGGCGGCGCTGCGCGTGGGCCAGGCCATCGAGCGCCTGGGCTTCTACTGGTACGAGGACCCGCTGGCCGATGCCGACATCTACAACTACCTGGAGCTGAAGAAGCACCTGCACATCCCGATCATGGCCACCGAGTACCCGGCCGGCGGGCTGGACGCGTATGCGCCCTGGGTGAAGCAGCGCGCCACCGATTTCCTGCGCGGCGACGTGGCGGTGAAGGGCGGCATCACCGGCTGCATGAAGGCCGCGCATCTCGCGGAAGCCTTCCACCTCAATTTCGAGGTGCACCATGGCGGCAACTCGCTCAACAACTTCGCCAACCTGCACGTGATCATGGCGCTGAAGAACACCGAGCTGTTCGAGGTGCTGCTGCCTGCCGGATCGCAGAAGTACGGGCTGGTGCAGGACATCGGGATCGATGCCGAGGGCTTCGTGCACGCGCCGATGGCGCCGGGCCTGGGCGCGCAGATCGACTTCGAGCTGGTGGAGCGCAGGAAGGTCGCCGTGCTGAGCTGAAGCGCGCGCCCCGGGTCGGCCGTGCGGTGTTAGATTGCACAGCCCAACCGGCAGCAAGGCATGGCCGAATCGAAGACCGCGATCTACGGCGCGATCGCCGCCAACGCGGCGATCGCCGTCACCAAGTTCATCGTCGCCGGTGTCACCGGCAGTTCCGCCATGCTCTCGGAAGGCATCCACTCGCTGGTGGACACCGGCAACGGCGCGCTGCTGCTGGTAGGCCTCAAGCGCAGCCAGCAGCCGCCTTCGCAGCGGCACCCGTTCGGGCACGGCAAGGAGCTCTATTTCTGGAGCCTGATCGTCGCGGTGCTGATCTTCGGCGTGGGCGGCGGCGTGTCGATGCTCGAAGGGGTGATGCACGTGCGCCACCCGACGCCGCTGGAGGATCCGCACTGGAACTACATCGTGCTGGCGTTCGCGGCGGTGTTCGAGGGCGCCAGCTTCCTGCTGGCCTTGCGGCAGTTCAAGCGCGAACGCGGCGACCGGCCGTTCTGGAAGGCGCTGCACGCCAGCAAGGACCCCGCGACCTACACCGTGCTGGCGGAAGACGCGGCGGCGCTGCTGGGGCTGGGCTTCGCGGCGCTGGGAGTGTTCTTCAGCCACCGCTTCGACCTGCCCCAGGTGGACGGCATGGCCTCGATCGCGATCGGCCTCCTGCTGGCCGGCGTGGCCGTGCTGCTGATTCGCGAATCGCGCGGACTGATCGTGGGCGAAGGCGTCAGCGTCGAGACCGCGCAGGCGATCCGGGCGATCGCCGAAGCGGAGCCCGGCGTGCGCGAAGTGGGCCGGGTGCTCTCCATGTACGTGGGGCCGGACGACCTGCTGATCACCTTCGACCTCACCTTCGCGCCCGACGTGCCGGCCAGCGAGGTGGCCGCCGCGATCCGGCGCATCGAGCAGGTGGTGCGGGAGCGCTTTCCGCCGGTGCGGCGGATCTTCCTGGAGCCGGTGCGGGAGGGCGCCGCGGTCCCATCCGCTTGATCGCCACGAATCTCCGGCACACTGCGGGCTGCCGCAGCCCGGAGCTTCGCGATGAACGCCGACCTTGCCCGTTCCTACCTGGTCCGCAGCGCGCCGGTCGCCGCGGCCTGCGCCGCGGGCCGCCCCGTGGTGGCGCTGGAGTCGACCATCATCGCCCACGGCATGCCCTACCCGCAGAACGTGCGCACGGCGCGCGAAGTGGAAGCGGTGATCCGCGCACTCGGCGCGGAGCCGGCCACCATCGCCGTGATCGGCGGGCGCATCCGCATCGGCCTGGCCGACGAGGAACTCGAGCTGCTCGGTCGCTCGGGGCAGGCGCACAAGGTGAGCCGGCGCGACCTGCCGGCGGTGCTGGCCAGCGGCGAGCTGGGCGCCACCACCGTGGCCGGCACCATGATCTGCGCCGCGCTCGCGGGCATCGAGGTCTTCGTCACCGGCGGCATCGGCGGCGTGCACCGCGGCGCGGCCGAGAGCTTCGACATCTCGGCCGACCTGCAGGAGCTGGCGAAGACTTCGGTCGCCGTCGTGTGCGCCGGCGCCAAGTCCGTCCTCGACATCGGCCTCACGCTGGAATACCTGGAGACGCACGGCGTGCCGGTGCTCGCCTGCGGGCAGGACAACTTTCCCGCCTTCTACACGCGCGACAGCGGCTTTCGCGCCCCCTGGCGCATGGACGACCCGGCGCAGCAGGCGCGCTTCGTCCGCACGAAATGGGACCTGGGGCTGGCCGGCGGCGTGGTGCTGGCCACGCCGGTGCCCGAAGCGGCGGCCATGCCGCGCCAGGAGATCGCCGCGATGATCGACCAGGCCCTGGCCGAAGCCGCGCAGCAGGGCACCACGGGCAAGGCGCTCACGCCCTTCCTGCTCGATCGCATCCAGGCGCTGACCGGCGGGCGCAGCCTGGCGACCAACATCGCGCTGGTCAAGCACAACGCGGAAGTCGGCGCGCGGCTCGCGCTCGCGCTGGCAGCGCTTTAGGAACGAAGGAGACATTCGACATGGACGCAAGCAGGTTCTTCCAGATCCGCACCGGCCGGCCGGTGACGCTGGGCACCAACGGCATGGTGACCTCGCCGCACGCGCTGGCTTCCGCCGCCGGAGTGGACGTGCTGCGCGCGGGCGGCTCCGCCATCGACGCGGCGATCGCGACCAGCGCGGTGCTCGCCGTGGTGTACCCGCACATGACCGGCGTGGGCGGCGACGCCTTCTGGCTGATCCACGAAGGCGCCAGCGGCGAGGTGAAGTACCTCAATGGCGGCGGCAAGGCGGCGGCCGGCGCCACGCTGGACGCGCTGGCACAGCGCGGGCTGAAGGAAATTCCCCTGACGGGCGTCGTCCCCGCCACGCTCACGGTGCCGGGCTCCGTGGCGAGCTGGATCACCGCGCACGAGGCGCACGGCCGCCTGCCGCTGCCGCGCGTGCTGGCCAGCGCGATCGCGTACGCGCGCGAAGGCTTCCCCGTGAGCGCCCGGCTCGCGGGTTTTGCCGCCGCCATGCGCGAGGAACTCGCGCGGCAGCGCGATGCGGCCGCGATCTTCCTGCCCGGGGGCGAGCCGCCGCCCGCGGGCAGCCGGCTGCGCAACCCGGCGCTCGCGGACACGCTGCAGGCGATCGCCGAACAGGGCTGGCCCGGCTTCTACCAGGGCACGGTGGCCGCGGAGATGGCGCGCTTCGCGCGGGAAGCCGGCGGCTTCTTCGGCGAGGGCGACTTCGACCGGCAGCGCGCTGGCTGGGGTGCGCCGCTGGTGGGCCGGTACCGCGACGCCACCATCTACAACACGCCGCCGCCCACGCAGGGCTTCACGGTGCTGCAGATGCTCAACCTCGTCGAGCCGCACGCACCGCACGGCATGGAGCTGCTGGGGCCCGACCGCGTGCACCTGCTGGTGCAGGCCAAGCAGATCGCGTATCACGACCGCGACCGCGTGCTGGCGGACCCCGCCTTCGCCCCGGTGCCGGTGGACCGCATGATCTCGAAGGAGCATGCGCGCGAGCGCGGCCGCCTGATCGACATGGGCCGGGCCCTGCGCTGGGACGAGGTGCCCTCCTGGGGCAGCCTCCAGGGGGACACGGTGTACGTGGCCGCGGTGGATCGCGACGGCAATGCCGCCTCCCTGATCCAGAGCCTCTACGGCGTGTTCGGTTCCTGCACCGTCGCCGGCCGCACCGGCGTGCTGCTGCAGAACCGCAGCGCCTACTTCTCGCTCGACGCCCGGCATCCGAACCGGCTGGAGCCGGGCAAGATCCCGCTGCACACGCTGATCGCCTCGATCGCCAAGCGCGACGGCAAGCTGTGGGCGGTGCTGGGATGCATGGGCGCGGACGGCCAGCCGCAGATCCAGCTGCAGCTCTATTCGGGCCTGCTGGACCACGGCCTGGACATGCAGGAGGCCATCGAGATGCCGCGCTTCCTCTCGGGCCGCTTCGCGCTGGGCGAGGCGCGCGACACCCTGCACATCGAGGGCCGCTTCCCGGAAGCGACGCTGCGCGAACTGGAGCGCCGCGGCCACCTCGTCGACCGCTGGGGCGCGTGGAACGAGCTGGCCGGGCATGCGCACGGCATCACGGTCGATGCCGGGCACGGCGTCTTCAGCGGCGGCTCGGACCCGCGCAGCGACGGCGCGGCGATCGGCTACTAGGGCACCTGGGCCCTTAGGGAGATCGCACGGTCGCACCCCCTCTTGGTCGCGGCATGGGCGGAACGAAGGTGCCGGAGGGTGGGCGAATCTCCCCGGGAGTGGGGGTTGGGGCGAGGCCGGGTGCGGGCCCCGGCGAGCGCGCGCCGGGCACGGGCTTAACCCGAAAGAACCAGGAACGAAGGAAGGTGGAGGCCGCGCCGCGGGGCGCGGACCTCAGGCGCCGTCGGTGCCGCAGTTGCACTGGCCGGAGGCGGCCAGCAGCCACTGCTCCATCTCGGCCAGCGCGAAGGGCTTGTGCAGCACGTGGGCGACCTGGTGCTCGCCGGCACGCCAGACGACGGACTCGCTGGTGTGCGCCGTCATCATGATGCAGCCGCACACGTCCTCCCTGGCCCGCATGGCGCCGAGGATCTGGAAGCCGTCCATGTCCGGCAATTCGTAGTCCATCAGGACCACGCAGGGCCGGCTGCGGTCGTATTCCGCCAGGGCGTGCTCGCCGGTGCGGGCGAGCTGGGCGTCCCACCCCCGACGGCGCAGGTACTCCTGGAGATTGCTCCCCAGGAGGTGCTCGTCTTCGACGATGAGAACGGATCCGCGCGACACCATGACTCCCTGGCTGGACATTTTCGATGGAGCAAGTGAGCACGAGGCATGCCAGTAACCGCTGATTTCATCTCCCGGGCGCCCACGCACGCACTGGAGATGCGTGCAACGCACATGCAAGTCGCACGACGCGCGGTGCGCTGCCTCAGCCGTCCCACCACGCCTTCTGGGCCGCCTCGGCGAGCACGACGTCGCTGGTGGGCTCGGCCACGCAAGGCAGCACCCAGCCGTCGCCGCGCTCGTCCAGCGTGAGGCCCGGCCACGGGATGCGGTACTTGACCGTGCCGGAGGCGAGCTTGCGCATGCAGGTGCGGCAGGTGCCGTTGCGGCAGGAGCTCTGCATCACGACGCCGGCGTCCTGCGCCGCCTCGAGGAGGGAGGCGCCATCGGCGGCCTCGAACGCGGCCGCGGGCTCCAGGATCAGGACGGTGTGGGGCATGGCACCCCGAGCATAGGCGAGCCGCGGACGGCGCCCCCAAAAGGAAGCGCCGCCCCGGCAAGCCGTGGGCGGCGCTTCTTCCTGCTCCCCCCGGGGAACTCAGGTCATCGCATCACCGCAGGACGATCGCGGCCGACGTCGCCCCTCCGAGCACCGGCGCGCTCGAGAACGTCCGGATGTTCTTCGGCAGGGTGGACCAGAACGTCGTGTCGGTGGGATCGCTCGCGCCGCCCGGGGTGCCGACCTTGTCGTACAGGAAGGTGCCGGTGGCGTCCACGACGGCCGTGCCGACCACGCAGGCCGGGATCGCCGCCGTGCCGTTGCACACCTGCCCCGTGGAGCGGATCGTGCCGTCGGCATAGGCGATGGTCACCGTCTGGAACTCGCGCACCGTGTCGGTCCCGCTGACCGTCCAGCGGGTCGTCGCTCCGCCGCCGATGTTGGCCGCGCCCTTGAAGTCCTTCTTGGTGTACGTGAGGGTCTCGGCGCCGATCACGGTGAGCGTCCCCGTCGCCGTGTTCGCGGACAGCACGCCGGCAGCGTCCTTCACCCGGTAGGTGATGCTGAAGTTGCCGGTGGACGTGGGCACGTAGCTGATGCCGCCGTTGACGGGCACGGGCTGCGCCCCGAGGCCGGCGGGCCAGGTGAGGATCACCGCGTCCTTCACGTCGGTGTTGCCGTCCGGGTCGGTGGAGTTGCTGATCAGGTTGGCGATGTTGGTCTTGGAAACCACCGCGCCCACCGTGATCGGGCCCGCCACCGGCAGGTCGTTCACCGGCGTGATCGTGATCGCCAGCAGCGCCTGGTTGGAGACCTGGCCGTCGACCGTCACCGTGTAGTTGATGTTGTCCACCCCGTTGGCGTTCGGGCTGGGCGTGTACGTCACGATGCCGTCGGGCGTGACCGTCGCCGTGCCCAGGCGCGGCGGCGTGGTCGTCACGCTGATCGTCGCCAGGTTGTTGGTGACGGCAGTGCGCAGGTTCGTCTGCACGCCGTTGAGCGCCACGGTGTCGTTGGCCAGCAGGTCCACGACCAGCGACTGGCCGGGGGCGCAGGCGGTGGCGGCGGTCGCCGAGCAGTCCTCGAACATGGTGGCCGCATCGTTCGCCGCGCTGGGAATGCCCACCAGCACGGCCGCGCCGCGCAGGGTGCTCGAGTCCAGCAGCGTCGCGCCGCCCTTGGTCGAAACGATCTGCACGCTGGAAGGCGGCGCCTGCAGCGTGTTGACCGAGGCCGTGCCGTTGACCAGGTCGAGCCCGGTGCCGGCGCCGCGGCCGACCACCACGCCCGGCGTGCCGGCGTCCGCGGGACCGTAGCCGGCGAGCGACAGCACCGCGGTCGGGTCGGACGACGTGGCGCTGACGGTCAGGGTGCCGTTGCCCGGGCCGTTGAACGAAGCGGCGGTGACCGACACCTGGTCCGTGACGTTCTTCAGGTAATAGGCCGGCACGACCTGGCCGGCGGCGTTGCGCGCCGTGGAGTCGACCAGGCACACGTAGTCGGGCGGCACGCCGCCGGGCTGGCTCTGGCCCCAGAAGTCCTTGTCGGTCTCGGCCATGTTGTGGGCGATGCCGGCGGGCGCGGTGTAGGGCGGCGGGTTGACGATGGGCAGGCCGGTGACCGGGTCGACGCCGATCGCGCCGGCGCAGGCGGTGTCGTAGAACGACAGCGCCGGGGTCACGGGCGCCACCACCGGCTGCGCCGGGATGCGCGCCTGGCGCGTCGGCGCGGCGGTGGCGTACACGTCCAGGTCGGTGATGTTGCCGGCCGCGTCGGCCTTGTAGGTCGAGCGGATGCTGCTGACGTTGCCGGGGAGCGTGCCCGTCATGAGACGCCCGTTGACGGTGAAGTTGGTCTCGCCGTCCACCGTGTAGAAGACGTGCCCGTTGTGGTCAGGCTGCGTGACGCGCACTTCCACGCGGAACGTGTTGTGGTTGCGCGTCGACGGGATGCCCGGGGTGGCGCCGGACGGGTCGATGTCGTAGGCGGTGAAGTCCGGCAGCGTGGTGCCGGTGACCGGGCCGATGCGCTTGGGGTCGGCGATGTACTTCTGGCCGGTGCCCGGGTCCGCGGTGGCGGCGCCCAGGGCCAGCACCTGGTCGTAGAACGGGTCCGTGCCGGGGGGCGCCGCGGCCAGGTCGGGCATCGGCGGCACTTCGGGGCCGCCGGCGGTGGGCGAGGGCAGCAGGAAGGGCCCGATCGCCGTGTCCAGCGTGCAGGTAAAGGTGCCGACGCACTTCAGGCCGATGTCGCTCGTCTCGAAGATCCGGTCGCCCGCCTTCTGGCCGTAGTAGCTGATGTCCGTGTACGGCGTGATCACGCGGTAGTCGCCGTCGAAGGGCAGGCGCGGGATGAAGACGCGCACGCGGCCGAAGGTCATCTGGTCGCCGTCGACCACGGCGTTGTTCGCGAACGCCGCTTCCAGGCCGACGGTCAGGCGCGCGCGGAAGGCGTTGCCCGTATCCAGCAGCACGTTGGTCGCCGCGTAATAGAAGTGCTCGTTGAAGAACTGGTTGGGAAAGCTCTCCGGGAACACCGGCCCCGGCGGGATCAGGACGCACCAGCCCAGGTCCAGTTCGGCCTGGGTCTGCGGGTCGCAGAACTCCATGGTGACGCCGGTCGTGTCCTGGAACCAGGCGGGATAGCCGCCGATGGTGGGGGCCTTGCTGATCGGTCCCATGCGCTCCAGCACCGCGTGCGCGGGTGCTGCAGCGACCGCGAGAGCCGCGGCCAGGGCGATCAAGGAAAGTTTTGGAGTATGTGTCATTTCATTTCCTGTCGTGGATGGATCCAAGCGAGCTTTCCCGGGAGAGACTTCGCCCGCGCCTTCGTCGCCGTACTGCCCCCGCCGCCCGCGACCTGGGACGGCTTCGCTCCGCGGGCCGCGCTGCGGACCGCGAGAAGTCTTTCTTGCGCGCCGGTCGGCCCGCGGCGGTGGTTTGCCGCGGGCCCGGTACTGCCGGACCTCCGCGCCTCTTGGCCTTTCAGGTTACGTTTTGCGTAACCAGTAGTTCTTTGGTGTGCAAAAAGTGGGCCTTGCCGAAGCTTTCCCGGCCGAAGCACGGAAGTGCCGCGCCCGAAGCACTGGCGTATCGGCCACCCTCCATTCGGCAGGGCGCCGCAAGTGGCTCGGCAGCCGCCGCGGGCAGCCCGTGGCGGGGCGGTGGGGGCCGGCACCTTGGTGCCGTGGGGAATGCAGGCCCGTTTCCCCATGGCTGGGGGGCGTTGACACCCAGACGGCGCGCGCGCCCGCGGCGTGGAGCGAAATCCGCGGCTGACGTGACATTCGTACGTCAGCAGGGAAAACCCTGAGGCCGGGCGGGAATCCAACTTGACAGGCCGGGCAGGAAATCACCACCCCGGCCTTGCGCGGACAGCGCGCGGGCCCCGCCTGCCGCGCCGCGCCGCATCGTGCCGACGCCGCATCCTTTCGCCGAAACAGGCGCCGCGGCGGCCAGCCCCACGAACCGGACGATGCGTTCGCCAGCCACAGGTATTCGCCCCTTCGCACGCTTGGAAGGGCCTGGGCGGCCGGGGAGATCCCCTCCCCGACTTTCCTGACGGTACCGATCATGCAAATCACGACCCATGACCTGATCTACAGCGACTACGCCTGGACCGAACTGCGCCGGGACGATCCGAAGCGGACAGGCCGGCCCGACAACGTGCTGTTCAACCGGCGCGAAGGCCAGGAGGTGCTCGCCTTCCTGGCCCACAACTTCCCCGACGCCGAAGATGCGCACAAGGCGGAATGGGCCCTGCGCCACCAGGTGCCCGCGCGGCTGCACAGCCGCAAGCAGGTGCACCAGTGGCTGGTGCTGAACTGGGCGTTCGTGCTCAACGTGTGCCAGGCCCGCTGAGGACAGGCTATCGTTGCGGGATGGCGGACGAAGGAGCACCGATGGAATGGCAGGACCGGACGGTGATGGTCACGGGGGCCGCGGGCCACCTCGGGCGCGCGGTGGCGGCGACGTTCCGCGCCCGCGGCGCGCGGCTGGCGCTGGTCGGCCACGATGCGGCGTCGCTGCGGCACGCTTTTCCTGAAGACGCCGGCACGCTGCTGCTGGCCGCGGACCTGCGCGAGACAGCGCAGGTGCGCGCCGCGACCGGCGAGGCCGTCGACCGCTTCGGCCGCATCGACGCCCTGTGCCACCTGGCCGGAGGCTTCCGCATGGGGCAAGCCGTGCACGAGACCACGCCGGCCACCTGGGACTTCCTGATGGACGTGAACGCCCGCAGCCTGGTGCATGTCGCCCAGGCGCTCGTGCCGCACCTGATCGAACAGGGCGGCGGAAGCATCGTGACCGTCGGCGCCGGCGCGGCGCTCAAGGGCGCGGCGCACATGGGCGCCTACAGCGCCTCCAAGAGTGCGCTGATCCGCCTGACCGAGTCCATGGCCGCGGAATTGAAGGAGCACCGCATCAACGTGAACTGCGTGCTGCCCTCCATCATCGACACGGCGGACAACCGGGCCGCGATGCCCGAGGCCGACCCGTCGCGCTGGGTCGCGCCGGAAGCGCTCGCCCAGGTGATCGCCTTCCTGTGTTCGGACGCGGCCCGCGCGATCCACGGCGCGGCGATTCCCGTCACGGGGTGGCTCTGAGTCGACCGTCCCCTTGATGCGCGACAAGCCCTGCGCCGCCAGCGCTTGAACCTGGCCGCGCGCGACGCATACTTCATTCGAGGCAGCGAAGAGGGGAACACCCCGAGGCGCTGCCGGAAGTTCACGGTGCGCCCCCGAGCGCACCTGTAGCGCCTGGCGAAAGGCGCGAAGGCGCTGCTCCCGCTCACGCGGGGCGGCGCCAATCTCTTTTGGGGGCGCCCGGATCGCACCAGCCGAACGGCACCGCCGGGCCCCCGGACGGCATTCCCCTGCGCGACCTGCAACAAGATACTTACCTGTCGATACATTCTGTCACAGGAGCAGCAATGGTCAGGCACTTCAAGTCGGATGCAGCGCAGGCGCGCTGGACGTATCTGAGTTCCCTGTTCGTCTCGCTGGTGCGGTGGCTCGCCGAGCCGCCCACGTTGCCCCAGCCGCAGAAGCTCCCCGCGACCACGTCGCGGATGGGCGGCCTGCGGCCCGCGGCGCAAAGCACCTGGGGCGGCTTGTAGGCTTCCGGGGGAAGGCGACAGCTTTCCGGCCTCGCCACCGGCGGCTGCCGCACAGTTCGCCGTGCCCTGCTCCTACGCCGGGTCCTACCTCCCGCGCACGGCCCGGCCGCCGGTGCCTGCCTAAGCTGGGACCCGTCGCAGGAGGGCCGACATGGACAAGCAGGATCGTCCGGAGCCGCAACGCTCCGAATTCGTGAGGTGGGCCAGGAATGGCGTCGCGCTGGGGATGGCCGTGATCATCGCGGTGCCGATGCTGACCGCCGCGTGGAAGCGCCATCACCCGCCCGCGGCGCAGGCTCCCTCGGCCACCCGGCAGATGGGCGCGGCGCCGCAGCAGTCGCCGCTGCAGCTCGCGGATTTCCGCGGCGAGGAAGCGTCGCCGCAGGCGCGCCTGATGGCCAACTGGATCGTGGGCACCCGCAACAACCACAAGCGCGCCTTCATCCTCGTGGACAAGAAGGATGCGCGCGTGTACGTGTTCACGCCGGCGGGCCAGCTGGCGGACAGCAGCCCGGTGCTGCTCGGCGAAGCCCACGGCGACGACGTGCTGCCCGGCGTGGGCGACAAGCCGCTCGCCGCCATCAGGCCCGAGGAGAAGACGACGCCCGCCGGCCGCTTCGTCGCCGAGCCCGGGACGAACGCGGACAACGAGGACGTGATCTGGGTCGACTACAAGGACGCGATCTCGATGCACCGCGTGCGGCCGTGGGTTGCGGCGGAGCGCCGGCTGGAGCGCCTCGCGAGCCTCACCACCGACGACAACCGCATCTCCTTCGGCTGCATCAACCTGCCGGTGAGCTTCTACGAGGACGTCGCCAGGCCGGCGGTGACGAAGTACGGGGCGATCATCTACGTGCTGCCCGAAGTCAGGACGGTGCAGCAGGTGTTCGGCGCCTACGACGTGACAGATCCGGCCCAGGTCGCCGCGGCGCGCCCGCCGGCCGCCGCGAAGCCGGCGGCGCAGGGCTGACCCGGAATCCGGCGCGCCGAAGGGCCGCCGCACCCCTCGCCATCGCACGCCGACCGACCATCGTGTCGGTCGATTGACATTCCTCAATCCGTTGCGGCCACCCGCCCGTAGTCTGCCTTCCATACAGAAGGAGAACGACGTGGCAAAGATGCTGTCCGCACACGTGAAGAACAACCGGGTGGAAGTCGAACCCTGGGAACTGCAGGCCGTGGGCCGCCATGGCCTGCCGGTGCTGCACCGGATCGAGCAGATCAAGACGCAGGCCCGGCGCCTGGCCGGGCGCAACGACGACCGCTGCTTCCTGCTGCTGCTGGAAGAGCGGCTGCTCAACGACCTGGTGGTGGACATGGCGTCCGCCTATCTCGACATGGAACGCGTGGCGCGCCACATGCAGGCGGGCCGCTACCGCGTCGGCGAAACGGACACGGACCTGTACCGCGCGATCGTCCACTGACGAAAGGGCGCGGGGGCGGATGCCGGCAAGACATCCGCCCCCGCTGGCCAGCCTCGACGGGCTCAGATGCCCGCGCAGCGGTTGACGGGCTTGACGTACGAGGACACGGTGTTGTTGATGCTCTTGCTGCCGCCCTTGCCGGCGCGGAGATTGGATCTGATCTTCATGAAGGTACCTTTCGTGGATGGACGTGCTCGGCGCACTTGTGGGTCGCCAGCCCCATGCCGGCGATTTGCTCTCCCTGGGGGACTGCAAGACGCGCGCCTGCGTGCCGAGGCCCGTTCTTAAAAGCTTCGTCCTAACTTTGGCTCGCGGAGTGGGGAAACGGGGAAACGCATGTGGGTCAGAGCCCCCGCTTGCCCCATCCGGCGCCCGCCGCGGCCACGCTCGAACACCGGGGCAGAAAACACGCAATGGCTGCGAATTGCCCCGGCTGATTGAGCTGGGTCAAGCCGCGGAATGCGAACCGCTCGCATCGCCGCCTAGAATGAAACAAATCATCACTTCCATGAGCGTCCAGAGCGTGACCCATCCGGCCCTTCGTGCCGCCATCCCCGCGGCCGGCCCGCGAGAGGCGCAGCGGCTCGACCAGGCCGAACAGGGCCGCAGCTACACGGTGCGCCAGGTCTCCCCCGACCCGCAGGTGCCCGAGCGCGCGCGCCAGCTGGAGGAGATCGGCTTCCTGCCCGGCGAGCAGGTGATGGTGATGACGCGCGGCTTCCCCGGCGGCGATCCGCTGGTGGTGCGCGTGGGCCAGTCCACCTTCGCCTTGCGCGGCGCCGAGGCCGCCTGCGTGCACATCGAGGCGGGCGGCAGCGCCGGCGCATGAACGAAGCCGTCATCCACCTGCATCCGCCGGGGCGCCTCGCGGCGCTGGTCGGCAACCCGAACGCCGGCAAGACGGCGCTGTTCAACCGCCTCACCGGCAGCCGCCAGAAGGTGGCGAACTACGCGGGCGTGACCATCGAGCGCAAGGAAGGGCGGCTCACCCTGTCGTCCGGCAAGACGGTGCGCGTGCTGGACCTGCCCGGCACCTACAGCCTGAATCCCCGCTCGCCCGACGAGCGCATCACCTGCCAGGTGTTGCAGGGCAATGCCGCCGGCGAGAAGCGGCCGGACCTGGTGGTCTGCGTGGTCGACGCGACCAACCTGCGGCGCGGGCTGCGGCTCGTGCTGGGCGTGCAGCGCATGGGACTGCCCTGCGTCGTCGCCCTCAACATGGCGGACCTCGCGGCCAGCCGCGGCATGCAGGTGGACGCCGAGGCGCTCGCGCGCGAGCTCGGCGTGCCGGTGGTGAGCACCGTGGCCGTGCGCAGCGACGGCGATGCGCCGCTGCGCGAGCTGCTGGAGCGCCCCGGGATCTGGAAGACGCTGCCGGCCGGAGCGCCGGAGCAGCCCGCGGTGCGCGAGGAACTCCCGGACCACCAGGCGGTGCGCGCGATCCTCGAGCGGCTCGGCCTGGACGACGCGATGCCGCACCTCCTGAGCGATCGCATCGACCGCGTGGTGCTGCATCCCTTCGTCGGGCCGCTGCTGCTCGCGCTGCTCCTGTTCCTGATGTTCCAGGCGGTGTTCGCCTGGGCCGAGATCCCGAAGGCGCTGATCGAAGCGGCGACGCAGTGGGCGGGCCAGCAGGCCGGCAGCCTGTTGCCGGCAGGCCTGCTGCGCAGCTTCGTGGCCGACGGCCTGATCGCGGGCGTGGGCGGCGTGGTGGTGTTCCTGCCGCAGATCCTGATCCTGTTCTTCTTCATCCTGGTGCTGGAGGAATCGGGCTACCTGCCGCGAGCGGCCTTCCTGCTCGATCGCCTCATGGGCGGCGTGGGGCTGTCGGGGCGCTCCTTCATCCCGCTGCTCTCCAGCTTCGCCTGCGCCATCCCCGGCATCATGGCCACGCGCACCATCGCCAATCCGCGCGACCGGCTGGTCACGATCATGATCGCCCCGCTCATGACGTGCTCGGCGCGGCTGCCGGTGTATGCGCTGCTGATCGGCGCCTTCATTCCGCAGCGCAGCGTCGGCCCGGGGCTGGAGCTGCAGGGCCTGGTGCTGTTCGGCCTGTACATCGCCGGCATCCTCGGTTCGCTGGCCGTGGCCTGGGCGCTCAAGCGCACCACGGCGCACGGCCAGGTGCGCGCCCTCATGATGGAGCTGCCCACCTACCACCGGCCCCACGTGCGCAACGTGGCGCTGGGCCTGTGGCAGCGCATGGTGATCTTCCTGCGCCGCGTGGGCACCATCATCCTGGTGTTGACGATCGTGCTGTGGCTGCTCGCCAGCTTCCCGGCGCCACCGCTGGGCGCGACGCGGCCGGCGATCGAATACAGCCTGGCCGGCATGCTGGGGCACGGCCTCGCGGTGCTGCTGGGGCCGATCGGCTTCAACTGGCAGATCAGCATCGCGCTGGTGCCGGGGCTGGCGGCGCGCGAGGTGACCGTGAGCGCCCTCGGGACCGTCTACGCCCTGTCGGCGGCGACGGGCAAGGCGGATGCGGCGCAGGCCCTGGCGCCCATCATCGCGCACGACTGGAGCCTCGCCACCGGCCTGTCGCTGATGGCGTGGTTCGTGTTCGCGCCGCAGTGCATGGCGACGCTCGCCACCGTCAGGCGCGAGACCGGCGGCTGGAAGTGGGCGCTGGTGATGGCAGGCTACCTCTTCCTGCTCGCTTACGCCGCGTCCTTCGTCACGTACCGCGTGGCACTTGCCCTGGGATGGGGCTGAGCGCGGCGCGCAGGTCCCGCACGAAATCATCGAACGCGCGCGGCTGGTCCGGCGCCGGCATCCGCAGCAGCGCCGAAGGGTGCAGCGTGACCAGCACGCGCAGGCCGTCGGGGCGCGCGAACCACCGGCCGCGTTCGGTGACCACGGACACGGGCCGCCCCAGCAGCGCACGGGCGGCGGTGGCCCCGAGGGCCACCAACGCGTGCGGGCGCACCAGCGCGATCTCCTCCTCCAGCCACTGGCCGCAGGCCAGTGCCTCCTGCTGGGTGGGCGTCTTGTGGATGCGGCGCTGCCCGCGCAGTTCGTGCTTGAAATGGCGCACGGCGTTGGTGACGTAGACCGTCTCGCGCGCGATGCGTACCGCCAGCAGCGCGCGGTCGAGCAGCTGGCCGGCCGGGCCCACGAAGGGGCGGCCGCGCAGGTCTTCCTGCTCGCCCGGCTGCTCGCCCACGAACATGAGCGCCGGCCGCGGCGGGCCCTCGCCGGGCACGGCCTGCGTGGCCAGCGCGCCGAGCGGGCAGGCGCGGCATTGCTGCATGCGCGCGTGCAGCTGCGCCAGCGCATCCGGGCCCGCCTCGCCGGCGGGCGGCGCCACCGCGCGCGGCAGCCGCCGCAGCGGCACGGTGGGTGCCTGCGCGATCATCTGCCGGCTGCGCTCCTGCGCCGCGGCGGCCAGCGGCGCGATCAGCTGCGCTTCCGGCAGGTTGTGCCAGTAGCGGCGCGGCATTTCCTTGCGCAGCAGGGGCAGGTTCAGGCGCGCCGGATTGAAGGTGCTGCGGTAGTACGTGAGCCACAGCGCCTCCCCGGCGTCGGGTGGCGGCGCTTCGTCGCGGCGCGCGCCGGCGCGCAGGTGCAGGCGCTGGCCGTCCCACTCGGCGCAGCGCTCGGGCGTGAGGAGCGCCCAGCGCATGTTGGCGAAGCGGCGCGCGAACCAGGGCGCGTTGGCCTCCACGATGCGGTGCGCGGGCTCGAACCACGCCACGTGCAGCGGGCCGCGCGCCGCGTCGCCATCGCGCACCGGGCGAAAGCGCACGAAGGCGCGCATCTTGTGGAGGTCGTGTTGCACGGAACGCTCCATCGCGCGCGCCTGCAGCACGTCCGCATCGAGCGGGTCGTGGCGCAGCCCGGGCTCGTGCACCAGCCGCCAGAGCAGGCGATACAGCAGCGCGAAGCGTTGCGGCTCGCGGTGCAGGACCACCGATGCGCACAGGGCGACGAAGGCGGCGGGCACGCTGGCACCGGCGTCGCCGGCGGAGGGCGTTGCGGTGGCGACGGGGACGGAGGGCGTTGCGGTGGCGACGGGGACGGAGGGCGTTGCGGTGGCGCTGGCGACGGAGGGCACTGCGTTGGCGACGGCGACGGAGGGCATTGCGGTGGCGTCGTCGGCGCCGGCAGCGCAGAACAGGTCGTCGTCGCGACCAGGCCCCACCGACCACGCGACCGCGTCCGGCGCCACGCCCTGCGCGAGCAGCCGGCGCGCCTGGGCGCGAAAGCCTGCCAGGTCCGTCTCGTGCTCCAGCCGCACCAGCATCAGAACAGCGCGGCCTGCTGCGGCGCGGTGGGGCGCGGCCGCGCCAGCAGCCGCTGCGCATCGGGCGCACGGGACGGCCGATGGTCGGCCAGCACGACGAAGGGCAGCACCTTGCGCACCGGCACGTGCAGCCGCTGCAGGTCGTCGCAGCGCAGGCGCCGCGCCCGGCGCGCCAGCAGCAGCCGTTCGACGGCCTTCACGCCCAGGCCCGGCACGCGCAGCAGCAGTTCGCGCGGCGCGCGCTCGAGGTCCACGGGGAAACGCTCCGGGTGGGCCAGCGCCCACGCGAGCTTGGGATCCACTTCCAGCCGCAGCATGCCGCCGGTGCGCGGCGACGCGATCTCGTCGGCCGCGAAGCCGTAGAAGCGCATCAGCCAGTCGGCCTGGTACAGGCGATGTTCGCGCACCAGCGGCGGCGCCTTCAGCGGCAGCGCGGCGGAGGCATCGGGGATGGGACTGAACGCGGAGTAGTAGACGCGCCTGAGGCGGTAGGCGCCATAGAGCTGCGCGCTGGTGGCCAGGATGGTCGCGTCGTCGGCCGCATCGGCGCCGATGATCATCTGCGTGCTCTGCCCCGCGGCGGCGAACGCCGGGGCCAGCGCGCGAGCCGGCCTGGCCTGCGGCAGCGAACGCACCGGCTGCCGCTGCCCCTCCTGCGCCTGCGAGCGGGCATCGTCGATGTGCACGCGCAGGCGCGCCATCGAGCGGCGGATCGCGCCGGAGTCCTTCTCCGGCGCCAGCGCGGCCAGGCCGCGTTCCGTGGGCAGCTCGATGTTGATCGAGAGCCGGTCGGCGTGGCGGCCGGCGCGCTGCAGCAGTTCCGGCGCGGCGTCGGGGATGGTCTTCAGGTGGATGTAGCCGCGGAACGCGTGCTCCTCGCGCAGCCGGCGCGCCACTTCCACCAGCTGCTCCATCGTGTAGTCGGGGCTGCGGATGATGCCGCTGGAGAGGAACAGGCCCTCGATGCAGTTGCGGCGATAGAAGTCCAGCGTGAGCCGCACCACTTCGTCGATGGTGAAGCGGGCGCGCGGCACGTTGCTGCTGGCGCGGTTGACGCAATACAGGCAGTCGTAGCGGCAGTGATTGGTCAGCAGGATCTTCAGCAGCGAGATGCAGCGGCCGTCCGGCGCGAAGCTGTGGCAGATCCCCATGCCTTCGTTGGAGCCGAGGCCGCCGGACCGCGCCGAATCGCGCCGCACGCCGCCGCTGGACGCGCAGGAGGCGTCGTACTTGGCGGCGTCGGCCAGGAGGGCGAGCTTGGCGTTCAGGTCCACTGGATAATCGTACAGTGGTTCACGCGGTCGAGCCGTCGGCGCCGTCGTCCGCGCCTCGTTGGCTCCTCCCACTTCGGCACCCTGGTGCCGAATTCCCCGGCACCTTCGTGCCGCAGGTGTGGAATCCTCCCCACTGGTGGTGTTTTTCCCCGAGCTTGGGTAGTCAGACCCACGCCAGAAAGTCAAGCAAAGCCCCTACTGGCGTCGATTTACTACTGAATACAAACGCGGTAATCCACAACACGAAAGGTTTCATATTGGCACGCTTGCTGCGATATGGCTGACGCAGGAGACCAGGAGGCGTTGCCCACCGCAACGCGTTTCGTACCCACGAGGAGAGTCCTTTCATGAAGCCATACAACAGCCGGCGCGGTGCGGTTCCCCGTCCCGCCAGTTTCCTTCTGACAGCGGTCTGCATGGCCGCCATCACGTCGGTCAGCCTGAACGCGAATGCCGCGCTCGACGTGATCGCCGAGCCGCCCGCGACGGACGTGTCGCACTTCACCGACCAGCCCGCGGATCCCACCCAGGCCCTGCAGGACCTGCTGACCGCGCCCGAGGCCAACGAGGGCTCGTTCGAGATCCCCGGCGGCTTCGTGGCGGACAAGCGCGCGGTGGACATCAACAACGTGTTCCAGCGCGACACGCTGATGTCGACCAACTACCCCACCAACGGCCTGCCCAGCCCCCTGTTCGGCGCCAAGCCGTTCACGCAGCAGATGCTGATGTTCGAGGAGTTCGGTCCCGAGCCGCTGGACCCCAACACGCCCGCCGGCACCCTGCCCTTCCCGCGTCCGAAGGCCGGCCCGGAGCCCATGCAGTCCGCCGGCGTCGCGCAAAGCGCCCCGGACACGACCGAGATGGACGCGTTCCTGGCCCA
Source organism: Ramlibacter sp. AN1133 (assembly GCF_037890035.1). Taxonomy (NCBI): domain Bacteria; kingdom Pseudomonadati; phylum Pseudomonadota; class Betaproteobacteria; order Burkholderiales; family Comamonadaceae; genus Ramlibacter; species Ramlibacter sp. AN1133. The sequence goes on from NZ_JBBKTQ010000002.1 coordinate 119,218, forward strand.
GGCCGGCATCAACCCCTTCCCGCAACGCGAGTCCAACACCTCGCTCACCAACCCCTGGCAGCCGGACGTCGAGCAGTTCCTCGGCCGCTTCCTGACGAACCCGCCCGCCGAGGGCCGTCCGCCGGGAGAAGGCTGGGCCCACCAGCGCTGGAACGAGTTCTACCCGCAGGCCTTCTTCAAGACCGTGCAGGCCGGCTCGCGCATCAACGGCGGCATCCGTGACTCGCACCAGCGGCACAAGTACCAGGTCGGCGAGTTCGGGCCCGGCGGCCTGTACTACAACACCGTGGACAAGAACAACCCGGCGTTCAACGGCACGACCCGGGGGATCCCCATCAAGATCCACCCGAACATGCCGATCCAGGACCACAAGCACCTGTGGACCTTCGACGGCACGCTGCCCCCGAAGCTGCTGATGGCGCGCTACGGCCAGCCGACCCTCATGCGCCACTACAACGCGCTGCCGATCGACCCGCAGGCCAACGGCGGCATGGGCCTGCACACGATCACGACCCACGAGCACAACGGCCACTCGCCCGCGGAAAGCGACGGCTTCGCCAACGCCTTCTTCTTCCCCGGCCAGTTCTACGACTACCGCTGGCCCCTGCAGCTCGCCGGCTACGACTCCATCAACACGACGGCGTCGGATCCGCGTGCGTCCTTCCCCTGCGCGCCCGGCGAGACGCTGTTCGTCAACGACGCCAACCCCGGCCTGAAGACCTGCCAGAACGGCAAGATCAACATCCGCGGCGACTGGCGCGAGACGATGTCCACGCACTGGTTCCACGACCACATGCTCGATTTCACGGCGCAGAACGTGTACAAGGGCAACGCGGTCATGATGAACTACTACTCGGGCCTGGACCGCGGCAACGAGGCGATCAACGACGGCGTCAACCTGCGCTTCCCCTCCGGCCAGAACATGGCCTGGGGCAACCGCGACTACGACGTGAACCTGGTGATCGGCGACAAGGCCTGGGACCAGACCGGCCAGCTGTGGTTCAACCCCTTCAACACCGACGGCTTCATCGGCGACCAGCTGCTGGTGAACTGGCTGTACAAGCCGACGCTCGACGTGCGGGCCCGCAAGTACCGCTTCCGCATCCTGAACGGCTCGGTGTCCCGCTACCTGTCGCTGGCGATGGTCGCCGAGCGCCAGGGCAACACGGGTGAGTTCAGGGGTCCGCAAGGCTCCGGCGTGTCCTACGACCGCGTGCCCTTCCACCTGATCGCCAACGACGGCAACATCATGGAGCACGCCGTTCCGTTCGACGGCACCATGGACCTCGACGGCAACGGCAACGCCGACGAGCACAAGGGCTGGCTGCCGGCGCAGGGCATCGCGGAACGCTTCGACATCATCGTGGACTTCTCCAAGTTCGCGCCGGGCACGAAGCTGTACTTCGTCAACACGATGCACCACGACACCGGCCTGCTCGGCAAGGTGAAGATCCCGCTGGCGGACATCCTGTCCGAGAAGTACAAGGCCGTGCTGGATTCGAAGGGCACGAGCTGGATCAACGGTGACCCGACGGTGGGCAAGGCCCTGCAGCTGACGGTGCAGAAGTACACCGGCACCGACCTGAGCATGAATCCGGGCGAGTACGAGCCTGCCCATGCCGGCAAGCCCGAGGGCAAGACCATGATTCCGCTCTGGCTGCATCGCGACAACCCGGCCGACATCGCGGCCCTGGCCAACGCCCGCCATCGCTCCTTCGACTTCGGCCGGGCGAGCGGCACGGACCTGAACCCGTGGACGGTGAAGGCGGATGGCGGCGTGGCCTACGCCGCGGATCCGCGCCGCATCAGCGCCGCGCCGCAACTGGCCGCGGAGTCGGGTGATGCCGGCTTCTCCGGCGACGGCACGCTGGAGGTCTGGAAGATCTCCTCGGGCGGCGGCTGGAACCACCCGGTGCACATCCACTTCGAGGAAGGCGTCATCCTGTCCCGCGACGGCAAGGCGCCGCCGGAATGGGAGAAGTGGACCCGCAAGGACGTGTACCGCATCGGTGGCGGCCCGGACACGAGCGGCACGCTGGAAGTCGCCCTGCACTTCCGCGAGTTCCACGGCACGTACGTCGAGCACTGCCACAACACGCAGCACGAAGACAACGCGATGCTCGTGCGGTGGGACATCGAGCACCCTGGCCAGTTCCAGGTGATGCCGACCCCGCTGCCGACGTGGGACGGTGTCGAGTACGCCCCGTCGGTGGGTGTCCCGACCTTCCGCACCGGTGACGGCACGTTCAGCTCCACCCGCTGATCGGACCCCAGCCTGAAGGACGGCGCCGCAAGGCGCCGTCCTTCTTTTCTATTCCACCCAGTGCGTGTGGAACTTGCCGGCGCGGTCCAGCCGCTCGTACTTGTGGGCGCCGAAGTAGTCCCGCTGCGCCTGCAGCAGGTTGGCCGGCAGGCGCGGGGCGCGGTAGCTGTCGTAGTAGGCCAGCGCGCTCATGAAGGCCGGTGCCGGCACGCCGTGCAGCGCCGCCGCCGCGACCACTTCGCGCAGCGCCTGCTGGCAGCCCTCCATCACGCCCGCGAAGTGCGGGTCGACCAGCAGGTTGGCCAGCTTCGCGTCGCGCGCATAGGCGCGGCGGATGTCCTCCAGCAGGCGCGCGCGGATGATGCACCCCGCGCGCCACAGGCCCGCGATCGTGCCGAACGAAAGGTCCCAGCTGTACTCGCGGTCGGCCGCCCCCAGCAGCGCGAAGCCCTGCGCATAGGCGCAGATCTTGGCGGCCAGCAGGGCGCGGCGGATCTTCTCGGTGAAGGCCGCGCGCTCGCCGGTGAACGGCAGCTTCGGCCCGGCCAGCAGGCCGGCGGCGGCAACCCGTTCCGCCCGCACGGCGCTGACGGTGCGCGCGAACACCGCGTCGGCGATGGTCGGCGCGGTGACGCCCAGGTCCAGCGCGGCCTGGCTCGCCCACTTGCCGGTGCCCTTCTGTTCCGCCGTGTCGACGATCACGTCCACCAGTGCACCGCCGCTGTCGGGATCGGTGCGCGAAAGGATGTCCGCGGTGATGCCCACGAGATAGCTGGAGAGCTCGCCGCGGTTCCACTCGGCGAACACGGCGCTCATCTCGCGCGGCTGCAGGCCCAGGAGCTGCTGCATCAGGAAGTAGGCCTCGCAGATGGTCTGCATGTCGGCGTACTCGATCCCGTTGTGGACCATCTTGACGAAGTGGCCCGAAGCGCCGGGCCCGATCCACTCGCAGCAGGGCGTGCCGTCCTCGGCGCGCGCCGCGATCGCCTGCAGCAGCCGCTGCACCACGGGCCAGGCCTGGGCGTCGCCGCCCGGCATGATCGAGGGCCCGCGCAGCGCGCCCTCCTCGCCGCCGCTGACGCCGGCGCCCACGTAGAGGATGCCCGAGCCCGTGAGTTCGCCGATGCGGCGCTGGGTGTCCGTGAAGCGCGTGTTGCCGCCATCGATGACGACGTCGCCCGGATAGAGCAGCGGCCGCAGGTCGCGCAGCACCGCATCGACCGGGGCGCCGGCGGGCACCATCAGCAGCAGCACGCGGGGCGTGCGCAGCGACGACACGAGTTCCTGCATCGACCGCGGCGCGGCGGCCCCGGTGCGCTCGGCGAAGCTCTTGCGCTTGTGTTCCTCCAGGTCGAAGCCGGTGACCGCGAAGCCGTGGCCGTGGAGGTTCAGGGCGAGGTTCTCGCCCATGACGCCAAGCCCGACGAGGGCGACGTCGAATGACTGCGGGGAATTCATGCCCCGGATTGTCCCCCAGCGCCCAATGAAAAAAGGGGCGACGCTGGCGCGCCGCCCCTTGCGCCCCTTGACGGAGGCTTCAGCGGAACACGATGCTGATCGTCTGCGCACCACCCAGCACCGGGCTGCTGGAGAAGGTGCGGATGCTGGTCGGCGTGGCCGACCAGAAGGCCGTGTCGGTCGGGTCCTTGGCGCCGCCCGGCACGCCGACCACGTCGTAGGTCCAGGTGCCGGTGGCGTCCACCACCGCGGTGCCCACCACGCAGGCCAGGATCGTCGCCGTGCCGTTGCAGACCTGCCCGGTCGCGCGGATCGTGCCGTTGGCGTAGGCGATGGTCACGGTCTGGAACTCGCGCACCGTGTCCGTGCCGATCACCGTCCAGCGGGTGCTGGCGTTGCCGCCCACGTTGCCGGCGCCCTTGAAGTCCTGCCGCGTGTAGGTGATGGTCTCGGAGCCGATCACCGTGGACGTCGCCGTCGCGGTGTTGGCCGAGAGCGCACCGGCCTTGTCGACCGCCCGGAAGTTGATCGCGAAGTTGCCGGTGGACGTCGGCGTGTACGTGATCACGCCGTTGACCGGGACCGGCTGCGCACCGAGCTGCGCGGGCCACGTCGTGATCTGCGCATTGGCCAGGTCGGCGGCGCCGTCCGGGTCGCTGGAGGCCTGCAGCAGGTTCAGCACGTTGGCCTTGCCGACCACGGCGCCGATCGTCGTGTTGCCGGCCACCGGCAGGTCGTTGACCGGCGTGATGTTGATGGCGAGCTGGCCCTGGTTGGACACCCGGCCGTTCACCGTCACCGTGTACAGCAGGTTGTCCTGGCCGTTGGCGTTGGCGTTGGGCCGGTAGGTCACGAAGCCGTTGGAGACGGTCGCCGTGCCCAGGCGGGTGGCCTGCGTCACGGTCACGGCCACGGTCGCCTGGCCGCTGGTCACCAGCGTGCGCAGGTTGCTGGTCACGCCATTGAGCTGCACCGTGTCGTTGGCGAGCAGGTCGATGCTCACCGGCGTGGCGCAGGACGTCGCCGCGGTGGCGGAGCAGTCCTCGTTGATCGTGACGGTGTCGTTGTTGGCGACCGGCACGCCCACCAGCACGGCGGTGCCGAGGGCGGCATCCGTGTTGCGCACGTCCGCGCCACCCTTGTTGGACACCACCTGCACCCTGGAGGGCGGGGCGACCAGCGCGGAGACGCTGGCCGCGCCGGCCACCAGCTGCAGGCCGGTGCCGGCACCGCGACCCACGGAGGTGCCGGGCGTGGCCAGCGGCGCGGGGCCGTAGCCGGTCAGCGTCAGGACGGCGGTCGGGTCGGTGGAGGCGGCGTTGACCGTCAGCGTGCCGTTGTTCGGGCCGTTGTACTGCGACAGCGAGATCTGCACGTCGTCCGTCACCTTCTGCAGGAAGTAGGCGAGCACGACCTGGCCGGCGGTGTTGCGGGCCGTGGTGTCGACGATGCACAGGTGGCTGGGCGGCAGGCCGCCGGGCTGGCTCTGGCCCCAGTAGTCGGTGGCGCTGCTGGCCATCGGGTGCGCCAGGGCACCGGCGGGCGCCGTGTACGGGCCGGGGTTGACCACCGGCAGGCCGGTGACCGGGCTGACCGAGATCGCGCCGCCGCAGGGCACGTCGTAGAACTGCAGGATCGGCGTGACGGGCGCGAGCGGGGGCGACGCGGGCAGGCGTGCATCGGCGGTGGGCAGCGCGGTGGCGAAGGCGTCGAGGTCCGTCACCTGGCCCAGCGCGTTGGCGTGGTACGTGCCGCGCGCGCCCACGATCTCGCCGGGGATGGTGCCGGTCATGAGGCGGCCGGAGACCACGAAGTTGCTCTCGCCGTCGACGGTGTAGAGCACCGTGCCGAGGTGGTCGGGCTGCGGATGGCGGACCTCGATGCGGAAGGTGTTGTGGTCACGCAGCGTGGAGGTGCCGTCGGTGTTGAATGCGGTGAAGGGCGGCAGCGGGCTGCCGGTGACCGTGCCCACGCGGGCCGGGTCGGCCAGGTACTTCTTGCCGGTGCCCGGGTTGGCGGTCGGGCCGGCGCCGGCGGCGACCATGGCGTCGAACCAGGGATCGGTGCCCGCCGGGCGGGCAGCCAGGTCGGGCATGGGCGGCACTTCGGCGCCGCCCGCGGCGACGGAGGGCAGCAGGAAGGGGCCGATCACGGTGCCGAGCGTGCATTCGAAGGTGTTGATGCAGGCGACGCCGACGTCGGTCGTCTCGAAGATGCGGTCACCGGCGACCTGGTTGTAGTAGCTGGTGTCCGAATAGGGGGTGATGACGCGGTAGTCGCCGGCGATGGGCAGGTTCGGGATGAACACGCGCACACGGCCGAAGGTCATCTGGTCGCCGTCGATCACGTCGCCGTTGGCGAACGCCGCTTCCAGCGCAATCACCAGCCGGGCGCGGAAGCCGGTGGCCGTGTCCAGCAGCCCGTTGTCGGCGATGTAGTAGAAGTGCTCGTCGAAGTAGTTGCCGGGGAACGCTTCCGGGAAGACGGGCCCGGGCGGGATCAGGACGCACCAGCCGCCATCGAGTTCGGCCTGCGACTTCAGGTCGCAGAACTCCATGGTGATGCCGGTGGCGTCCTGGAACCAGGCGGGATAGCCGCCCACGGTGGGGGATTTGTCGATCGGGCCCATGCGGGTCAGGACGGCCTGGGCCGGGGCGGCGGCGAGGAGGGCCAGGGCCGCCGCCGTTGCGATCACACTGCGCTTGGTCTTCATGATTTTGCGGAATCCAGGGTGAAGGGGTGGGTGCTTGCTCGGCGGGCTTTGGCGGGGGTGACGCTGCCCGCTTGTTCGGGGGTTCTCGCGGTATGGCCCTTCCCCCCCCGGCTCCGCGAGAGCAACCGGGGGATGTCCCGCGCCAGGGGCAGCCTGGACAGGACCGGTCCGCGCGGCAGGCCAGCCTCACCGAGCCGTCCCGTCCGCCTGAATGCGTGTACTTTGGTATTGGCAAGGCGCGGACCAACCCGCCAGCTGACTGGAAGCTGAGCAAGTCGGGAGGGCGGGGAACGAAAGTGCCGGAGGGCCGCATCCGGGTCTGCCCGTACGGGCAGCCCCGGAATAAAGTCGCGTCACTCCTTGTCCGGGCCCTGCAGAAGCGGGCACTTTGGTTCTGTTTTGGTGCCGGGCAATTTCCCCCGCGCACGGGGAAATTCCACGCTTTCTTGACCCGCGACAGTCTTGCGGTCATGGCCTGTCGGGCAGCAAGGCCTTGCCTTGTTTCGCCCGACACAATTGCTCACAATTGGCGTATGCATCTCCCCCGCCTGCGCATGGCCCTGGTCGGCTTTCCCGACGCGGCCCTCCCCGAGTCGCTGCTGCGCGCCCGCAGCCACCCGGCCTGGGAGACGGCGTCGCTGGACGACGCCGATGCGCTGTGGGTGTCCGGCGGCTCCGCCCACATGGAGGCGGACAGCCTGGTGCGGGTTTGGAACGGCGAGGGCAAGCCGGCCGTGGTGCTGCACCTGAACACCCTGGAGCGTCCACTCGCTTTCACGCTGCCCCTGGCCGATGCGAGGCTGCACGACGTGGCCCGGGTGGACCTGCACAATCCCGCCAACGTCGAACACGCGATGCGCCGCACCGAGCAGGCGCTGCGGGCGGTGCTGCTGCAGCTCGCCATGGCCGAGCAGATCGCGCATCGCCTGCTGACGCTCACCGCCCACACCTACCACGTGACGCTGAACGAGAAGCTGGTGGCCGTGGTGAGCGTGCCCGGCCGCATCGGCATCGAACTGGGCATCGAGCCCGGGGACCTGGCCGAGGCGCGCTGGGTCGCGCGGCCCGCCTTCGCCAACGACATCCCGAAGTGGTTCCTGCCCACCAGCTTCGCCGAGTGCCTGTGGCTGTACGCGAGCCGCGTGGAAACGGCCCTGCTGCCGCCGCGCTACCGCACCGCGCCGCTGTACTTCCGCTGCGTGCCGCGGGTGCCGCAGAAGCTGATGCAGAACCTGCACTACGCCGTGCTGTCCGAACTGGCGATGGCGCCGCGCACCTTCGGCGAATTGCAGGAGTCCATCGGACTGCCGGAGCGCGACCTGAATGCCGCCCTGACAGTCCTCTATTTCTCCGGCAGCATCACCTGCAACCCGGAGCGGGCCGCACGCCGCGGCGGGGTCGCCAACCGCGACACGGTGACGGCCAGCGAGCTGCGCAACTCGATGTTCCCGCCGATCGGCCCGGCCTCGGGCGTGCCCGATGCGACCATGCCGGCGCCGCTGGAGTGGCGCCCCTAGGAGTCTGCGCGGCGGCGCAGCGGGCCTGGCCTCCCGGCCTCAGAAGCGCGTCGCCAGTCCGACCGCGACGGCGCGCCGCGCCGTCAGCTGCACGCCATTGACGCTCTGGTGCAGCGGGTGCTGGTAGAAGGCATAGACGCGCATCCGCTCGTTCAGCTCGTAGCTCACGCCCGGGCTGAGGAACAGCGAGCGGCTGCCGCTGTCCTCGGGCTCGGCCTGCGCCCCCCGGTCGCGCCGCTTGACCACCGCATTGAGCTGCAGCAGGCCCGCGAACTTCTCGCCGAAGCGGCGCGCGTAGCCCAGGTCCAGCGTGAGCTGCGCGCCGGGCGCGAATTCGTCATGCCGGTTCAGCGGATGCTGCAGTTGCGCCTGTGCGAACCAGGAGCCCGTGGCGGACAGCTGGTGGTGGAAGAAGGCGCCCAGGATCACGTCGGTGGTGCCGGTGCCCGGCTGCAGGCTGCGCTCGGCCACGTCGCCGTCGTCGTTGGCCACGCCGGTGCGGCCGGTCGGCAGCTTCACGCCGAAGATCACGCCGGCGGTGCTGGTGCCGCTTCCGAGCGGCTGCTGGTAGCGGCCGGTCAGGCGCAGGTCGCCGATCTCCCGGAAATCCCAGCGTTCCTCCACCTGACCACCCTGGTGGTTGTGGATGTGGAAGTGCTTGCGGTCCACGATGGGCAGGCCCACCGAATAGCCCCAGCCGGAGGCGAAACTGCGGCTGTAGTTCGCCAGCAGGTTGCGGTTGGCGGTGCTGACTTCGTCGTGGTGACGCGGAATCTCGCCCACGCCGATGCGGCGCGAGCCGGTGCGGGGCTGGTCCTGGTGGATGGACTCGTAGCGCAGGTCCAGCACGGCGCCTTCGGCCAGGCCGAGGGCATCGGAGGCCCAGTCGCTATTGACGGAACAGAAGGCCGAGCCGCAGCTCGCGTGCGCCGCGCCGGCGGCAAGAAGGAGGGCGGCGGCCAGCGTCGACGCGCGGGCCGCTGCGCCAGGGGTCTGGTGCAAGGTGATGTCTCCTGAAAGGCAGGGCAGGTCCGCCGCGCTCGGCGGCGGACGGGATCGGGAACCAGGCGGATCAGGAGAAGCGGGGCGGCCCGCGGGCGGGCGGCTGCGCCAGCGCCTGGCCGCGCGGGGCGGCGGCGCGCGGCGGCACGGGGGGCGCGGGTGGGGTGACGCCGTGCCCCGGCAGCGCGAAGTCCCGCGGCGGCGGCGCCGCCGAGAACAGGCAGGCCGGGCACTGGGCAAGGTGGTGGGCAGCGGTGTGTCCGCCCTGCCCGTGGCCAGGATGCTCCTCGTCGCAGTCCTGCTGCGAGTGCTGGTGGTGGCCGGCGGCCGTGGCCACCACCGGCAACTGCAGCAAGGCCGTGGCCTGCAGCGCCGCGAACCACAGCAGGACCCACGCCGCGGCGAGGCGGGCGAGCCGGCGGGATCGGGCCAGGGCGGGCATGGCGCCGATTGTCACTCGATCGTCCCCGCCTCCCTACAATGCCCTGATGGACAGACGCCGACTGCTCGGACTGCTGGCTGCCTTGCCGATCGCGCAGGCGGTGGCCGCGCCGCTGCAGGCCGGCCGCTTCGATCCCGAACGCGACGCGGTCGCCGACGTGGAGGCGGCGGTGGCCCGCGCCCGGGCGGAAGGCAAGTCGGTGCTGGTCGACGTGGGCGGCGAGTGGTGCGCCTGGTGCCACATCCTCGACCGCTTCATCGAGTCGCGGCCCGAGGTGCAGCGCACGCTCCAGGACCATTACATCGTGGTGAAGGTGAACTGGTCACCGCAGAACCGCAACGAGAAGCTGCTCTCGCGCTGGCCGCCGCCGGGCGGCTATCCGCATTTCTACGTGCTCGATGGCGAGGGCCGGCTGCTCGTGTCGCAGGCCACCGGCGAGCTCGAGGCCGGCCGCGACTACGACGAACGCAAGATGCTGGCCTTCCTGCGCCGGCATGCGCCATCCCGCGCGAACCGCAGCTAACGCGAACGCCGCGCGCGCAGCGCGAGCACCGGCGACAGCAGGGTGACCAGCAGCACCAGCGGCCAGAGGTTGCCGTCGCGGAAGGTGTAGGCGGCCAGCATCTCGTCCAGCGTCCGGTGCTGCACCAGCGCGCCGAAGCCGAATTCGAAGGCGAGCGTCATCAGCAGCCAGGCGACGCCGATGCGCCAGGCGCGCGCCGTGGAAGACGCCGCCAGCCAGGGCAGCGCCGCGAACGCCACGGCCAGGATCGCGAGCGAGAGCAGCAGGCCGCTCGCCAGCAGCCCGGCGGGACGGCCCCAGGCGGGCAGCAGGTACGCTTCGCGCAGGGCGCCGTTCGCGATCGCCAGCACGAGGATGGCCAGCCACGCCAGCACGGCGCGGATCCACCACCGGCTGTTCGCCTGCTGCTCGTCCATGGCGGGAAGTATGCGCCGGCCCGGTATTTCTTCGCGCCTGCCAAGCACGCGCAGCTCGACCAGGGTGGCGGCCACGGCAGCCCTTGCGCGGCGTACGATGCCCGCATCGCCATGGCCACGCCCTCCGAGAACGCCCCGACGGCCCCGCGCATCCGCGTGGTGCTGGCCGACGACCACGACCTCGTGCGCGGCGGCATCAAGGCCTTGCTGGAACTGATGCCCGAGGTGGAGGTGACCGGCGAGGCGCGCAACGGCGAGGACCTGCTCGCCCTGCTGGAGGAAGTCACGCCGGACCTGGTGATCACCGACCTGGCCATGCCCGGCGGCGACGGGCTCGCGGCGATCGCCCGGATCCATGCGCGCCACCCCGGCCTGCGCGTGCTGGTCCTGTCGATGTACGACAGCGTCGATTTCGTGCGGCGCGCCCTCTCCGGCGGCGCCAGCGGCTACCTGATGAAGGACTCGGCGCCGCAGGAGCTGGAACAGGCGGTGCGCGCCATGGCGACGACCGGCAGCTACTTCAATGCCACCATCGCGCGGGTGCTGCTGCAGCCGCCGCCGCCGCCCGACGACGACGGCCTCACGGAACGCCAGACCGAGATCCTGGTGCGGCTGGCCAGCGGCCTGTCGTCCAAGGAGATCGCGTACGAGCTGGGGCTGAGCTCCAAGACGGTGGACGTGCACCGCGGGCGCATCATGGAACGCCTGGACCTGCGCGACGTGGCGAGCCTCACGCGCTATGCGGTGCGCAAAGGATTGATCAAGGCCTGATGCGCGGCACGCCGGGGGTTCTACACTGCCTGCATGCGCCGCACCTGGGGACTCGCTGGCTTCCTGCTCGGAATGCTGCTGCTCGTGCTGGCGGGCGTCGCCGCCGCGCGGACCCCGCAGGCCGTGCAGGGGGTGCTGGCCGCCCCTGAGACCCTCCAGCGGCCGCTGCCCCTGGAGGGCCAGTGGGGCTTCGCCTGGCAACGGTTCGTCGATCCGAACTGGGACCAGCTCCCCACCCAGGCCTTCGCCCCGGTGCCTGCGAGCTGGAACGCCATCGAGGGCAAGCCCCCCGGCGAGAACGGCTGGGGCAGCTACGTGCTGCGGGTCGACTGCCCGCCGGGCCGCTCGCTGTCGGTCGAGGCCGTGGGCCAGCGCACCGCCTCGCGCCTGTTCGTCAACGGCACCGAGGTCGCGGCGCACGGCCGCCCGGGGCCCTCCCCGCAGGAGAGCTGGGCGGCCGTCCACAACCGGGTGCCGATGACGCGCGAGTTCGCCTGCCCGCTGCGCATCACGCTGCACGTGTCCAACTTCGACCACCGCGCCGGCGGCTTCGTGCGCCCCATCTGGGTCGCGCCGCGCGAGGTGCTGGCCCGCGCGCGCGAGGCCCGCCTGATCGAACATGCGGCGCTGCTCACCGTCTACCTCGTGACCGGCGCGGTGGCGCTGATCTTCTTCGCGGTGCGCCGGCGCGAGCGCATCCCGCTCGTGTTCGGCCTGTTCTGCATCGCCATCGCGGTCTACACCGACATGATCGGCGAGCGATTGTTCCTGCGGCCGCTGCCGGCGCAGGTTTCCTGGTTCGGGTACATGCGCGTCGAATACCTGTCGTGGCTGGCGGCCATGGCCTTGTTCCTGCTGACGCTGCGCGGCCTGTTCCCGGTGGAGATTCCGCGGCTGGCGGTGCGCGTCGTGCTGGCGATGCTGGGGCTCGCCGGCGTCGCGGTGCTGGCGCTGCCGCCGGCCATCTACTCCTACCTCGTCGTGCCGGGGCAGGCGATCGCGGTCGGGGTCTGCGTGCTGGTCGCGGCGGCCATGGTGCGCTCGGCGCGGCGGGGCAATACCGACGCGCGCGTGCTGCTGGCGGGCATGCTGGCCGTGCTCGCGTCGCTGGCCCTGGACCTGCTGCTGATCGACACGCCCGGGCCCGACCGCAAGTTCGCCACGCTGGGTTTCGCCGCGTTCCTGCTCTCGCCCGCCGTGGTGATCGCCCGGCGCATGAGCGCGGCGCTCAACGCGGAGGAACGCAGCCGCACGCTGGAGGAGAACGCGCGCCTGCGCGAGGACGTGGAGCGCATCTCGCGCCACGACCTGAAGACGCCCCTGAACAGCATCCTCGGCGCGGCGCGGCTGCTGCGCGACGACGCGCGCCTGGCGCCCGACCAGCAGGAACTGGTGGGCGTGCTGCAGCGCGCCGGCCTGCGCATGCTGGAGATGGTGAACCTGTCGCTGGGCCTGTTCCGCATGGAGACGGGCACCTACGCGCTGCGGCCGCAGGCCGTGAACCTGCGCGAAGTCGTCTCGCGGGTGCTGGTGGACCTGCATCCGTACGCCGAGGCGCACCGCGTGGCATTGCAGTGGGGCGCCTCGCATACGGCGCCGCTGCACGTGCGCGGCGAGGAGCTCCTGTGCTACTCGATCATCGCCAACCTGGTGAAGAACGCGGTGGAGGCGGCCGGCCCCGGCGCGGGCGTGGCGATCACGGTCACCGCCGGCGATCCGGTCACGCTGGCGGTGCACAACCCGGGCGAGGTGCCGCCCGAGATCGCGCGCCGCTTCTTCGACAAGTACGTGACGGGGCGCAAGACCGGCGGCACCGGCCTGGGCACCTATTCCGCGCGGCTGATGGCGCGTGCCCAGCACGGCGAGCTGCGCATGCAGACGGGCGCGGCAGGCACCACGCTCACGCTGACCCTGCCCGCGCTCAAGGGCGCGCTGCCGCTGCCCGCGCCGGCCAGCACCGCCGAGGCCCCGAAGGACGACTGGCTGCGCGCGCTGCCCGCGCGCGAGGTGCTGCTGGTGGACGACGACGAATTCACGCGCCTCGTCACCGGCCGCATGCTGCCCAACCCGCCCTTCCACGTCGAGACCGCGAGCAACGGCGAGGCCGCGGCCGAGGCGATGCTGCGACGCTGGCCGCACTACCTGCTGCTGGACATGGAGATGCCCCTGCGCGGCGGCGTCGACACCGTGCGCTGGGCGCGCGAGCGGGAGGCCGCGGAGAAGCGTCCGCGCTGCCGCGTCATCATGATGTCCGGCAACGACGACGAGGCCTCCGCCGCCCGCGCGATGCAATCGGGCGCCGACCGTTTCCTGGTCAAGCCGGTGAGCCGCGAACGCCTGCTCGCCGCACTGCGCGAGCTGGAGAGCACGCAGCCCGTGCCGCCGGCGGCCGCCCTGCAGCCCGACCTGTTCCAGCCGCACCCGGCCTCCGCCCCCGGTGACGTGCCGAGCGCGCAGGACGAACAGGTGGTGATCGATGCCGAGTGGGCCGAGGTGTTCCCCAACTTCCTGCAGTTGCAGCGCGAGACGGTCGACGCGATGGCCGGAGCGCTCGCGGCGGGCCGGCGCGACGAGCTGCGCTTCCTGGCGCACCGCGCCTACGGCGCGCTCGGGGCGATGGGCCTGAACTGGGCGGCGCGCCAGAGCCGCGTGCTGGAACACGGCGCCGGCGACGCGGCCCTGCAGGAACTGGAGCAGCGGGTGCGCGCCCTGCGGGCGCACCTGGACCGGCTGCAGGTGGAATACCGGCCGGCGGACAGCACGTCCTAGCGCTCCGGTGGCGCGGCGCCTGGCGCGCAGGGGCCCAACAGGCCCGCGCCGGCACGGCTTTCCGACCTGCGCAAGAATCGCGCTTTGTCCGCGCCCTGCGGGGCGCCGTTCGCATGTCCCTGTATCGCCTGGTCGGCCGCTTCGTGCTGCGGCACCGCACCGCGTATGCCGCTTCGGCCCTGATGCTGCTCGGCATCGCCCTCCTGATCGTCTGGATCCCGCGGCAGATCGGCCACGTGGTCGACGGCCTCGTGGGCGGCCAGTTGCAGCGCGCGGCGCTGCTGCGCGAGCTGGCCTGGCTGCTGGCCGCCGGCGCCGCCGTGTATTTCCTGCGCGTGGGCTGGCGCCTGCGCCTCTATGCGGCCGCCTACCGCATCGGCGTCGAACTGCGCGAGCGCCTCTACGCGCGCCTGTCGTTGCAGGGCGCGGGCTTCTACCAGGACCATCGCACCGGCAACCTGATGGCGCTGGCCACCAACGACATCGACGCGGTGGAGATGGCCGCGGGCGAGGCGCTGCTGGCCGGCTTCGACGGCACGCTCACGCTGGTGCTGGTGGTGGGGATGATGTCGCTGGGCGTGGACTGGCGGCTGGCGGCCTGCGCGATCCTGCCGTTCCCGCTGATGGCGTTTGCCTTCTGGCGCATCTCGCGCCACGTGCACGCCGCCTCGCGCCAGTCGCTGGAGCGCTTCGGCGCGCTCAACGACCACGTGCAGGAGACGCTCGCCGGCGTGCGCACGCTGCGCGCGCTGGGCCTGCAGGCGCGCAGCGAGGCGCAGTTCACCGTGCTGGCTTCCGGCGCCGCGGCGGCCAGCCTGGACGCGCAGCGCTGGGAGGCCGCGTACGAGCCGGCGGTGGGCTCCACCTTCGCGGCCGCCACGATGATGGTGCTCGGCGCGGGAACGTGGCTGGTGTGGCACGGCCAGCTCACGGTGGGCCAGCTCACCAGCTTCAGCATGTACCTCGGTCAACTCGTGTGGCCGATGTTCGCGGCCGGCTGGGTGCTGTCGCTGCTGGAACGCGGCAAGGCCGCCTGGGCGCGCCTGCAGCCGGTGCTCGATGCGCCGCTGAGCGTGGCCGACCACGGCACGGTGCCTGCGCTGCGGCCCGGGCCGATCGAGCTGCGCGACGTGCGCTTCGCCTATGGCGCCGGCGCGCGGGCCGCGCTCGATGGCGTGTCGCTCACGCTGCAGCCCGGGCGCACGCTGGGCCTGGTCGGCCCTACCGGCGCGGGCAAGACCACGCTGCTGAAACTGCTGCTGCGCCAGCATGCACCGGGGCACGGCGAGCTGCGCTGGAGCGGCGTGCCGCTGCAGGACTACACGCTGGCCGCCCTGCGCGCCGGGGTCGCGTGGGTTCCGCAGGAGCCCTTCCTGTTCTCGGCCTCGGTCGCGGAGAACATCGCGCTCGCCAGGCCGGGCGCCACGCGCGCCGAGGTGGAACGGGCCGCGCGCCTGGCCGCCGTGCACGAAGACATCCAGCGGCTGCCGCGCGGCTACGACACGCCGGTCGGCGAGCGCGGCGTGACGCTCTCGGGCGGCCAGCGCCAGCGCGTGGCGATCGCGCGCGCCCTGCTCGCCGACGCTCCGCTGCTGTTGCTGGACGACGCGCTGTCGGCGGTCGACACCGAGACCGAGGCGCGCATCCTGGCCCACCTGCGCGCGGCGCGCGTCGGCCGCACCGTCGTGATCGTGAGCCACCGCCTGAGCGCTGTGCTCGATGCGGACGACGTGGTGGTGCTGCGCGACGGCCACATCGCGGAACAGGGACGCCATGCGGCGCTCGCGGCCGCCCACGGCTGGTATGCGCGCCAGTGGCGCTACCAGCAACTGCAGGCGAGCCTCGATGCCAGCTGAATCCATCGCCGGCGCACCCGTGGCGGCCGCGCCTGCGCGCCGTCCGCGCTTTCGCGCCGAAGCCGCGGCGCTGCTGCTGCGCGCCGCCGCACCCGAGCGCCGCCACCTCTGGTGGGGCGTGGCCTGGCTGATGCTGGCCGCCGGCCTCGAAGCGCTGGGCCCGCTGGCGGGCAAGATCCTGATCGACCGGCACCTGCTGCCGCGCGATGCCAACCTGCCGCGCATCGCGGCCCTGCTGGTGGGTGCGCTGCTGGCCGGCATGGTCGCCAGCGCCGTGCGTTACCTGCAGCTCGTGCGGCTGTCGGGCGTGGCGATGCGCTCGGTGCAGCGCATCCGCGAGGAGGTGTACCGCCACGTGCTGCGGCTGCCGATGTCCTTCTTCGACCACGCGATCACGGGCCAGCTGGTGAGCCGCGTCACCAACGACACCGAGGCCGTGAAGACGCTCTACGTGCAGGTGCTGTTCGTGATCCTCGACAGCCTGATCCTGCTGGCCGGCGCGATGCTGGCGATGCTGTGGCTGGACTGGCGGCTGATGCTGATCGTCGCGGCGCTGGTGCCCGCCGTGGCGCTGATCGTGTATGCCTACCAGCGCCTGTCCGCGCCGGCCGTCACGCGCAGCCGCGAACTGCGCAGCGAGCTGAACGCGCACGTGGCCGAATCGATCGCGGGCATGGCGGTGCTCCAGGCAGCCAACGCCGCGGCGCGCTTTCGCGAACGTTTCGGCGTGCTCAACGAAGGCCACTACCGCTCGCGCCTGGGCGAGCTGCGCGCCAACGCCTGGCTGCTGCGGCCGGTGCTGGATTTCCTCAACGTGCTGCTGCTCGCCGTGGTGCTGTGGGTGTTCGGCCTGCGCGCGGGCAGCGGGGCGATGAGCGCGCTGGAGGTGGGCATCCTGTACGCCTTCATCAGCTACATCTCGCGCGTGATCGAGCCGCTGATCCAGATCACCATGCAGTTCTCGCAGCTGCAGCAGGCGCTGATCGGCGCCTCGCGCGTGCAGGCGCTGCTGACGGAGGTGGAAGCGCCGGTGGCCAGCGAGCGCGCTCGCGTGAGCCGCGGCGAGATCGCGATCGAGCGCCTGACCTTCGGCTACGACCCGCGGCGGCCCGTGCTGCACGAGGTGGACCTGCGCATTCCCGCCGGCAGCTTCCACGGCATCGTCGGCCACACCGGCAGCGGCAAGACGACGCTGCTGTCGCTGCTGCTGCGCTTCTACGTGGCCAGCCCCGGGCACATCCGCATCGACGGCGTGCCGCTGGAGGCGATCGGCGAGGACACCTTCCGCGCCAGTGTCGGCATGGTGCCGCAGGAGCCCTTCCTGCTGGCCGCCAGCGCGCGCGAGAACATCGCGATGGGCCGTGCCCTCACCGACGCACAGGTGGAGGCGGCCGCGCGCGCCGCGCATGCGCACGATTTCATCACGGGCCTGGAGCGCGGCTACGACACGCTGCTGGGCGAAGGCGGCGCGCGGCTGTCGGTCGGCCAGAAGCAGCTGCTGGCGATCGCGCGGGCGCTGGCGGGCGAGCCGCGCATCCTGTTCCTCGACGAGGCCACCTCGCACATCGATTCGGAGACCGAGCAGCTGGTGCAGCACACGCTGGCGGCGCTGCGCGGCCGCGTCACCGTGGTGGCCATCGCGCACCGCCTCTCCACCGTGCGCGACGCCGACCGCATCGTGGTGCTCAACCACGGCCGGGTCGCCGAGCTCGGCACGCATGGCGAGCTGATGGCCATCGAAGGCGGCCTCTACCAGCGCCTGTACCAGCTGCAGCAACTCGAGGAGGAAGACGAGCAAGTGCAGTAGCCGGGTTTCCCCCCGGTCCAGCGCTCTCTTCCGTCAGCCTGTCTACCTCATTATGATGAGCCCCTGGATGTAACACCCTGTGCCGATGACTGCCTTTCGTTTCAGGCGCGGCGCCAGGGTGAGTGGGAGTCTGTGAGGCATCATGAAGGACGACACGCACGGCGAGGCGACGGGCACCGAGCCGGGCAGGCGCTACCTGACCCTGCTCTTCGCCGACCTCTCGTATTCCACGGAGCTGGCGGAGGCGATGGTCACCGAGCACTACGCCGAGCTGCTCGGCGCGGTGCGCCAGATCTACCTGGACACGATCCCGCGCTACGGCGGCATGGTGGTGCGGGTGCAGGGCGACGGCCTGCTCGCCCTCTTCGGCTACCCCCAGACGCGCGAGGACGACGGCCGCAACGCGGTGGCCGCGACGCTGGAATTGCACCAGCGCGTACGCGAGCTCCCTATCCCGCTGCCGTCCGGCTTCTCACCCTCCCTGCACAGCGGGCTGCACTCCGGCCTCGTGCTGCTGCGCAGCGGCGACATCGACCTCGGTCGCTTCGAGCTGCTGGGGACGGTGCCCAACATCGCGGCCCGCCTCTCGTCCGCCGCCGCGCCGCACGAGATCATGGTGAGCGAGGAGACGCTGGGCCCCGCCAGCCGCTTCTTCGTGACCAGCCCGCCGCAGCTGCTGAAGGTCAAGGGCCGCGCCGATCCGCTGCTGGTCTACAAGGTCGACGCGCGCGCCAGCGCCAGCGAGACCTTCCAGCGCACGCGCCGCAGTCCCACGGATTTCTTCGGCCGCGACGGCCAGCTCGCCCTGCTGGAACGCGCGATGGACGACGCCCTGGGCGGCCGCATGCGCGCCGTGGCGGTCGCCGCGCCCCCGGGCATGGGCAAGACGCGCCTGATCGAACAGTTCCTCGCCCGCGTGCTGCAGCGCGGTTGCACGGTGCTGCGCGGTTATTGCGAAAGCAGCCTGGGCGCCGAGCCGCTGCAGCCCTTCCGGCACATGCTGCAGGCGGTGGCGGCCGAGGCACCGGCCACCACGCCGGCAGCGTTCGAGGCCCTCTTCGCCGGACTGGCGCAGGAGCAACCGCTGGTATTGTTCGTGGACGACTGGCAGTGGGCGGACAACGCCTCGCACCACGTGCTCGCGTCGCTGCGCCAGCGCAGCGGAGCCCGGCTGCTGGTGCTGCTGTCGATGCGCGACGACGCGCTGCGCGCCGGGCCCGCGGAAGTGGACCAGACCATCCTGCTGCCGCCGCTGACGGACGCCGAATCGCTGCAGGTGGTCGCCGCGCGGCTGCCGGGGGCCGACCCCTTCGTCGCCGAGCGCATCTGCCGGCAGGCGAGCGGCAACCCGCTGTTCCTGGAGGAACTGTGCCACTCGGCCGCCCTCGGCGACGTCGACCGCCGGCCCGGCCGCGCATCCGGCGCGGGATGGCTGAACCACCTGGTCGAATCGCGCGTGCAGCACCTGGCGCCCGAGCAGATCGAAGTGGTGCGCGTGGCGGCGGTGATCGGCAACGTGGTGCCGGCCTGGCTGCTGGAAGAGATCACCGGGCAGCCGGTCGAAGGACCGCTGCAGCGCGGCCTGGCGGAGCAGGACTTCCTGTTCGCCGGCGAGCGCGCGGGCACGCTGCGCTTCAAGCACGGCCTCACGCGCGACATCATCTACGAATCGGTGGGCCTGCACGCGCGCCAGCAACTGCACCTGCGCATCGCCGAGGCCCTGCGCCGGCAGGGCGCCTCCGAGGCGCCCGACGAATCGCTGCAGGCCCTGGCGCTGCACTACGACGCCGGCGGCAACGCGGCGCAGGCCGCGCACTTCGCGGAGCTGGCGGGCGACAAGGCACTGGCGGCCTCCGCGCTGGACCGCGCGCGGGCGCTGTACCGCGTGGCGCTGGCGGCGCTGGACCGCCTGCCGCAGACGCGCGAGGCGGCGCTGCGCTGGATCCGCATCGTGGAGCGCCTGGGCCGCGTGTGCGTGTTCGACCCCATGCGCAGCGAACTGGCGCTGGGCGAGCGCGGCCTGCAGCTGGCGGAACAGCACGGCGACCTCGCCACCGTCGCCCGCGCGCGCAACGTGCTGATGTACATCTCGTATTCGATGGGCGACGTGCGCGACGCCATCGCGCACGGCGAACGCGGCCTGGTCGAGGCGCGCGAGTCCGGCGACGAGAAGATGCTGGTGCAGACCGTCGCCGCGCTCGGGGAAGCCTATTGCGCCGCGGCGCAGTACGACCGCGCCCTGCCGCTGCTGGACGAAGCCATCGCGATCAAGAGCCGCTTTCGCACCGGGCAGCGGACCAACGTGGGCCTCGCCTTCACCCTGGTATGCCGCGCCTACCTGCTGGGGGACCGCGGCGAGTTCGCGCAGGCCGAGGCGTTGTTCCGGCAGGCGCGCACCTGCATCGCGGAGATCACCCACGAGATCGGCGCCACGCTCAATGGCTGGCGCGCCGCGGTGCTGCTGTGGCAGGGCCGCTGGGCCGAGGCCCGAGAAGCCGCCGACGAGTCGGCCCGCCACGCCGAGGCGACGCACAGCCTGGCGCAGCTCTCGATCGCGCGGGCGGAAAGCGCGTATGCCGACTGGATGCTCACGCAGCGGCCCGAATGCCTGGAGACGCTGCTGGAAGTGCTGGCCTGGCTGAAGCCACGCGAGAGCGCGCTGTACCGGTCGCTGAACCACGGCTGGCTCGCCGACGGCCTGCTGGCCGCCGGCCGCCGCGCCGAAGGCCGCTTCCATGCGGCGCATGCGATCCGGCGCGGCCGCCAGGGCGACCTGCTGGGGCTGGCCATGACGTACCGGGCGCTGGCGCGCGATGCCGCGCAGCATTGCCCCGACCGCGTCGACCATTACCTGCAGCTGGCGACGCAGGCCTCGCGCCAGCGGGGCTCGGCGCACGAACTCGCCGCCACGCAACTGTGTGACGCGCAGCTGGCATGGCAGGCCGGCGATGGCCCGCGTGCCACCGCGCTGCTCGGGGAAGCGACGGCCGCCTTCACGCGCATGGGGATGGCGTGGCATCGCGAGCAGGCGGCGGCGCTGCGCCGCCTGGTGGATGCCGCTATGTGTTCGGCGTGAGGATCAGCAGCACCGGCGAGCCGGTCGGGCGCAGGGTGCCGGCCTTCATCAGGCCCGCGATCATTCCGAGCAGGACGCCCATGGCCATGTGGTAGCCCGGGCAGCCGTGCACGGTGGTGTTGGTGCCCGTGCGCTCGTCGCGCCCGAACACCAGTTCGTCCGGCGCGGCCGCATCCGTCAGCGCGGAGCCCATGCCCAGGACGACCTGCCGCTCGGGCGAGAAGTCGACCGCGTCCTTGCCGTGTGCCGGGCAGCGCCACAACATGCCCGGCACGGGATCCTTGCGCATTGCCGCGAAGAGCGGCTTGCGCAGGGCCGCGGCGGCCTGGTCGTAGCTCAGATCGCGCGCCGGCGAGGCCTCGAACAGGTCCTGCTGGCGTTCCCACAGGCTGGCCTCCTCCTTGACCCACTTCTCCATCACGCGCAGGAAGTTCGGCTGCACGGTCGGGGGAAAGCCCAGGAGGACACCGGCGATGTTCACGGCCAGCGTCGACTCGTAGCCGCTCGCCGTCAGGCCTTTCAGGATCGCCGCGGTCAGGGGCGCGGCCGCCAGGTCCGGCTTGCCCTGCAGCCACTGCTGCACCGCTGCCAGCGCCGTCTTGCCCTGGGCCTGGCCGGCGTGCTCCACATCCGGGCGCGGATGCGGGGAGAAGATGTAGCGCGAGGCGCTCAGGAAATGCCCCGGGCAGCGCGCGGGCGTCGTGTCGTCGGGCAGGCGGCCGCCCGCCACCATCACCGGGTTCGGCACCTTCTCCGGATCCGGGTCCTGCGGCAGGCCGAACCAGATGCGGCACAGGGTGGCCAGCACGACGTCGCTGAAGTTCACCAGGTCGACCGGCTTGCGGACGATGTCGCCGGCGGAGCGGGGCAGCTCGGGACAGCCTTCGAGCACCTTGGCCACGATGCGGAGGGTCAGCTCGAAGGCGTCCTTCTCGGAGACGGACTCGATCACCTTGTTGACGACCAGCTGCGCGCTGCGCGCGGGGCCGGGGTCCATCCCGAGGATGTTCTGCCCGAGCGAAGCAGCCATGCGCCGGCCGTAGCCCTGCACGGAATAGTGGTCGCCCTGGTCGTTCATCGCCTCGAGCACGCCGGACAGCGTGCCCACCAGGCGGCCGTAGGGCGTGCCCTGGTACTCGCCGGCACGGATCTTCTCCCACACGGCCTTCGACCGGTCGCGGTCTTCGATCACCTGGCGCATCTGCTCCAGCCTGTCCATGGGCGCAGCGGCGGGAGGCGCCGGCGGCGCGGCGGGTTCGGCGCGGAACGCCGCCAGTTGCGCGAGCACCGGCAGCGAAGGCACGAACAGGTACAGGCCCCACTGCAGCTCCACCAGCGGCTTGTCGCCGAAGGCGACGCGCACGACCTGCCCGGCGGAGTCGAGGAAGCGGAAGGTGTTCGACTCGCCCTCCTGCGGCACGCGCAGCAGCGGATCGCCCTGCGCGGAACCGACGCCGCTGCTGTTGCCGCCGGCGACCCAGCGCTGGATGGTCTCGAACTGCTCCGCGATGCTGGCGCAGTACGCCATGAACATCACGCCGCGGTCGGCCGCGCCGCTGATCGGCGTCGGCAGCGGCCCGTAGGACATGCCGCGGCGCAGGATGCGCGGCGTGTACGCACGGCCGTCGCGCGGATTGGTGCGCCGGATGTGCGAGTGGAAGGGGCAGGCGTCGCTCGCGGCCTGGTCCGCATAGTCGAAATCGTTCTTGTCCGTGGCGCCCGGCGGCAGGGGGGCCAGGGGCGTGCCGTCGCGGCGGCGCCCGACCATCCGGGCCAGCAGTTCGTCGCGCTGGCGCGGCTCGAGCTGCGCCATCGCCTCCTGCAGGTGGTCCATGCGCTGGCGCAGCTTGCGCACGACGAGGAAGCTGCCGTCCTGCAGCAGGGGGGCGACACCGCCGGCCTGGTCGCCGCGGTCGTTGCCGTAGCCGAGCACCAGCTCGCCGGTGCTCACCAGGTCCTGGTACACCGAGCGAGGCCTGGGCGGCGCGCCGGTGGGGACTTCGGGCTGGCTGATGCCGTCGGCGACGTTCATGTGCCCGGAGACATAGCCATTGCTGCGGTAGGTGCGCAGGGGCTCGACGGCCAGCACGCGCAGCCCGGTGGTGGAGGCATCGAGCGCGGCGACCAGCGGTTCGAAATCCTTGTGCAGCGCGTAACCAGGGTCCTGCGCATCCTGCAGGCGCAGGTGGATCACCACGTGCACCGCGTTGAGGTCCACGCGCTGGGCGGCCTGCTGCTTCCACAGCAGGGGGCGCGTCCAGCGGTCCGGATGGTTGCCGCGCAGGTCGCCGAGCAGCGCGCTGCGCGCCTCCATGCCCTCGTAGAACTCCTGCGGGAAGGCATCCAGGCGCTGCGGCGGCAACCCGAGCTGCCGCAGGCCTGCGTAGGTGAAGGCGACCAGGTAGCGCACCGGGCCGCCGTGCGCCGCGTCGCAATACGGCGCCAGCCGCGCGATTTCCGCCAGCGCGTCGTCCGCGTTGCGCACGCGCAGCAGGACGACGCAGCCGTGCGTGACCTGCTCCTGCGCGCTGGCGAGGATGTGCGACTGCAGGCGTGCGGGGTCACAGGGAACGGGCGGTGGCGCGACTTCCGGCGCGACCTTGTCGTACTCGAGCCAGTCCAGTTCGTCGCGGAACGTGACCGTCCGGTTCTCTTGCCACACCCG
The DNA here is from genome assembly GCF_037890035.1 of Ramlibacter sp. AN1133. NCBI lineage: Bacteria > Pseudomonadati > Pseudomonadota > Betaproteobacteria > Burkholderiales > Comamonadaceae > Ramlibacter > Ramlibacter sp. AN1133. The sequence continues at coordinate 142,496 of NZ_JBBKTQ010000002.1, forward strand.
GGCTTGCGGCGTGCCGGCAGGCAGCGCGTCCAGCGCGCGCATCACCTGCATGGACTCGGCCAGCACGGACTGCGCGAACCGGCGCAGGATCGCGAGGTCGTCCTTCGCGTGGTGGCCGGCCGGATCCGGGGGAAAGTAGAGGGACAGGCGGTACAGGCCCTTGAGCGTGCGCAGGGGCAGCACCAGAGCACGCAGAGGGTCCGCCATGGCGCGGGCCAGCGCGGCCTCCTGCTGCGCGCAAGACGAAGGCAGCGCCAGGCGAGCGAGATCGCGCTCGCAGCCCCCGCGCTCGCGCTGCGTCCTTTCGACTTCGGCCAGGTAGCGCTGGTCCTGCAGCGTCGTCGCGGCCTCGGCATAGAAGAGGCCGGCCTCGATCTCGTTCGTGCGCACCCAGTCGCAGTACTTCTCGAAGGTGGAGGTGCGCGAACCCGGATAGGTGTCGTTGTGGCAGAACAGCAGGTCCAGCAGCGGGCCGATGTCGCGGTAGATGACCCGCATGTACGGCTCCCAGCCGCCGTCGAAGGTGACGTTGAGCGACAGCTGCCAGGGACTGCCCGCCGCCTGGGGCTTCACGAGCGCATAGCGGAAGTGATGGATGATGTCGAGCCGGGCGACGGTGTCGACGAAGAACGAGGGCAGCAGCTCGGACTCGCGCAGGTTCTGCCGCGCCGACTGCAGCGCGTCGAGCACCTTGCGCAGCCGCTCCACGTACGAGATGGGCTCGAAGCTCTTGACGAGTCCTTCGCGCACCGGCGCGAGGACGGCGAGGTTGGTCACGCCACGCAGGCCGGTGGCACGCCGGCGCGGCCTCGGCTCGTACGGTGCGACGGTGGGCTGGTCGGCACGAGCCTGGGCCCCACCCGTGCCGCCCTGCGAGCCCGGCTTGCCCGGTCGTGTCGGCGACCGGTCACCCGGCCGCTTGCGATCGGCCTTCGCCTTGCTGGGCGGACGTGCCTCCTCGTCCCCCTTCGCCGCCGGCCGGACGGCCTCGAGCGAGACCGGCTTGCCGCGCAAGGGCTCGGCCGCCGCCTTCCCGATCGCCGCCTTCCCGATCGCCGCCTGCCGCACTGCCCCACCGCGCGCGGCCGACCGGCCCGCCGGCGCCTTGCGTGCCGTCGCCTTCCCATCCATGTCGATTCCCCTTGTCGATTGCGGCGCAGGCTAGCGCGCCCCTCTCCTCGTGACCATCCTTCATTGTGCGCACCCACCTTCGGGGGTACGCACAGTCGCTGCTATTCCAGGTTCCTGGCCGCCGGGCTCTCGCGCGAATACGCCGGCATCGCGAGGAAGGCCTTCGGCTCGTAGGTCCAGAACTGCGACACCTCGGGGAAGGTCTCCACGATGGTGTTCACCAGCTGGCCATCCTTGCGCTCCACCTTGCGCACGTAGATGTTGAGCACCGGCTTGCCATACTCGTCCAGGTGGATCGGCCCCATCGGCCCGCTGGCCAGCTTCGCCTGGTGCAGCGCGCGCACGAAGGCGGGCTTGTCCTCGAACCTGCCGTTGACCAGTTTCAGCGCCGCCTCGAGCCACAGGCTGGCCGTGTACGTGCCCGCGGTGTAGAAGCCGGGGGTGACCTTGTACTCGCCGCGCACGGCATCGACGAAGCGCCTGTTGTCCGGCGTATCGATCGCGGCCGAATACCAGCTCGCGGAATACACGCCCAGCGCCTCGTCGCCCATGAGGGCCAGGATGCCCTCGTCCACCGCGGTGGGGTTGCCGAGCACGGTCGGCTTGAGCTGGTACTCCTTGTACTGCTTCAGGAAGCGCACGCCGTTGGTGCCCGCGAAGCCGGCATAGACGCCGTCGACGTTCTGCTTGAGCTGCGAGATGTAGTTGCCGTAGTCGGCCACGTTCAGCGGCGGCCACAGGCGCTGCACGCCCTTGCCGCCGTTGTCCTCGAAGGCCTTGAAGAAGCCCGCCGCGCCTTCATGGCCGTAGGCGAAGTCGTCCGCGATCAGCGCGATGCGCTTCATGCCCAGCTTCTTCGCCGCCCATTGACCGAGCACGTGCGTCGGCTGCGCCGCGGTGCCGACGGCGTGGATCACGTACTCGTTCTTCTTCTGCTGCGCCAGGTCGTTCTGCGCCGCGGAGGTGGGCGTGATCAGCGGCACCTTCGCGTGCAGGATGTAGTCGTCGATCGCGATCGCCTCGAAGGTGGCCAGCGGCCCGATGATCACGGCCACCTTCTCCTTCTCGACCAGTTCCTGCGTCTTCGTCTTGGCGCCCGCGGGGTTGCCGCCCGTGTCGGCGATCACCAGTTCGACCTTGCGGCCGGCCAGCATGTTGCCGCGCTCCTTCAGCAGCAGCTGGATGCCCTGCTCCATCTGCCGGCCGCCGGCCGCCAGCGGGCCGGTCCGCACGGTGAGGAAGCCCACGCGCAGCGGCTCGCCCTGCGCCAGCGCGCTGGCGTGCCACCCGAGCGGCGCCAGCCCCAGGACAGCAAGCGCGAGGAGGGATGGGCGTCGCTGCATGGCGGTCTCCGGGGCGTGGGGGGCGGGAGAGCAGGATAGGAGTTTCGCCCCGGCGACGGACGCGGGTTAACACCAGCGTGCGGTCCCTGCGGTGCCCCTGCACCGGCGCGACCTTCCCTGCGCGCCGTGACGGGGTGCCAATCGCCTCAGGGCGCGCAGAACGCGCCGCTGGCGCTGGCAGGAGAGGCCGGCGCGGCGCCCGGCGCCAGCCGCTCGATGCAGGCGACGATGTCGCCCCGGTTGTTCCAGTAGAAGCCCGGCACGTCGTTGGGGTACAGCGCCAGCAGGCCGGTGTGCTGCACCTCCACCACCGGCTCGGTCTCGACGGGCTGGCCGTGGCCGATCCGCTGGCGGCCTTCCTTGTCGCGCACCACGGCGGCCATCAGCGTGAACCAGTCGGCATCGTCGCGCCGGAACCGCCGCAGCAGGTTCATCACCGCGCTGCCGGCGTCGCCGTGCGGCGGCGTGCTGCAACGCTGCGCATCGCACCACTTCTGCCCGGGTGCGACCTGGACCTGGTAGCGCTGGCCCTTCACGACGACGAGCGACGTGCTGGTGGCCATGCGGTCGGCATGCACCAAGACCTGGCAGCGTCGCCCTTCGTCGAGGAAGCCGCTGCACGTGGGCGCGGTGGCCACGGGCCGCACTGCGTCCCGCACCTCGTGCGCGCAGCCGGAGGCCAGCACGGCCAGGGCCACGGCGACGGCGCGCGCGGCGAGGGGCAAGGTGGGGCTGGGCAGGTCGGTGGGCGGCATGGAAGTCCTCCTTCGGGCCGGATGCGCGCAGCGCGGGCTGCGCAAGGGCTCATTCGATGCGCCAGCGCGCGACCTTGTCGGCGTCCCATTCCAGGCCGGTGCCGGGCTTGTCGCCCAGCGGCCAGCAGCCGTCGACGATCTCCACCGGCTCGGCGGCGACGGCATCGCTCCAGTCCACGTATTCGAGCCAGTGGGCCGTCGGCGTCGCGGCGAGCAGGTGCGCGCTGACCTCCGGCATCAGGTGCGAGCTCATGGGAATGCCGTGCGCCTCCGCCACGCCCGCGGCCTGCATCCAGCCCGTGACGCCGCCGATGCGCGCCACGTCGGGCATCGCGAGGTCGCAGGCCTGCGCCTGGATGGCGCGCAGCAGGTCCTTGGGGCCGTCGAAGTTCTCGCCGATCTGCACCGGCAGGTGCAGCTCGCGCGCGAGCTCCGCACAGCCCGCCAGGTCGTCCTGCCGGATCGGCTCTTCCAGCCAGCTCACGCCTTCGGACTGCAGCGCGCGGCCGCGCAGCAACGCCTCGTGCCGCGAGAGCGCCTGGTTGTAGTCCACCATCAGTTCCACGCTGGCCGGCAGGCGCGCGCGCACGGCCCGCGTGACGGCCAGGTCCTCGTTCAGCGTCGCGTAGCCCAGGCGCAGCTTCACCGCCCGCAGGCCGCCTTCGAGCAGCGCCTGCGCCTCGTCGGCCGCGGCCTGCGGGCTCATGAGCCCGAGGCCGCAGGAGTTGTACGCGCGCACCGGCCGCGGTGAGCCACCGAGCAGCGTGACGAGCGGCGCGCCGGCGGCGACGGCGAGCGCGTCCCACAAGGCCATGTCGAACACCGACAGCGCCATGCGCACCAGGCCCGTCACGCCGATCAGCGCGAAGCGCCGCTGCAGCTTGGCCGCGATCGCCACCGGCGCCACGGGATCGCCGCGCACGATCTCGCAGGCATCCTCCACCAGGGCCGCGATCGGCTTGGCGGCGCTGCGGCGGTAGCAGAAGATGTAGGCGCGGCCGGTGACGCCCTGCTCGGTGAGCAGTTCCAGCAGCAGCAGCGGCGCGGCCTGGATCGTGGCGGCGCTGGTGCCCAGCACGTAGCGCAGGGGCACTTCCACCGGCGTGCAGCGCACGCTGCGCACGCGCAGGGCGGCGAGCGGCACTTCAGGCATGGGGGGCTCCTTCCGCATGCAGCGCGAGGATGTCGGCGATCGCGCGATTGAGCGGCGTCGGCACGTCCTTCGCCTGGCCCAGTTCCACGACGCCGCCGGCGAGCCAGCGCACCTCCAGCCGGTTGCCGCGCTCCAGGTCGTGGTGCATGGAGGACGTCATGTCCGGCGACACGTCGTCGGCGAGCTGCAGCCGCACCTCGGCGTAGTTCTCCGGCAGCGGCACGCCGTGCGCGCGCCCCACGGCGACCACTTCGCGCATCACGTCCAGCAGGAAGGCGCGCGTCTGCGGGTTGCCGCGGATCGGGCCGATCGTCTTGCGGATCGTGGTCGTCGTCCCCGACAGGCCGACGAGGAAGACGAACTTCTGCCAGATCTCGCGCAGGATGTGGTCGGACAGTTCGGCCTTGATGCCACCGGCCAGGCAGGCCGCCAGCAGGGCCTCGCCGCGCGCCGAACGCGTGCCGTCGAATTCGCCGAACACGAGGTGCTGCATCGGCCCGGTCTGGCGGATCACGCCCGGCGCCGCGATGGTCGTGGCGACGTAGCCCACGCCGCCCATGACCTGGCGCTCGTCGAAGGCGGCGCGCAGGTACTGGTCCTTCAGCACGCCGTTCTGGAACGAGACGATGGTGGTGCGGGGACCGACCAGGGGCCGCATCTGCGCGATCGCCTGCTCGGTGTCCCACAGCTTGACGCACAGCATCACCACGTCCGCGACGCCGACGTCGGCCGGGCGGTCGGTGGCGTTCACCTTCGCCAGGTGCATGGGCTCGGGCCCTTCGATGCGCAGGCCGTCCCCGCGCATGGCCTCCAGGTGCCGGCCGCGGGCGATGAAGTGCACGTCGGCGCCGCCCTGCGCCAGCCGGGCGCCGAAGTAGCCGCCCAGTCCGCCCGAACCCATGATCGCGATACGCATCCTGTCTCCTTGTTGCTTGTTGCTTGTTGCCCGCGGCAGCGCCTACTCGCCCTGCCAGTAATCGAGGTTGTCCTGCTGCCGGCCCACGTGGCGGAAGCCGTCGGGCCCCATGCCATCGAGCACGGCGAACTTGCCCGAGTCCGGATAGTGGCAGACCTCGGGATGCAGCATGGTGCTGACCGCCAGCACCTTGAGTTCCGTGGCGCCGGTGTTCACGATCTGATGCGCCACCTCGGGCCCGCCGCTCGGGCAGGCGATGACGTCGCCCGCGCGCAGCGGATACGTCGCGCTGCCGAAGCGCAGCTGCCCCGTGCCTTCGATCACGAAGAACATCTCCTCGTTGAGGCGGTGGCTGTGGAAGGGGAAGGCGCTCTTGCCGGGCGCCACCGCGGTGACGTTGAAGCCCAGCCGCCTGGCGCCGAGCGCGGGCGCGAGCGCGGCGATGCGGCCGCCGAAGCGCTCCTGCGGCATCGCGCTGCCCCGGCTGCGCGACCGCTCCGCGAGGTCGGTGTACTGCGCATCGGCGATGTTCATGACGGGAGCGGGCATGGGGTCTCCTTGGCGTCGCCGCATTCTGCAGGAAAGCCCCGCGCGGCCGCCCTGGCCCGGCGAAAACGCCAATGGCGCGCGTGCGGGCTTGTCCGCAGAATCGCCGCGCAGGCTCCAGGGGACCCCATGCTCAGTCGAAGAGAACTTCTCGTCGCCGGCGCGGCCGGCGCGCTGGCCGGCAACGCGCTCGCGCAGGCCTTTCCGTCGCGCACCATGAAGATCGTGGTGCCGTTCCCACCCGGAGGGACGGGCGACGTGCAGGCGCGCGTCATCGGCGAATCCATGGCGCGCGCGCTGGGCCAGCCGATGCTGGTGGAGAACAAGCCGGGCGGCGGCACGATCATCGGCACCGCGCAGGTCGCGAAGTCCGCGCCGGACGGGCACACGCTGCTGCTCATGGCCAACAGCTTCGTGATCAATGCGAAGCTGCACGCGGCCACGCTGCCCTACGAAGGCATCAAGGCCTTCGAGCCGGTGGCGTGCCTCACCAACTCGCCGCAGCTGCTGGCGGTGAATGCGGCCAGCCCGTACAGGACGTTCAAGGAGTGGCTCGACGCCGCCAAGGCGAAGCCGGGCACGATTTCCTATGCCACGGTGGGCCCCGCGACCACGCAGCACATCGCCGGCGAGATGCTGCAGCGCGCCGCCGGCATCCGGCTGATCTACACGCCCTTCGCCGGCGGAGCCCCGGCGGTGAATGCGGTGCTGGCCGGCCACGTCGACACGGTGCTGGCGAACGTGAACGAGATCCAGGCCTTCCTGGAGGCGGGCAAGATGCGCGCGCTGGCCGTCACCACGCCACAGCGGCTGGACACCTTCAAGCAGCTGCCCACGGTGTCCGAGTCGGGCCTGCCCGGCTACGAAGCCTCCGCCTGGTTCGGCCTGTGCGCGCCGGCGGGCACGCCCAAGGCCGTGATCGACCGGCTGGCGCAGGCCGCCACCGGCGCGCTGGCGGACCCCGAGATCCATCGCAAGCTGGTGGGCGTGGGGCTGGAGCCCTATCCGATGGGGCCGGCGCAGTTCGCCGCGCATATCGCGGACCAGTACGCGAAGTACTCCAGGGTGATCGACGAGGCCGGCATCAAGGCCTGAGTCCGTTACAAGCGCGGGCCGGAAAACGCGTCGCCGCACCGCCCGGCGGTCGGGCGCCGCCGCCTGTCCCGGACTAACACCTAAGGGTTAGCTGCTTGTCAGCGACGCCCCGTAACGAATCGACCGTCTGGTCGGGGACTCCCCATTTCGTCACACTTGGAAACAACTAGGAGGACGCGATGGGAACGAGCAGTTGGGGACTTTCGCGAGAGGTGGCGCCATGCTGAGGGACCCCCTTGCAGCGGGCAACGGACTGGTGCCGGGTGACAGTGCAGCGGCGCTGCCGGCCGATCGCGCCGGCTGGCTCGACCTGCTGTCGGAGGAACTGCTCGCCGAGCTGCCGGTGGAGGCCTGGCGCAAGCTGTTCCTCGGCCCCGGCTACGAAAGCATCCGCTTCGTCCACGAAACCTCCACGCTCCTGTGCTGCGAGGCGCCGACGCCCGAATGGAGCGAGGACGACGTGCGCACGCTGGCCGCGCGTTTCGGCGGGTCGGTCGAGCGTTACGCCCAGCGCGTCGTGGTGGCATTCGCGCGGCCGCGCGCCGCACTGGAAGTCGCGATGCTGCTGCAGCGCACCTGCACCCGCCGCCTGCGCACCGCGCTGCTCACCGCGCCCTGCGTGGCCGCGTGCTTCGAGGTGGAGGGCGAAAGCCGGCGCCTGACGCTGGGCGATGCGCCGGGCGCGGCCCGCGCCTGCGCCGACAGCGCCCCACCCGGCAGCATCCACCTGTGCGCCGCGACCTGGCGCGCGCTCGGTCCCGCCGCGCTGGAGCAGCAGACGCAGCGCGCCCTCGTCACCACCGAATACCAGGGCGACGAGGTGATCTCCGCCTTCATCACGCCGGCCCCGCCGCCGCGGGCGGACCTGAGCACGTTCGCGGGGCTGGGGCTGGTCTGAGAAGCCGAGGCGAGTCGGTGCGTCGGCGCGCTCACGCGTGCGACGCGCGGGTAGCATGGCGCGGATGAACCAAGCCGCGCCCGCCCGCCTGCTCGTCATCCCCGGCAGCTCCCGCACCGGATCCCTCAACCTGGCCCTGGCGCACGCGGCCTGCCGCATCGCCGAGGCGCAGGGCGCGTCGGTGCGCCTGCTGGACCTGCGCACGCTGGCACTGCCGGTGTACGACGGCGACATCGAGGCCGGCCCGGGCGTGCCCGCGCAGGCCGGCGAGCTGGTCGAGGCCATCGTCGCGGCAGATGCGGTGCTGATCGTCACGCCCGAGTACAACGGCTTTCCGACGCCGCTCGTGATCAATGCGTTCGACTGGATTTCGCGCGCCGGCGCGAGCGGCACGCGGCCGGCGGGCCTCAAGGCCACGGCGGGCAAGCCGGCCGGCCTGCTCTCGGCATCGCCGGGCCCGCTGGGCGGGCTGCGCTCGATGAACTACCTGCGGCAGTACCTGCAGATGGCCTTCGCGATGATCGTGCATCCGCGCCAGTTCGCGCTCTCGCGCGCCGACCAGGCCTTCGACGCCGCGGGCGAACTCAAGGACGAGAAGGCCCGCGAGGCGGTCAAGGGTGTCGTGCAGTCGCTGCTGCAGCTGGCGACGGCACTGCGGGTGCCGGCACCAGCCTGATCGCGGCGCCGCGCGGCGCTAGCCGCGCGCCTTGCCGGCCAGGCGCAGGATGTCGTCGAGCGCGTTGCCGTCGCCGTTGGCATCGAGCAGCGCGCCCAGGCCGCCGAGACCGCCGAGGCCACCACCACCCTGGCCAGCCTGGGCTGCCTGGCCGCCACCGAGCACGCTGCCCAGCACGCCCCCGAGCATGCCGCCGAGGCCCCCGCCGAGCCCGCCGCCCTGCGCGGGCGCATCGGCCGCGGCGCCGCGCTTGCTCATGAAGCCGGCCACCAGCATGGCCAGCAGCGGCAGCATCTTCTTCAGCAACTCGGGGCTCAGCCCCGATTGCGCGGAGGCGCTCCGGGCCACCGTGCGGCTCACGTCGCGCGAGCCGAAAATCTCGCCCAGCACGGCGTCGCCGGCCGCCACGTTCGTCGGTTCCGGCGCCAGCACCTGGTCCATCAGGCCGCCGCCGCCCAGCTTGCCCAGGAGGTCGCCGAGGCCGCCCATGCCGCCCTCCTGCGCCTGGTTCTTGAAGCCGCCGAGGATCGCGGGCAACAGCGCTTCGGCGCCGTTGTGCGCCTCCTCCGGGGCGATCCCCAGTTCGCGGGCGATCGATTGCAGCCCTCCCGCCTGGGCCAACATGTCGGTGATCTGCATGGCGCTCCTCCGTCGTGATACCGGGCGGCGGCCGCCCGGCCACCGTCGTCGAGGCATGCTAGTCCCGTGGAAGGCCCGCCGGGGCGCCCACCCGTCGGGCCCGGCGGCCGTCCCCCGCAGGTTGCGTGGCGTCAAGGCGGGCCCGCCAGCACCCCGTCACGCGGCCGGGCTCACGTCGGGCGCGGGCCGCGGGCCGCGGGCCGCGGGCCGCGGGCCGCGGGCCGCGGGCGGCGATGCGGCGATGCGGCGGCGGATCAGACCCCGCCGAACGGCCGCCCGTTGGTCCGGTTCGGCTGCAGGGTGATCGGCGCGGCGGGGAAGCCGGGCACCGCCGGCGCGAAGCCGATGACGCTGCCGATCGGCGTGCCGGCCGGGACCACGATGTTCGTGCCGGGCACGGGCGTGGGCACGGTGATGACGCGCGGCGCGGGCGCCGGGCGGCCGCCCTGGCCGCCGCCGCCACCACCGCCGGGACCGGCGGCGTGGGCAAGCGGTGCCAGCAGCAGGGCGGCCAGCGCGGAGGCGGCCGAAAGGCGGATGCGGTTGTTTCCGGACATGACAAATCCCTTCAAGGATGAACGTGGTGGAAAGAAGGAATTCGCTAGCGACGTCGCGAAGCCCGTGCCCTTGGTGAACTGCAGGCACTCGGCGCCGACTCTAGACAGCTGCGCCTGGCCGCGACAGGCACCAATTGCGCGCAGCGGGTAGAACTTAAGTGGGAGCGGCGAACTATCCCCATCGGCCAGAACACAATCGAGCCCATGCTCGGCTACTTCACCCTTCCCGTCACGCCGTTCCAGCAGAACTGCTCCGTCGTCTACGACGATGCGACGCGGCAGGCTGCCGTGATCGACCCCGGCGGCGACCTCGATGCGCTGCTGGCCGAAGTCGAACGCCGCGGCCTGAAGCTCGAACAGATCTGGCTCACGCACGCGCACATCGACCATGCGGGCGGCACCGCGGAACTGGCGCGCCGCCTGGCGCTGCCGATCATCGGCCCGCACCCGGACGACCAGTTCTGGATCCAGGGGCTGCCGCAACAGGGCGCGATGTTCGGATTTCCGCCGGCCGAGACCTTCACGCCCACGCGCTGGCTGCACGACGGCGACACGGTCGAACTCGCGGGCCACACGCTGCAGGTGCGCCACTGCCCGGGCCACACGCCGGGCCACGTGGTGTTCCATTCGCCGGAGATGCAGCGCGCCTTCGTGGGCGACGTGCTGTTCGCGGGCAGCATCGGGCGCACCGACTTGCCGCGCGGCGATCACGCGACGCTGATCGCCAGCATCACGCAGCGCCTGTGGCCGATGGGGGACGAGACGGTGTTCATCCCCGGCCACGGGCCGGAGAGCAGCTTCGGGCGCGAACGCAGGACGAACCCCTACGTCCGCGGGACCTGATCAGCGGTTGCCCATGGCCTGCCGGTACAGGCCTTCGACGCGCGGGATGTTCTCGGCCAGCCGCCGCATGCGGTCGGGGCCCGAAGGGTGCGTGGAGAGGAAGGCCGGGCCGCCGCCATTGCCCGACACGCGGGCCATCTTGTCCCACAGCGAGAGCGAGGCCCGGGGGTTGAAGCCGGCACGCGCGGCCATCTCCAGGCCGACCAGGTCGGCTTCGACCTCGTCGTCGCGGCTGAACTTCATCGTCAGCAGCTGGGTGCCGATGTTGGCCGCCACGTCACCGAGCTGGCCCAGGCCGAACAGCTGCGCGCCCAGTGACAGCAAGGCACCGGTGCCCTGGCTCTTGGCGATGCGCTCGCGCGCATGCTCGCGCAGCGCGTGCGCCATCTCGTGGCCCACCACCATCGCGAGTTCGTCGTCGGTGGCGTGCAGCTTGTCGATGAGGCCCATGAAGACGGCGATCTTGCCGCCTGGCATGCAGAAGGCATTGACGCTCTCGCTGCCGATCAGGTTCACCTCCCAGCGCCATTGCCGCGCGCGCGGATTCCAGCGCGGCGCATCGGCGATCAGGCGCGAGGAGATCGCGCGCAGCCGCTGCAGCTGCGCGTTGCCCTCGGGGGCCAGGGCCCGCTTGGCGCGCGCCTCCTGCAGCAGCTCGTTGTACTGCTGCGCCGCGGCCTGCTCGAGTTCGGTGGCCGGAACCAGCGATCGCAGGCGCGAACTTTCACCGACCTCCACCTGGCTCAGGGCCGGACCGGCAACGACGGCGCCCGCTGCCAGCATGAAGGCACGCCGGCCGACCCACGGGGATGACTTGGCAGCACAGAGTTGGCACATGGGCAAATAATACTGACGAACCACCCCCACCATGTCGGACCCCATCGCCTCCTCCGCTCAGAGCACTCCTGCACAGCCAGCCCCCGAACCCATCGTCGCGGAGAAGCGCCGCAAGCGCTCGGCGATGGACGTCGTGCGCGCGCTGCGGCAACCGAAGATCGCGGTGATGATGGCGCTGGGCTTCTCGTCCGGCCTGCCCTTCCTGCTGACCGCCAACACCTTCGGCTACTGGCTGCGCGACGAGGGCACGAGCCTGAAGGCGATCGGCTTCATCTCGTGGGTCGGCTTCATGTACGCCTTCAAGGTGTACTGGTCGCCGCTGGTCGACCGCATGGACATTCCGCTGTTCGGCAAGCTCGGGCGGCGGCGCGGCTGGATGCTGTTCTGCCAGATCCTGGTGGCGATCGGGCTGGTCGCGATGGCGGTGGTCGGGGTGAAGGCGGGGCTGGTGGCGATCGGCGCCTTCGCGCTGCTGGTCGCCTTCGCGTCGGCGACGCAGGACATCGCGATCGACGCCTGGCGCATCGAGGCCGCGGACAACTCCGACGAAGTGGGCCTGCTCACGTCCGCGGCGCAGCTCGGCTACCGCCTCGCGCTGCTGGTGACGGACGCGGCCATCATCGCGGCCGCCGAACGCGTCGGCTGGCCGATCTCGTACGTGGCGATGGCCGTGCTGATGGGGGTGGGGATCGTGGCCACCTTTCTCGCGTTCGAGCCGCAACGCGCCGACGAGGTGCTGCACAACAAGCCGCCGCTGTGGAGCCGGCGCGGCCTGGTCGACGCGCTGATCGGGCCCTTCGTCGACTTCTTCCGCAAGCACAAGCTGGCCGGGCTGGTGATCCTGTTGATGGTCGCGCTCTACCGGCTGCCCGACTTCATCATGGGCCCGATGTACAACCCCTACTACCACGACCTCGGCGTGAGCAAGGACACGGTGGCGGTGGTGCGCGGGTCCTTCGGCCTGGTCGCGACCTTCGTCGGCCTGGGCGCGGCGGGCCTCACGGCGATCCGCATCGGCATCCTGCCGACGCTGATCGTCGGGCTGGTGCTGGAGGCCCTGGGCACCGGGGCGTTCGCGCTGCTGGCACTGCACGTCAACGACGTGATCTTCGCGATCGTGATGTCGCTCGACTCCTTCGCGCAGGCGTTCGCGGGCGTGGCGCTGGTGACCTACATGTCGAGCCTGACGAGCCTGGGATACACGGCCACGCAGTACGCGATGCTGTCGTCGACGTATGCGCTGCTCGGCAAGTTCCTCAAGGGCTTTTCGGGCGTGGCGGTGGACACGCTCACGCCGCAGTACGGGCTGCTGGGGGCGTACGCCACGGCGTTCATCGGGACGGCGTTGACGGCGATCCCGGCGATGCTGCTGATCGTGCTGCTGTGGAGGATGCAGGGGCGGCATGGGAGCCAGGGGGCGCCGGCTTAGTAGTTTTTCACGGGGGCTGTTGCCTCCGTAGGCTGGCGGTGAGCGCCGAAGGCGCGAACCCCAGCGATGCGCGAAGCGCTGGGGTTCGCGCTTCGCGGCTCACCACCAGCCTACGCGCACTGCTTCGCCAGCACCGCCCGCTGCACCTTCCCCAGCGCCGTCTTCGGCAGCTGCTCGACGAAGAACCACCGCCGCGGCACCTTGAAGCGCGCCACGTGCCGCTGCAGGTGCGCGACGAGTTCCCCTTCCACCGCCTGCGTGCCGCTCGCCCGCACCACCGCGACGGCGACGACCTCCCCCCACCGCGCATCCGGCAGCCCGAACGCCGCGCACTCCGCCACCGCGGGATGCAGCGCCAGCGCCTGCTCCACCTCGGCCGGGTGCACGTTCTCGCCGCCGCTGATGATCAGGTCGCGCGCCCGGCCGACGATGCGATAGCTGCCGTCTTCGTCGCGCTGCGCGAGGTCGCCGGTGGCGAACCAGCCCTCGGCGTCGCAGGCGGGCAGATCGGGCCAGTAGCGCTGGACGACGTTCGGCCCGCGCAGCAGCAGTTCCGCCGCGTCGCCGATCGGCGGGCCCAGCCGCGCCTGCACGCCCGGCGCCGGCCAGCCGCAGGAGCCGACGTGGTCCATCGCGTGCGCGGGCGGCAGGGCGACCGAGAACGGCCCCGTCTCCGTCGCGCCGTAGACATTGCACACCGGCACGCCCCGCGCGTGGAAAGCCTCCACCAGCGCTGTCGGCAGCAGGCTGGAGCCAGCCCACGCCGCGCGCAGGCACGACAGGTCGGTGGCGCCCCAGGCGGGATGCTCGACCAGCGCCTTCATCGCGGCGGGGACCAGCAGCGTGAGCGTGGGACGCGCGGCGGCCAGGGCCGCCAGCGTCTCGCCCGGATGGAAGCGCGCATGCAGCACCACGCGAGCCCCGGCGTACAGCGCCGGCAGGGTCTGGATGCACAGGCCGCCGACGTGGAACATCGGCAGCACCGTCAGGACGGTGTCGGCCGCGGTCATCTCCTGCACTGCGCTCGCGATGCGCATGTTGGCCAGCAGGTTGCCCTGCGTATGGACGGCGGCCTTGGGGCCGCCCGTGGTGCCGGAGGTGTGGACCAGCAAGGCGGGCGCCTCCGCCGTGGCGTGCACCGGTGCGGCCGGGGCATCGACCTGCGACAGGCTCTCCACCGCATGCGCGGTCACGCCGCACGCCGCTGCCAGGTCGCGGGCCGCCGGCGCCCAGTCCGCGTCGTGCACCACGTGCCGCGGCCCGCATTCGGCGGCGAACCGCTGCCACTCCGCGAAGGCGAGCCGGAAGTTCAGCGGCAGCAGGATGGCGCCGATGCGCGCGAGCCCGAACAGCAGGGCGACCTGCCCCGGATGGTTGGCGCCCAGCCAGGCGACCCGGTCGCCCGGGCGCACACCCCACGCGTGCCAGGCGACGGCCGCGGCGCGCTCGCCCGCCTCGCGCAGCTCGCCGTACGTGTGCCAGCGCCCGCCGAACTGCAGGGCCTGGGCGCCGGGCGCCTGCCGCGCCAGCACCTCGGGCAGCGTCGGGGAAATATGCGCAATGGAGACGGCCATTTACCTTACTTTACGGGAGCGACAAGCGGGTGCGGTGGCCACTGTCCACTATGACCGGGAAGGGCCCCGCGTCGGCGGCCCGCAGTAAGTAGTATTCGGACATGCACCAACTCCTGATGATCGAGGACGACACCCGCCTGGCCCAGATGGTCGGCGAGTACCTGGAGCGATCGGGCTTCGGCGTCACCCATGCCCCCGATGCGCGGCACGGGCTGCACCTGCTGGAGGACCCGCCCACCGGTACGGCGCCCGACCTCGTGGTGCTGGACCTGATGCTGCCCGACATCGACGGACTGGAAGTGTGCCGGCGCGTGCGTTCGCTGCCCGGCGAGACCGGCAAGGTGCCGGTGCTGATGCTCACCGCCAAGGGCGACCCGATGGACCGCATCGTCGGCCTGGAGCTGGGCGCGGACGACTACCTGCCCAAGCCCTTCGAGCCGCGCGAGCTGCTGGCGCGCATCCGCGCCATCCTGCGCCGCCGCCACGACGGCACGCCGCCGCCGGCCAAGCAGATGCGCTTCGGCTCGCTGGAGATCGACCGCGACGCGCGCACGGTCTCGGTGGCCGGCAAGCCGGCCGAACTGACCTCCTACCAGTTCGACCTGCTGGTGGTGCTGGCCGAGCGCGCCGGCCGCGTGCTCACGCGCGACCAGATCATGGAAGCCGTGCGCGGCCGCGAGCTGGAGGCCTTCGACCGCTCGATCGACGTGCACATGGGCCGCATCCGCGCGGCCATCGAGGTCGACCCCAAGAACCCCAAGCGCATCCTCACGGTGCGCGGCGTCGGCTACGTGTTCGCCAAGCAGCAGGACTAGGACAGGAGACCCCTCCACGGCATGACCGCCTGGAACGCCGGCTGGCGCTTCCCTCTCTACCTGCGCATCTGGATCGCCGTGATCGCCACGGTGGGCCTGCTCACGATCGCTTTCGGCTGGCTCTGGCGCGTCAACCAGGAGCAGACGCCGATGCGCGAGGTGGTGGTGCGCAACGAGGCCGGCGAGGTGATCGGCCAGAGCCACGTGCGGCCGGTGCGCGTGCCGGGCGTGGGGCTGGAATTCCCGATCGTGATGAAGGACGGGCGCAGCATCGTCGTGCAGCTGCCGCCGCGGCCGCGGCCGCCCGGCGACGGGCCGCCCGGGGGGCGTTCCTGGCTGCCGCGCGGCTCCACCGGTTTCCTCTGGCTGCTGGGCATCGTGGCGCTGGCGGTCGCGGTGGGCAGCTACCCGATCGTGCGGCGCCTCACGCAGCGCCTGGAGGACCTGCGCGTGGGCGTGGAACGCTGGGGCGAAGGCGACCTGAGCGTGCGCGTGCCCGAGCGCGGCAGCGACGAGGTGGCCTTCCTGGCGCGCCGCTTCAACCACGCGGCCGAGCGGGTGGAAACGCTGGTCAACTCGCACAAGTCGCTGCTGGCCAATGCCTCGCACGAGCTGCGCTCGCCGCTGGCGCGCATCCGCATGGGGCTGGAGCTGATGGATCCCGAGCCCTCGCCGCGCTCGCGCGAGGAGATCACCCGCAACATCGCGGAGCTGGACCAGCTGATCGACGAGATCCTGCTGGCCAGCCGCCTCGACGCGCGCGAATCCGACATCGGCACCGTGGAGTCGGTGGACCTGACCGGCCTGGCCGCCGAGGAGAGCGCCCGCGCCGGCGCCGAGCTGGAGGCCAGCGAGTCGGAACAGACGCTGGTGGTGCAGGGCGTGGCCAAGCTGCTGCGGCGGGCCATCCGCAACCTGCTGGAAAACGCCCGGCGTTACACGAGCGGCCCGGTGCGGGTGAGCGTGGTGCGGCACGGGTCCGAGGCCGTCGTGCGGGTGTGCGACCGCGGGCCCGGCGTGCCGGCCTCCGAGCGCGAACGCATCTTCGAGCCGTTCTACCGGCTGCGCGGCGCCAGCGAGCGCGAAGGCGGGGTCGGGCTGGGCCTGGCGCTGGTGCGTTCCATCGCGCAGCGCCACCACGGCAGCGCGCACTGCGAGGACAACCCGGGGGGCGGCGCCTGCTTCATCCTGCGGCTGCCCTGCTCGGCCGTGTAACCGCCCGTAAAAGCATTCCGGGGGCCTCGCCAAGGCCCGGAAAAATCACGAAGATCCATTCGTGCGCGGGTCCGTGCCATCCCCCTAAATGAGGATGGATGGGCACCCCGGCGAAGACTACAGTTGACCCATCTGCCGCGCGGGCGCGGCACCCGGTTTCTTCAAGGTTTCAAGTCTCCCAACGACGTCCTTCCAAGGACTTGATACAGCCATCGCAAGATGGCTGTTTTTTTTTGGGCGTCGGCAGGCTGGCGGTGACGACGGAACCCCAGCTGCGCTGCGCTCGCCGATCGCTGGGGTTCGTTCCTCACCGCCAGCCTACGGATCGCGCTGCAAGCGCTGCCCGCCGTCCACCACCGGCTCGCCATCCTCCTTGGTGAATGGCGCCAGCGGCCCCGCCACCGGCAGGATCTCCAGCACTTCCTCGGACGGCCGGCACAGCTTCGTGCCCAGCGGCGTCACCACGATCGGGCGGTTCATCAGGATCGGATGCTGCACGATGAAGTCCAGCAACTGCTCGTCGGTCCACTTCGGATCCGCCAGGCCCAGCTCGCCGTAGGGCGTGCCCTTCTCGCGCAGCAGCGCGCGCACGGGCATGCGCATCGCGGCCAGCAGTTCGCGCAGCTTCTCCTTGCCGGGTGGCGTCTTCAGGTACTCGACGACTTCGGGCTCGAGGCCCGCATGGCGCAGCAGCGCGAGCGTGTTGCGCGAGGTTCCGCAGGCGGGGTTGTGGTAGATCGTGACGCGGTCCATGGGGCCGCATCATGCCGCGTCACAGCAGCGCGCGCACGCGCTCCGCGCTCACGTCGTTCAGGCAGCGGAAATGGCCGAGCGGGCATTCGCGCTCGAAGCAGGGCGAGCAGTCCAGCGGCGGGGCGTACTCCGGATCCTGCTTCAGCCAGACGACCTTCGCGCGCTCGTTGAGCGGCGGCGTGTGCAGCGGGCTGGAGGAACCGAACAGCGCCACCTGGGGCACGCCGAAGGCCGCCGCCACGTGCATCAGGCCGGAGTCGTTGCTCACCACCGAGCCGGCGCCCGCGATCAGCGCGAAGGCGTCCAGCAGCGAGGTCTTGCCGGCGAGGTTGCGGGTGCGCCCGAGGGCCTGCAGGGCAATCGCCTCGCACAGTTCCGCTTCCTTGGCCGAACCGAGCAGGACCACGGGCTGCGCGAGACGCTGCGCCAGCGCGCCGAAGTGCGGCCAGCGCTTGGCCGGGCCGTATTCGGCGCCGGGCGCCATCACCACGTAGCTGCCGCGCGCCAGGCCCTGCGCGCGCAGCACCTCGTCGACCTGGGCCGGCGGCAGGGCGAGCTGCGGCCGGTCCGCCTCCACCCCTTCCTCGCCGCTCAGCGCCGAATAGAAGGCCACCATCGGCGGCTTGTGCTTCGGGTTCTTCAGGCGATGCGTGAGCAGGCCCACGCGGGCCTCGCCGAGATAGCCGACGCGGCGCGGGATGCTGGCCAGGAAGGGCAGCAGCGCGCTCTTGAGCGAATTGGGCAGCACGTAGGCCGTGTCGAACTGCCCTTCGAGCTGCCGGGCCAGGCCGCGCCGTTCGCGCAGCTGCAGGCCGCCGTGGCGGAACGGGAACTCGATCACCGCGTCGACGTGGGGCATCGCGCGGTACACCGGTGCGACCCAGGGCAAGGCGCCGACCGTGATGCGCTCGCCGCGCGCGCGCAGGCGGCGCAGCAGCGGCTCGGTCATCACGGCGTCACCGATCCATTGCGGCGCGATGACGAAGGAACGGGTCACGCCCGGCGAGCGCTGCGCCGCGGCGGTGGGCGGCTTGAAATTGGAATCTGACCCCAATTCGGGATTCCGGAGAAATTGGAATCTGACCCCAATATCAGTGGTGGCCGCCGAAGTGCTCGCCTTCCTTGAGCTTGTAGACGGTGCCGCAGTACGGGCACTTGGCGGCGCCGCTGCCGGCGACGTCGAGGTACACGCGCGGGTGGGTGTTCCACAGCTGCATGTCGGCCTTGGGGCTGGGGCAGAAGACGCCGCCGTTGGCGTTCAGGTCCTTCGCCAGCAGTTCGACGACTTTTTCGGGTTTGTTGTTGGGGTTCGCCATGCTCTCAGACGCGGGTCAGCCAGTGGGCGTACTTGGGGTTGCGGCCGTTGACGATGTCGAAGAAGGCGTTCTGCAGCTTCTCGGTGATCGGGCCGCGGCGGCCGATGCCGATCTCCACGCGATCGAGTTCGCGGATCGGCGTGACTTCGGCGGCGGTGCCGGTGAAGAAGCACTCGTCGGCGATGTAGATCTCGTCGCGCGTGATGCGCTTCTGCACGACCTCGATGCCGGCGTCCTTCGCGATGGCGAAGACGGTGTTGCGGGTGATGCCGTTGAGCGCGCCGGCGGACAGGTCGGGCGTGTAGATCACGCCGTCCTTGACCACGAACACGTTCTCGCCCGCGCCTTCGGAGACGAAGCCGGAGCTATCGAGCAGCAGGGCCTCGTCGTAGCCGTCGTCCAGCGCCTCCATGTTGGCGAGGATCGAGTTGCTGTAGTTGCTCACCGCCTTGGCCTGCGTCATCGTGATGTTGACGTGGTGGCGCGTGTAGCTGGAGGTCTTGACGCGGATGCCGCGCTGCATGCCCTCCTCGCCGAGGTACGCGCCCCAGGCCCAGGCGGCGATCATGGCGTGGATCTGGTTGCCCTTGGGGCTCACGCCCAGCTTCTGCGAGCCGATCCACACCAGCGGGCGGATGTAGCAGGACTCGAGCTTGTTGGCCTTGACGACGGCCTTCTGCGCTTCGTTCAACTGCTCCTTCGAGAAGGGCAGCTGCATGCGCAGGATCTTGGCGCTGTTGAACAGGCGGTCCGTGTGTTCCTGCAGGCGGAAGATCGCGGTGCCATTGACCGTGTTGTACGCACGAACCCCTTCGAACGCGCCGCAGCCGTAGTGCAGCGTGTGGGTGAGCACGTGGATCTTCGCGTCGCGCCAGTCGACCAGCTCGCCGTCCATCCAGATCTTGCCGTCGCGGTCGGCCATCGAGGGTACTACCGGGCTCATAGGTGTCCTTCAGGGGAATTGAGTGCGCGGGATCGCGGAACCCCCCATTTTAAGCGGCGGCCGGCGGCTCCCCTTCCGGCGCGGCCTGCGGGCGGAACAGCTCCCATTTCACGAGCTTGCCATTGGCGAACTCGCAGGTGACGTGCGAGCCGCTGCCGTCGGTCCAGCGGTAGACCTCCGGCTGCTGCTCCTTGGGGCTGACCTGCTCGCCCAGCGCGCGCGTCATCGCCATCACGTGCAGCAGGTTCACGCCCGGCTTGAGCTTCGCATTGAGCATCACGGCGCTGTCGACCCAGCCCACGGGCCGGTTCGAGGCGCGCTGCAGCACCTTCATCATGCGGGTGAAGTGCAGCAGCATCCACATCACGATGCCGCCGGCGGCCATGGCCACGCCCGGCCAGCCATAGCCGCGCCAGGCGATGACGACGATGACGACGCCCAGGATGGGCAGGACGATCCGCTGGAAATTCATGCGCCGATTGTGCCGCCGTCCTCGGGCAGGTTTCCTGTGGCGAGCGCGTACGCCCAGTCCGCGTGGCCGCAGTTGGCCGCCAGTTGCTCCATGCCGTCCCAGTCGTAGGCCACGCTGCAATGGCGGGCGTTCCACTGGCCGCCGCGCTTTTCCACGATCGCGTAGCGCGCGTGGGGCGTGCCGTTCTGCACGCGGTGGTACGCAGGATGATCGTCTTCGTACGCCTGCAGGCCCACGCTGCCGGGATTGAGCACCAGCGTGCGTCCGGCCATCGCGGCGCGCGGGTAGTGGCTGTGCCCGCACAGCACCAGGCTGGCACGGCGCCAGTCCTCCTCGCCGGTGCCCAGGCGCGAGGCGATCTCCTCGCGCGTGGCGGCGCGCACGCCCAGCGAGCCGTTCTGGCCGAAGTCGGGCGTCACCGTTTCCAGCAGGTACTTCAGGTCGCTGCCGGGCGTGCCGTGGACCAGGAGCACCTCCTCGCCGAGCCAGCGCGTGGGCGGCAGCGACTGCAGCCATTCGGCGTGCCGCGGCGCGATCTGCGTGGCCGCATAGCCGTCGCTCGAGCCCAGGTCGCGCTCGCCGGCCGGCCGCCGCCACTGCGCCAGCAGCTGGCGCTCGTGGTTGCCCGCGATGGTGACGAAATCGCGTTCGAGCAACAGGTCCGCCGTCTCGGCCGGCATCAGCGGGCCGCTCAGGCTGTCGCCGAGGTTGACCACCGCGTCCACGCCTTCGCCCTCCACTTCGTCCAGCACCGCCTTCAGCGCCGGCAGGTTGCCATGGATGTCCGACAGCACCGCGATCTTCATCAGGCCAGCCCCCGCACCACGTCCAGCGCCTCCTCGATCCGCTCCACCGGGTGGATCGTGAGGCCTTCCAGCTCGCGCACCTTGCCCTTGGGCGCATTGGCCTTGGGCACGATGGCGATCGAGAACCCGAGCTTGGCCGCCTCGCGCAGGCGCTCCTGCCCGCGCGGCGCCGGCCGCACCTCGCCGGCCAGCCCCACCTCGCCGAAGGCGATGAAGCCCTTGGGCAAGGCGCGTCCGCGCAACGAGGACGTGATCGCCAGCATCACCGCCAGGTCCGCCGCCGGCTCGCTGATGCGCACGCCACCCACCGCGTTGACGAACACGTCCTGGTCCATGCAGGCGACGCCCGCGTGCCGGTGCAGCACCGCCAGCAGCATGGCCAGGCGGTCGCGCTCCAGGCCGACGGACAGCCGCCGCGGGCTCGGCCCGCCGCTGTCCACCAGCGCCTGGATCTCCACCAGCATCGGCCGCGTGCCTTCCAGCGTGACGAGCACGCAGCTGCCCGGCACCGGCTCGCTGTGCTGCGACAGGAAGATCGCGCTCGGGTTGGCGACGCCCTTGAGGCCCTTCTCCGTCATCGCGAACACGCCGATCTCGTTGACCGCGCCGAAGCGGTTCTTGATCGCGCGCACCAGCCGGAAGCTCGAATGGGTGTCGCCCTCGAAATAGAGCACGGTGTCGACCATGTGCTCCAGCACGCGCGGGCCGGCGAGCGCGCCTTCCTTCGTCACGTGGCCCACCAGCACGATGGTGGTGCCGCCGGACTTGGCCGCGCGCGTGAGGTGCGCCGCGCATTCGCGCACCTGCGCCACCGAGCCCGGAGCCGACGTGAGCTGCTCGGAGTACACGGTCTGGATCGAGTCGATCACCGCCACCGCCGGCTGCTGCGCGGCGATGGTGGCCTGGATCTTTTCGAGCTGGATCTCCGCCAGTACCTTGACCTGCGACCGCTCCAGCCCGAGCCGGCGCGAGCGCAGCGCCACCTGCGCGCCGCTTTCCTCACCCGTCACGTACAGCGTGGGCACGCCGGCGCGCTGCAGCCCGTCCAGCGCCTGCAGCAGCAGCGTGGACTTGCCGATGCCGGGGTCGCCGCCGATCAGGACCACGCCGCCTTCGACGATGCCGCCCCCCAGCACGCGATCGAGTTCGCCGATGCCGGTCGGCGTGCGGGGCACTTCCGCCGCCTCGATGTCCGCCAGCACCGCCACTTCGGAAGCGGGCGCGAGCGACGCGAAACGGTTGCGGCTGGCCCCACTCACCGATTCGGCCACGGTCTCGATGAGGGTATTCCACGATCCGCAATGCGGGCATTTGCCCTGCCACTTCGCTGAGCTGCCGCCGCATTCCGTGCAGGAATAGACCGTCTTCTCCTTTGCCATTGACCCGAGTGTAGGCGCGAGTACCATGCGCCTCGTGAACGCTCCCCAGCCCTTTTCCGAATTCGAGGCGTCGGAACGAGCGCGCGGCTGCACCGAGGTGCTGGCCCGTTCGTACGAGCCGAACACCGTCGTTGCGGAGCACACCCACGAGTTCACCGCGCGCGCCCTGGTGGTGCAGGGTGAGATGTGGCTGACGCAGCACGGGGAGACCCAGCACCTCAAGCCTGGCGACCGCTTCGAGGTGATCCGCGGCACGCCGCACGTCGAGAAGTACGGGCCGCAAGGGGCCACGTACTGGGTCGCGCGGACGATGTAACTCGCGCGGGGCTCGAGGTTGGTCGGCTGGCGGTGGAGCGAAGCGAAACCCCAGCGCTTCGCGCATCGCTGGGCTTGCGCTTCGCTCCAGCGCCAGCCTACGAACTCCCGCAAGAGCAGGTGAGCCCCGTAGCGCGGCCGCAGGTCGCGCTTGACGGCGGCCGGCAAACATTTAACATGTTAAATATCGCCGCCTCCCTCCGCCCCGTGAGCCCCGCCTTCGCCCATCGCAACCTCCCGCGCCTGCTGCTGCAGGCCCGCGAATCGCTGATGGCGCGCACGCGCCCCAGCCTGCGCGAGCACGGCCTGTCGGACCAGCAGTGGCGCGTGCTGCGCGTGCTCGGCGAGCACGGAACGCTGGAGACGGGCCGCGTGGCGCGCGAAGCCACCATCCTGGGCCCCAGCCTCACCGGCGTGCTGGCGCGCATGGAGCGCGACGGCCTGATCCGGCGCGAGCGCGACCCGGCCGACCAGCGCCGCACGGTGGTGGAGGCCACGCCCAAGGGACTCAAGATGGTGGACCGCCTCTCGACCTCGGTCGAAGCGCACTACCAGTGGCTGGAACAGTCGCTGGGCAAGCAGAAACTGGCGCAGCTCTACGCGCTGCTCGACGAACTCATCGCACTGGAACAAGCATGAACCTGGCCAAGCGAGGCACGGTGTACGGCACGCTGCTGAACTTCCGCGGCGAGCTCGACGCCCTCGGCCCGAAGGTGAACGAAGAACCGTACAAGGCGCCGCCGCAGGCGCCGGTGCTGTACATCAAGCCGGCCAACACCTGGACGGAGAACGGCGGGGCGATCGCCCTTCCCGCGCACGTGACCGAAGTGGAAATCGGCGCCACGGTGGCGATGGTCATGAAGTCGGCGCGGGAGATCGCGGGCTTCGTGCTGATGAACGACGTCTCCATCCCGCACGAGAGCCTGTTCCGCCCGCCCGTGAAGTTCAACTGCCTCGACGGCTTCCTCGGCATCGGCGACCGCATCCGCGCGCGCAACGAGGCCGGCGATCCGGCCGTGTTCAAGCTCGAGGTGCGCGTCAACGGCGAGTTGAAGCAGACCGTGCGCTTCTCGCAGCTGGTGCGCTCCGCCGACAGGCTGCTCGCCGACGTGAGCGAGTTCATGACCTTCGGCGAAGGCGACATGCTGATGCTGGGCTGCGACGTGGGCCGGCCGCGGGTGCGCGCCGGCGACCGCGTGGACATCAAGATGCCGGCGCTCGGCACCCTCTCCAACACCTTCGTCGCGGAGGCCGCATGAAGCGCGCGCGCGTGATGTACCAGGGCGTCCTGCACAACGCCACCGAGCGGGACGGCCAATTGCTGCTGGAGGACGGCCAGCGCGTGTGGCCGGACCAGGTCACCTGGCTGCCGCCGCTGGCTGCGGTGGAAAAGCCGCGCACGATCCTGGCGCTGGGCCTCAACTACGCCGACCACGCCAAGGAACTCGCCTTCAAGGCGCCCGACGAACCGCTCGTGTTCCTCAAGGGCGAACGGGCGCTCACCGGCCACCGACAGTCGACGCGCCGGCCCGCCGGCGTGCAGTTCATGCACTACGAATGCGAGCTGGCCGTGGTGATCGGCAAGCGCGCGAAGAAGGTGAAGCGCGACGACGCCTACGACTTCATCGCCGGCTACACGGTGGCCAACGACTATGCGATCCGCGACTACCTGGAGAACTGGTACCGGCCGAACCTGCGCGTGAAGAACCGCGACGGCGCGACGCCGCTCGGCCCCTGGCTGGTCGACCGCGCCGACGTGCCCGACCCGATGGCGCTGGCGCTCAAGACCACCGTCAACGGCCAGCTCACGCAGCAGGGCAACACGAAGGACATGATCTTCGACATCCCCTGGCTGGTCGAATACTTCTCCGGCTTCATGACGCTGAACCCCGGCGACCTGATCCTCACCGGCACGCCGGACGGCGTGGTGGACTGCAAGGTGGGCGACGTGGTGGTCACCGAGATCGAGGGCATCGGCGCCCTCATGAACACCATCGCCTCCTGACATGCGCATCGAGCACCTGATCGCCGGCAAAGCCGTTGCCGGCCGCGAATACTTCGAGACCGTGAACCCGGCCACGCAGGAGGTGCTGGCCGAAGTCGCCGCCGGCGGCGAGGCCGAAGTGAACCAGGCCGTCGCCGCCGCGAAGGAGGCCTTCCCCAAGTGGTCCTCGCTCGCCGCACCGGAACGCGCCAGGCTCGTTCGCAAGCTCGGCGAGCTGATCGCGCGCAACGTCCCCGAGCTGGCGCGGACCGAGACCGACGACACCGGCCAGGTGATCGCGCAGACCGGCAAGCAGCTCGTGCCGCGCGCGGCCGACAACTTCTCCTACTTCGCCGAGATGTGCGTGCGGGTGGACGGCCACACGTATCCGACGCCCACGCACCTGAACTACACGCTGTTCCACCCGGTGGGCGTGTGCGCGCTGATCTCGCCCTGGAACGTGCCCTTCATGACGGCGACGTGGAAGGTCGCGCCCTGCCTCGCCTTCGGCAACACCGCGGTGCTGAAGATGAGCGAGCTGTCTCCGATGACGGCCGCGCGCCTCGGCGAACTGGCGCTGGAAGCAGGCATCCCGGCCGGCGTGCTGAACATCGTGCACGGCTTCGGCAAGCAGGCCGGCGAGCCGCTGGTGCGGCATCCGGACGTGCGCGCGATCTCCTTCACCGGATCGACGGCGACCGGCAACCGCATCGTCAAGGAGGCCGGGCTGAAGAAGTTCAGCATGGAGCTGGGGGGCAAGTCGCCCTTCGTGGTGTTCGACGACGCCGACTTCGAGCGCGCGCTCGATGCCGCCGTGTTCATGATCTTCTCCAACAACGGCGAGCGCTGCACCGCCGGCAGCCGCATCCTGGTGCAGAAGTCGATCTACGCGAAGTTCGCCGAGCGCTTCGCCGCGCGGGCGGGCAAGATCGCCGTGGGCGACCCCCTGGACGAGAAGACCGTCATCGGGCCCATGATCTCGCAGGGGCACCTGGCCAAGGTGCGCGGGTACATCGAGCTGGGGCGCAAGGAAGGCGCGACGCTGCTGTGCGGCGGACTGGACGCGCCGGCCCTGCCAGGTCGCGTGAAGAAGGGCAATTACGTGGCGCCGACCGTGTTCGCCGACGTCGACAACCGCATGAAGATCGCGCAGGACGAGATCTTCGGGCCGGTGGCCTGCCTGATCCCCTTCGACACCGAGGAGGACGCGATCCGCATCGCCAACGACATCCCCTACGGCCTGTCCTCGTACGTGTTCACGGAGAACGTCGGTCGCGCGCACCGCGTGGCCGCGGCGATCGAGGCCGGCATGTGCTTCGTCAACAGCCAGAACGTACGCGACCTGCGCCAGCCGTTCGGCGGCACCAAGGCCTCGGGCACGGGGCGCGAGGGCGGGACCTGGAGCTACGAGGTGTTCCTGGAGCCGAAGAACATCGCTGTGTCACTTGGCTCGCACCACATTCCCCACTGGGGCGCCTGACATGGGCAAGCTCGCGCTCGCGGCGAAGATCACGCACGTGCCGTCGATGTACCTGAGCGAGCTGTCCGGCCCGCGCCACGGCACCCGGCAGGATGCGATCGACGGCCACATCGAGATCGGGCGGCGCTGCCGCGCGCTGGGCGTGGACACCATCGTGGTGTTCGACACGCACTGGCTGGTCAACGCCAACTACCACGTCAACTGCGGGGCGCACTTCCAGGGGCTGTACACCAGCAACGAGCTGCCGCACTTCATCAGCAACATGGCGTACGAGTTCCCGGGCAACCCGGAGCTCGGCAAGCTGCTGGCCGAGGTCTGCAACGACTGGGGCGTGGAGACGCTGGCGCACGAACGCACCACGCTCGCGCCCGAGTACGGCACGCTGGTTCCCATGCGCTACATGAACCAGGACCGGCACTTCAAGGTGATCTCGGTCTCGGCGCTGTGCCAGGCGCACTACCTGAACGACAGCGCGCGCCTGGGCTGGGCGATGCGGCGCGCGGTGGAAGACCACTACGACGGCACCGTCGCCTTCTTCGCCAGCGGCTCGCTGTCGCACCGCTTCGCGCAGAACGGCCTGGCGCCGGAGTACGCCTTCCGCATCTGGAGCCCCTTCCTGGAGACGCTGGACCGCGACGTGGTGCGGCTGTGGGAAGCCGGCGAGTGGAAGACCTTCTGCGGCATGCTGCCGGAGTACGCGGCCAAGGGCCACGGCGAGGGCTTCATGCACGACACGGCGATGCTGCTGGGCGCGCTGGGCTGGTCCGCCTACGGCGGGCGCGCGGAGGTGGTCACGCCCTACTTCGGCGCTTCCGGCACCGGCCAGATCAATGCGGTGTTCCCGGTCACGCCGGTGGCGGACGACGCGATCCCCAAGGCGCAGGCCTCGTCCGCCGAGGGCTACACCCACATCAACCAGCGGCTCTGAGCATGCCCCACTGCGTCATCCTCTACACACCGAACATCGAAACCAGGACGGATGTCGGTGCGCTGTGCCGCAAGCTGGCGGACACCATGCTCACGATCCACGACGAGGCCGGCAAGCAGGTCTTTCCCACCGGCGGCACCCGCGTGCTGGCGTATCCGGCGGCCCATTACGCGGTGGCCGACGGCGAGGAGGACTACGCCTTCGTGTACATCAACGTGCGCATGGGCGCGGGCCGCAGCGCGGAGGTGCAGCAGAAAGCGGGCGACCGGCTCATGGAGGTGGTCAGGGAGCACTTCGCGCCCCTCTTCGCGCAGGAGCTGATCGGCATCACGCTGCAGATCGACGAGAGCCCGGGGCAGGTGTACGACGGCAAGCACAGCACGCTGCACCCGCTGTTCAACAAGTAGGATGCCCGCCGTGTTCGATGCGCAAACCATCCAGCAGCTCGCCCGCGAACTGCACGCCAGCGAGCAGTCGCGCGTGCAGGTCGAGCATTTCTCCAGGCGCTTCCCCGGCATGACGATCGAGGACGGCTACGCCGTCTCGCGCGCCTGGGTCGCGCTGAAGATCGCCGCGGGCCGCCAGGTGCGCGGCCACAAGATCGGCCTCACCTCGCGCGCCATGCAGCAGTCCAGCCAGATCGACGAGCCGGACTACGGCACGCTGCTGGACGACATGTTCTTCGAACCCGGCGACATCCCGACGCAGCGCTTCATCGCGCCGCGGGTCGAAGTCGAACTCGCCTTCATCCTCAGGCGCACGCTGGAAGGCGAGCAGGTCGGCATGGAGGACGTGCTCGCCGCCACCGATTACGTGCAGCCCGCCATCGAGATCATCGACGCGCGCATCGAGCAGTTCGACCGCCGCACCCGGGCGCCGCGCAAGGTGTTCGACACCATCAGCGACAACGCCGCCAATGCCGGGATCATCCTCGGCGGGCGCAAGGTCCGGCCGGACGAAGTCGACCTGCCCTGGGTGGGCGCCATCCTGCGCCAGAACGGCGTGGTGGAGGAGACGGGCCTGGCCGCCGGCGTGCAGGGACACCCGGCGATCGGCGTCGCCTGGCTTGCGCGTAAGCTCGCGCCCTGGGGCGAGCGGCTGGAAGCCGGCGAGGTGGTGCTGGCCGGCTCCTTCACGCGCCCGGTGCCGGCGCAGCGCGGCGACGTGTTCGACGCCGACTACGGCCCGCTCGGCCGCTTCACTTTCACATTCACCTGAGGGGAGACCAGCCCATGCAAACGCCCGTCAACACGTTCAAGCAGGCGCTGCGCGACAAGCGCACCCAGGTCGGCCTGTGGTGCAGCCTGCTCGGGCCGCTGCCCACCGAGATCTGCGCCGCCGCCGGCTTCGACTGGCTGCTGCTCGATTCCGAGCACTCGCCCAACGACCTGCAGAACCTGATGATCCAGTCGCAGATCATCGCCGGCTACCCCGGCGTGCACGGGATCGCGCGCATCCCCATGGGCCACGGCTACGTCGGCCAGGCGCTGATCAAGCAGGTGCTCGACCTGGGCATCCAGACGCTGCTGGTGCCGATGGTGGACAACGCCGAACAGGCGCGCGAGCTGGTGCGCTGCCTGCGCTATCCGCCCGACGGCATCCGCGGCATGGCGGCCACCCGCGCCTCCGGCTGGGGCCGCAACGCTGGCTACGCGAAGGAAGCCAACCGCGAGGTCTGCCTGCTGGTGCAGGTGGAGACGCAGGAAGGCGTGCGCAACGTCGACGCGATCGCTGGCGTCGAGGGCGTGGACGGCGTGTTCATCGGCCCCGCGGACCTGTCCGCCGCCTTCGGGCATGTGGGCGACCCGTGGCATGCCGACATGATGAAGATGCACGAGGACCTGTTCGCCCGCATCCGCAAGGCGGGCAAGGCCGTGGGCATCCTGACCCTGGACGAGGCGCTGGCACGCAAGCACATCGAGATGGGCGCGACTTTCATCGCCGTGGGGACCGACAGCAACCTGATGGTGAAGTCGACCAGCGCCCTGTGCGCGAAGTTCAAGGGGGGCGCGCAGCCGCAGCCCGCCGCCAAGGGCAACTACTGAGGCAGCGCCCATGAACGCCGTCCTGCAGCCGCGCGCGCCCGGCATGCATCCCGACGAGTGGGCCGCCCGCGTCCAGCTCGCGGCCGCCTACCGCATCTTCGACATGCTCGGCTGGACCGAGATGATCTACAACCACATCACGGTGCGCCTGCCGGACACCGTGACCGGCGGGCGCAAGCACTTCCTGATCAACCCCTTCGGGCTGCACTACTCCGAGGTCACGGCGAGCAACCTGCTGAAGATCGACGTCGCGGGCAACAAGCTGGATGCCGGCAACCCGTGGCCGGTGAACCCCGCGGGCTTCACGATCCACGCCGCGATCCACGAGAACGTGCCGGACGCGCACTGCGTGATGCACACGCACACCACCAACGGCCTGGCGGTGGCGTGCACCGAAGGCGGGCTGGCGCAGAACAACTTCTATTCGGCGCAGCTGCACGACATGGTGGCCTACCATGACTTCGAGGGCATCACGATCCACGCGGACGAGGCGCCGCGCCTGCTGGCCAGCCTGGGCCGCAAGCCGCTGATGATCCTGCGCAACCACGGCCTGCTGGCCGCGGGCTCCACGCTGCCGCTGACCTTCGTGCGCCTGTGGACGCTGCAGCGGGCCTGCGACGTGCAGGTGGCGCAGGCGGCCCTGGGCCGCGCGATCGCCGTCCCCGAAGCGGTCGCGCGCAAGACCACGCACGACTCCTTCCAGTTCGACCAGAAGTTCGGCGCCGGGCAGGACGTGTTCGACGCCATGACGCGGCTGGTCGAGCAGCGCCACGGGAGCGACTACAAGTCATGAGGAAAGTCTGCATCTACGGCGCCGGCGCGATCGGCGGCTGGGTCGGCGCCAAGCTGGCCCAGGCGGGCTGCGAGGTCAGCGTGGTCGCGCGCGGTGCGACGCTGCAGGCGCTGCAAACGGAGGGCCTGCGGCTCGACGAAGCCGGCCACACGCTGCGCGCGCCGGTGCGCGCCAGCGCCTCGCCGGCCGAACTCGGCGTGCAGGACCTCGTCGTGATCGCGGTGAAGGCGCCCGCGATGGCCGAAGTGGCCAGGGCGATCCGCCCGCTGCTGGGCCCCGACACGATCGTGCTGACGGCCATGAACGGCGTGCCGTGGTGGTTCTTCCAGGGCTTCGGCGGCCGCTTCGCCGGCACGCGCCTGAAGTCCATCGACCCGGACGGCTCCATCGCCGAGGCGGTGCCGGCACGCCACATCGTCGGCTGCGTGGTGCACGCGAGCTGCGCGCTGCGCGCGCCCGGCCAGGTGCAGCATCACTTCGGCAACAAGCTGATCATCGGCGAGCCTTCCGGCGAGAAGACGGCCCGCGTGCAGCAGCTCGCGTCGCTGCTGGCGCGGGCAGGTTTCGAAACGGTCGTCTCCGAGCAGATCCAGAAGGACGCCTGGTACAAGCTGTGGGGCAACATGACCGTCAACCCGGTCAGCGCCATGACGGGGGCCACGACCAACCTGATCCTCGATGACGAACTCGTTCGCGGCTTCATCTCCAGCGTGATGCTGGAAGCGCGGGAGATCGGCGAGCGCGTGGGCATCCCGATCGCGCAGCAGCCGGAAGACCGCCACCAGGTCACGCGCAAGCTGGGCGCCTTCAAGACCTCGATGCTGCAGGACGTGGAGGCCGGCAAGCCGGTGGAGATCGATGCATTGGTCACCGTGGTCAAGGAGATGGGCGAGATGACCGGCGTGCCCACGCCCTTCACCGACGCGCTCCTGGGACTCGCCCGCCTGCACGCGCGCGTGCACGGGCTGTATTGACATGGCCCCCACGCTCCGCACTTCGTGTCGTCGCTGCCCCCCGAGGGGGCTGATCCGCCTTGGGGCGGCCCGGCGGCGGATCTGATGTCGGCGGTCGCCCCGTCACCGGCACGCGCGATCAGCGGCGCCGCCTTCGGCACGCTGCTGCTGATCGCCCTGATGATGGGCGCCAACCACGTGGCCGCCCGCATCGCCTTCAACAACGGCGTCGACGTCGCGACGGCGGTGGTGTTCCGCAGCACCGTGACGGCCACCGTGATCATCGCGCTGCTCGCTTCGCAGGGCGTGCGGCCGCGCTTTTCCGCGCGCCACAAGCGCATGCTGCCGGTGATCGGCCTGCTGATCGGAGTGCAGAGCCTGTGCCTCTATTCCTCGGTGGCGCGGCTGCCGGTGGCGCTGGCGCTGCTGGCCTTCAACACCTACCCGATCTGGACGGCCTTCTGGGACGCGGTGGTGTACCGCCGGCGTCCGGAGAAGACGATGCTGGTCGCGATGCCGGTGATCCTGGTCGGCCTGGCGCTGGCGCTGGACGTGTTCGGCGCCGCGTCCGGACTGGGCGCCTCCGGCCAGTGGGCGCGCATCGGCGCGGGCGTGGCCTTCGCACTGTCGGCGGCGGCGACCTTCGGCCTCGCGCTGGTGCTCACGCAGCACGAAGCCGGCGACGTCGACGGGCGCGTGCGCACCGCGACCACCATGACGCTGGCGGGCCTGGTGGCGCTCACCATGGTCGCCTCGCAGGGCGGCTTCCACCTGCCGACGGCGCCGGCGGGCTGGGCGGGCCTGGCCACGCTGACCTTCCTGTACGGCACCGCGTTCACGATCATGTTCACGGTGCTGCCGCGCCTGGGTGTGGTGGGCAATTCCGCGATCATGAACGTGGAACCGGTGTTCGCCCTGGTGCTGGCCTGGCTGATCCTGGGCCAGTCGATCGCGCCGGTGCAGGTGGCGGGCGCCCTGCTCGTGGTGGGGGCGGTCGTGGCCCTGGGGTTGCGCAAACGTTGATCCGACGCAAAAGGACCGCACAGCCTGCGGCTGCTGTCAGCCAAAGGTACGCGCACGCCGCTTAGGATGCCCCTGCACCAAAGGGGAGACAACCATGGCCATGCAGCTCTCGGCGGAGATCGAGCAGCGGCTGGAGGCGCTGGCGCGGGAAACCGGCCGCAGCGTCGCCGCGCTCACGCGCGAAGTCCTGTTCCAGCGCATCGAGGCGATCGAGGACTTCTACCGGAACAACGGATCGGCCCTGCACGCACGGCACGCAGCGCCTTACGGCGCCGAGCCGGGTGTCGACTTCGGCCTTTGACGCCGACAATCGCGACCTGCACC
The DNA here is from genome assembly GCF_037890035.1 of Ramlibacter sp. AN1133. Taxonomy (NCBI): domain Bacteria; kingdom Pseudomonadati; phylum Pseudomonadota; class Betaproteobacteria; order Burkholderiales; family Comamonadaceae; genus Ramlibacter; species Ramlibacter sp. AN1133. Next base: position 174,432 of record NZ_JBBKTQ010000002.1, read on the forward strand.
CAGCGTTGCCCCCGTCGAGCGGCGGCTTGCCCGCCCGCGCTCCGCCTCCTGGCATGCCTTCTCGGGCCGAGGAGGGTCGGGGATGGAGCCGTATCGACTGGTCAGTCGACTACCACCGGCACCCGCGGCGCGAGCGCGCACATCAGCTCGTAGCCCAGCGTCCCGGCGCTGGCGGCGATCTCGTCGATAGCCAGCACGGTGCCGTTGTCCGCCCGCCCCCACAGCGTGACCGGCGTGCCGAAACCAGCCTGCGGCACGGGCGCCAGGTCCACTGCGCTCATGTCCATGCTCACGCGGCCGACCAGGCGCGTGCGCACGCCGTCCACCAGCACCGGCGTGCCGGTGCCGCAGTGGCGCGGGTAGCCGTCGGCGTAGCCGCAGGCGATCACGCCGATGCGCATCGGCTCCTCGGCGACGAAGCTGGAGCCGTAGCCCACCGTGTCGCCCGGCTGCAGCTGCTGCACCGCCAGGATGCGCGAAGCCAGCGTCATGGTCGGCTGCAGGCCCCAGTGCGCGATGTCGTGCTGCGGGAAGTCCGGCGCGCTGCCGTACACCGCGATGCCGGGGCGGATCCAGTCGCCGCGCGCGTGCGCATCGCCGGCGTGGCGCAGCGCCGCGGCGCTGTTGGAGAGGCTGCGTTCGCCCGGCAGGTCGCGCGTGGCCTCGTCGAAGGCGCGCACCTGGTGGGCGATGCCGCGCGCGCCGTCGGCGTCGCTGAAGTGCGTCATGAAGGAGATCTCCTGAACCTGCGGCAGGGCGTCCAGGCGGGCCCACGCGGCGCGGAAGCGCTGCGGCGTGAACCCCAGCCGGTTCATGCCCGAATTGAGCTTGAGGAAGACGCGGTGCGGCACCTGCGTCTTGTGCGCCGCCAGCCAGTCGATCTGCTCGTCGCAGTGCACGGTGTGCCACAGCGAAAGGCGCGAGCACAGCTCCAGGTCGCGCGGCTCGAACGCGCCTTCGAGCAGCAGGATGGGGCCGCGCCAGCCCAGGGCGCGCACCCGCTCGGCCTCCTGCAGGTCCAGCAGGGCGAAGCCGTCGGCGCCGCGCAGCGCCTCGTACACGCGCTCGATGCCGTGGCCGTACGCGTTCGCCTTGACCACCGCCCACACCCGCGCGTCCGGCGCGGCGGACCGCATGCGCGCCAGGTTGTGGCGCAGCGCCTCGATGTGGATGGTGGCCAGGATCGGACGGGGCATGGAGGCTCGCTTTCTGCCCGGATTCTGTCATTACCCAGCGTGATATAACCCCGTGTCGCTCGGAGACAGCAGAAGAATTTCGATGGCCCATCGCCACGCGGTGCAACCATCCACAAGCACGAACGGATGAAGCGCGGTTTCTACACCATCATGGCGGCGCAGTTCTTCTCGTCGCTCGCCGACAACGCGCTGTTCATCGCCGCCGTCGAACTGCTGAAGACGTCCCGTGCGCCGGCCTGGCAGGCCGCGGCGCTGGTGCCGATGTTTGCCCTGTTCTACGTGGTGCTGGCCCCGTTCGTCGGGGCCCTGGCCGACGCCAAGCCCAAGGGACAGGTCATGTTCCTCAGCAATGCGATCAAGGTGGTGGGCTGCCTGATGATGCTGCTGGGCATGCACCCGCTCGCCTCGTACGCGATCGTGGGGCTGGGCGCGGCAGCCTATTCGCCGGCCAAGTACGGCATCCTCACCGAGCTGCTGCCGGCCTCGCAGCTGGTCAAGGCCAACGGCTGGATCGAGGGCCTGACGATCGCCTCGATCATCCTGGGCATCCTGCTGGGCGGCCAGCTGGTGGGGCACGCGCTGTCGCACCGGATGCTGGCGATGGACTTCCCGATCATCGACACCGGCATCGACTCGCCGCCGGAAGCGGCGATCTTCGTGCTGATCTTCGTCTACTGCGTCGCCGCCTGGTTCAACACGCGGATCCCGCTCACGGGCGTGGAGATGCGGCCGATCCCGCACAACCCGCTGGAGCTGGTGCCCGATTTCTGGAGCTGCAACGGGCGCCTGTGGCACGACAAGCTGGGGCAGATCTCGCTCGCCACGACCACGCTGTTCTGGGGCGTGAGCGGCAACCTGCGCTACATCATCCTGGCCTGGAGCGCGGCGGCCCTGGGCTACAGCACCACGCAGGCTTCGTCGCTGAGCGGCGTGGTGGCGCTGGGCACCGCCGCCGGCGCGATCCTGGCCTCCATGAAGATGCGGCTCGATCGCGCCACCACCGTCATGCCCCTGGGCATCGCCATGGGCGTGCTGGTGATCTGCATGAACTTCATCACCAACGTCTGGGCGGCGGCGCCCTTCCTGATCCTGATGGGGGCGCTGGGCGGCTACCTCGTGGTGCCGATGAATGCGCTGCTGCAGCACCGCGGCCACAACCTGATGGGCGCCGGCCGCTCCATCGCGGTGCAGAACTTCAACGAGCAGGCCTGCATCCTGGGCCTGGGCGCCTTCTACAGCCTGTCGGCCGGCATGGGCCTGACGGCCTTCGGCGCCATCACCGCCTTCGGCCTGGTGGTGGCCGGCGTGATGTGGCTGATCAAGCGCTGGCATGCCCGCAACTGCGTGCTGCACAAGGACGAGGTGGAACACCTGCTGGAACTGGCCCGGCACGACAACGTGCATGGCTGACGGGCGGGCCGCGCCGGTCGCGGCGCTGGTGGCCAACGCCGCCGTCTGGGGCCTGTCGTGGTGGCCGTTCCGCGCCCTGCAGGACCACGGGGTGCACGCGCTGTGGTCCACCGCGGTGATCTACCTCGTGGCCTTCACCGGCTTCGTCGTACTGCGTCCGGCGGCCTTGCCCGAACTCCTGCGCACGCCCGGCCTGTGGCTGCTGGCCGCCGCCGCCGGCCTGACCAACGTCGGCTTCAACTGGGCGGTGACGATCGGCGACGTCGTGCGCGTCGTGCTGCTGTTCTACCTGATGCCGGCCTGGTCGGTGCTGATGGCGTGGGGCCTGCTCGGCGAGCGGCCCTCGCGGGCCGGCCTCGGCCGGCTGCTGCTGGCGCTGGCCGGGGTGGCCGCCGTGCTCGACACGGGCGGCGCCGGCCTGCCCTGGCCGCGCGCGCTGCCGGAGTGGCTGGCGCTGGCGGCTGGCTTCTGCTTCGCGCTCACCAACGTGCTGCTGCGCCGGCTGTCGCAGGTGACGGCCGGCTCGCGCGTGCTGGCCATGTTCGGCGGCGGCATGCTGATGGCGGGCGGGGTGGCGCTGGCCGGCCTGCTGCAGGGCACGATCGCGCCGCTGCCCCGGCTGGATGCGCACGGCTGGGGGCTGGCCCTGATGCTGGCCGCGGGCTTCCTCGTCGCCAACCTGTGCCTGCAGTACGGCGCCTCCCGCCTGCCGGCGCACACCACGGCGCTGGTGATGTTGTCGGAAGTGGTGTTCGCCAGCCTGTCCTCGGTGGCGCTGGGCGCGGCCGGACTCACGGCGCGCACGCTCGCCGGCGGGGCCCTGATCCTGGGCGCGGCCGCGTGGTCGGCCTGGCCCGGCAAGGAAAAGGCAGGCGGCGCACAATAGCCGCATGGCCAGCGTCTACGACTTCGAAGCGCAGCAGATCGGCGGGCAGACCGTGCCCCTGGCGCAGTTCCGCGGCAAGCCGATGCTGATCGTGAACACCGCCAGCGCCTGCGGCTTCACGCCGCAGTTCGCCGGCCTCGAGGAGCTGCACCGGCAGTACGGCCCGCGCGGGCTGGTGGTGCTCGGTTTCCCCTGCAACCAGTTCGGCTCGCAGGACCCGGGCAGCAACGAGGAGATCGCGCAGTTCTGCCAGGTGAACTACGGCGTGAGCTTCCCGATGATGCAGAAGGTCGCCGTCAACGGCGCCGAGGCGCATCCGCTGTACCGGTGGCTCACGGCGGAGGCCCCGGGGCTGCTCGGCTCCAAGGCCATCAAGTGGAACTTCACCAAGTTCCTGGTCGGCAAAGAGGGCAACGTGCTGCGACGGTATGCGCCGCAGGATGCGCCGGCCAAGCTGGCCAAGGACATCGAGGCGGCGCTTTCGGCCTGATGCATCCGGCGCAGCGTTACCAGACGGCCGGCCGCAGGGCCCTGGCCTTCGTGATCGACGCGCTGGTGCTGTCGTCGATGCACACGCTGCTGGAAGGCATGATCCGGCTCAGCCCCCATCCGCTCCTGAGCGTGCTGCTGGCCATCGCCTACAGCTCGTTCGGGGTGGCGTATTCGGTCTGGATGCACGTGCGCTTCGGCCAGACGCTGGGCAAGTGGATCGCGCGCGTGCGCGTGGTTTCCGTCAAGGGCGGCCGGCGCATCAGCTGGCGCCAGGCCGTGCTGCGCGACATCGTGCCCTGTGCGCTGCTGCCCGTGGCCTTGTGGTATTCGATGGCGTTCGCGGTCGGCTTCGCCCCGGAGCCCGCCTTGTACCAGGCGGCCTGGAACCTCGCCTGGCTGTGGGCCATCCTCGAGCTGCTGACGATGCTGCTGAACGACCAGCGCCGCGCGATCCACGACTGGATCGCCGGCACGGTGGTCGTGCGCGTGGACTGAGGACCGCCGCGCTCAGCGCTGCGCCTCGGCCGGACGCGGGCGTTCGGCCACCGTCACGAGCAGGTCCTGCAGCGCGGCCAGGTCGACCGGCTTGACCAGGTGGTGCTCGAAGCCCGCCTCGCGCGTCTTGCGGCGATCGTTCTCCTGCCCCCAGCCGGTCAGCGCGATCAGCGCCCCGGGCCAGCCCGGATGGCGCGCGCGCAACTGGCGCGCGACCTGGTAGCCGTCCATGCCCGGCATGCCGAGGTCCAGGAGCACCGCCTGCGGCGCGAACACATCGAACAGGCGCAGCGCGGACTCGCCGTCGTGCGCCACGCGCGACTCGGCACCCAGCAGGTCCAGCAGCATGTGCAGGGTGTCCGCCGCATCGCGGTTGTCGTCCACCACGAGCACGCGCAAGGACACGGCGCCGCCCGCCTCGCACTGCGGGGGCAGGGGGGCCTGCGGCTGCGGCGCCAGCGGCAGCGCCAGCGTGAAGGTCGACCCGCGGCCCAGGCCTTCGCTGTGCCCCTGCAGCGTCCCGCCGTGCATCTCCACCAGCCGCCGCGACAGGGCCAGGCCGATGCCCAGCCCCTGCGAGCGCTCGCCGCGGCGGAACATCTCGAACAGCTGCGCCGCCTTGTCCTTGTCGAAGCCGATGCCGGTGTCGCACACGGACAGCAGCACGCGTCCCGCTTCCACCCTGGCGTCCACGCTGATGCGGCCGCCCCGGTCGGTGTAGCGGCTGGCGTTGTTCAGGAGGTTGGACAGCACCTGGGCCAGCCGCGCCGCATCCCCCTCCACCCACAGCGGCTGCTCGGGCAGCATGACCTGCAGGGCGTGGCCGAATTCGCGCACCAGCGGCTCGCTGGTCTCCACCGCGTGCTGCACCACGTCGTGCAGCTCCACGCGGTCCCGGCGCAATTCCAGCGTGCCCTGGTTGATGCGCGCGACTTCCAGCAGGTCGTCGACCAGCCGCACCAGCTGGTTCACCTGCCGCGTCATCATCTCCAGGATGGGCGCGCCGGCCCCGGGCCCCTTGAGCTTGAGCAGGTGCAGCCCGTTGCGCAGCGGCGCGAGGGGGTTGCGCAGTTCGTGCGACAGGGTGGCGATGAATTCGTCCTTGCGCCGGTCCGATTCCTGCAGCTGCCCGATCAGGCGCAGGCGCTGCTCGTGCAGGCGCGCGTTGTCGATCGCCACCGCCGCCTGGGCGGCGATCCCCGCGACGATGCGTTCCGCCTCCTCTGTGAACACCCCCGCCCGGGAATGGCCGAAGAACAGGCCGCCCAGCACCTCTCCCGTGCGCGAGAGCACCGGCACCGCGAGGTAGCTGCGCACCGGCAGGTGGCCCTTGGGCATGCCGTGGTGCGGCGCGTTGTGGCCGTAGCGGGAATCCTGCGTGATGTCGGCCACGCGCACGATGCCTTCGCCGGCGAAGGTGGGACCGAACACCGCGGTGTTGCGCGGCATGCCGAAGCCCGCGAAGCGCTCGCGCGGCACGCCCGACAGCGTATAGAGCATGTACGACTCGCCCGCGGCGTCCACCACGTTGTAGAAGAAGGCGCCGAACTGCGCCGCGCTCAGGTCGGTGGCCACGTCGGTCACCGCCTGCACGATGCGCTGCAGCTGGGATTCGGCGGCCAGCGTGAGCCCCACTTCGTTGAGCTTCTGGAAGCGCTGCGCCTGCTCCTGCAGCCGCAGCTGTGCGAGTTTGCGTTCCGTCACGTCGTAGAGCACGGCGACGAAGCCGCTCACCCGCCCGCCCTCCCACTGCGGGATGTAGGTCCCGTGCATCCAGCGCTCTCCCAGCACCGGATAGGGCATCAGCACGTCGAACGCGACCCGGCGGCCGGCCAGCGCCGCGGCGACGTGCTCCCGCACCAGCGCGAACGCCGCCTCGCCGAGCACCTGCGCGATCGTGAGGCCCGCCAGGTCCTCCACGCGCCGGCCGACGCGCGCCGCATAGGGTTCGTTGACGAAGCGGTAGCGCCCCCGGTCGTCGAACTGCAGCAGCATCACCGGCGCGTTGTCGGTCACCAGGCGCAGCTGCTGCTCGCGCAGCTGCGCTTCGCGCGCCGCCGCCCGGCGCAGCTGCGCGATCTCCAGCCGCGCCGCGACCCGCGCCAGCAGCTCCTTGGCGGTGAAGGGCTTTTCCAGGTAATCGTCGGCGCCGGCGTCCAGCCCCTCGATGCGCGCGGCCTCGCCGGCGCGCGCCGACAGCAGCAGCACCGGCAGTTGCGCGGTGGCGGGCAGCTGGCGCAGCCGCCGCACCAGCTCCAGGCCGTCGATGCCCGGCATCATCACGTCGCTCAGGACGAGGTCGGCGCCGCGCGCCTGCACGCACTGCAGGGCGGCGAGGCCGTCCGCGAACGCCTCTACCTCGTAGCTGCCGGCCAGCAGGCTGCGGATGTAGTCGCGCATGTCCGCGTTGTCGTCGGCCAGCACGATGCGCGCGCGCGGGCCGGCGGGCGCGGGCGCCGGCGCGGCCTCGCCGGGAAGCCAGCGCAGCGCCTCCTCGACATACGACGAGGCGGCCACGGCGGTGCCGGGCAGCGTCGGCGCCGCGCCGACCCGGGCCGGGTCGAGGTGCGCGCTGCCGGCCGGGATGGTGACGGTGAAGCAGCTGCCCTCGCCTGCGCGGCTGGCCACCGCGACCTCGCCCCCGTGCAGCTGCGCCAGGTCGTGCACCAGGGCCAGGCCGATGCCCGAACCCTCGTGCGTGCGGCTGCGCGCGCCTTCGACGCGGTGGAAGCGGTCGAACACCCGCGGCAGTTCCTGCGCCGGAATGCCGACGCCCGTGTCCTGCACGGCCAGCTCGAAGCCGCCCGCCGTCTCGCGCAGGCGCACCGCGATCTCGCCTTCGAAGGTGAACTTGAACGCGTTCGACAGCAGGTTCAGGACGATCTTCTCCCAGAAGTCGCGGTCGACCCAGGCGAGGTTGCGCGCCGCGGGCGCGTCGACGACCAGCCGCAGCCCGGCCTTCTCGATGGCGGAGCGGAAGCTGCTGGCCAGTTCCGCGGTGAACGCGGGCAGGTCGGTGGCGACGAAGCGCGCCTGCGCGCGGCCGGCCTCGATGCGGGAGAAGTCCAGCAGCGAGTTGACCAGCTTGTGCAGGCGCGCGCCGCCGCGGCGGGCCAGCTCGAGCCGTTCGCGCTGCACCGCATCGAGCGGGCGGCCGGCGTCGGCCAGCGCGTCGTCCAGCGGCCCCATCAGCAGTGTGAGCGGGGTGCGGAACTCGTGGCTCACGTTGCTGAAGAACGCCGTCTTGGCGCGATCGAGTTCGGCCAGCATCTCGGCCCGCCGATGCTCGTGTTCGGAGCGCTGCGCGCTGTCCAGCGCGGCCGCGATGTTGGAGGCGACCATCGCCAGGAAGTCACGGTAGTCGTCGTCGACATGGCGTCGCGGGCTGGCGCCGCAGACGAGCCAGCCGTGGCCGGCCTCGCCGGTGCCGGCCAGGGGCAGCACCACCGCCTCGCGCACCGGCTCCGGCCAGGGGCCCCCGTGCAGCGGCCCCGGCCGCGCCAGCGACTCACCGCAGAGGAGGGTGAGTTCGCGCGCCAGCGGCCACGCCCCGCCGCTGGCCGGCAGGTGCGCCGGCGCCGCGGCGGATCCCTCCAGCCCGCACTGCGCCACCAGCGTCGCGCCGTCGCCTTCGCCGGGCGCGTACAGCAGCGCGAAGGGCAGGTCCTGCGCGTTGTCCTCCAGCACCGCTGCCACCTCGCCGAACACCTCCGCCGTGGTCTGCGCCTGCGCCGCGATGCGGGCCAGGTCGCGCAGGGTGCGCAGCCGGCGCTCGCCGATCACGCGGCCGGTCGTCTCGCTGACGATGCAGAACACGCCGCCGACGCGGCCGGATTCGTCGCGCACCGGGTCGTACGAGACGTCGAAGTAGGTCTCCTCCAGGTAGCCGTGGCGCTCCATGAAGAAGGGCAGGTCCCGGCCCCAGAACGCTTCGCCCGTCTGCAGCACGCCGTCGAACAGTTCCTTCAGGCCGGCGCGCCAGAGTTCGTCCCAGGCTTCGCGGATCGGGCGGCCCAGCGCGCCCGGGTGCTTGGCGCCGAAGACCGGCCGGTAGGCGTCGTTGTAGATGGTGACCAGGTCCGGCCCCCAGAACATCGCGATCTGGGCCCTGGACGGCAGCAGGATGCTGACGGCGCTGCGCAAGCTCTGCGGCCAGGCCGGGATCGGACCCAGCGGCGTGGCGGCCCAGTCGAAGGCACGGATGCGCTCTCCCATCTCGCCGCCGCCGGCGAGGAAATCCTGACCTGCTGTCATGTGTCGGGCCCGGTCCCGTGGCGTGGAGTCGGTGTTGTACACCAGGCGCGCCGGCCGCTGGCGTTGTCGCGCCGGCAAGCTCTGCCGTCATGCCGGCCTCCCGTGCCCAGGGCGCGGCGCCGGCTCGCAGGGGCAGCGGCGGTGCACAATGGCCCGCATGGGCCGCATCCTCCTTCTCGTCGCGCTGGCGTTCTGGCTCGCACCCTGCAGCGCGCAGGAGTACGTGAACGACGCCTTGCGGCCGCTGTTCCACGCGACGCTGCTGGCGCCGCAGGTCCGCGCTGCCTGTGCCGAGGTCGACCCGTCGTTCGCGACCGGCATCGACGCGGGACTCGCGCAATTGCGTGAACGCCATGGCCCGGCGCTGGCCGCGGCGCGGGCGGCCGCCGAGAGCCGGGTCGGTGCCGAGGCCGTCGAACACCTGGCGAAGACGCTGGCCACCCGCTTCGGCGAGCGCCTGCAAAAGCAGGACGCCGCCGGCATGCGCGCGCAATGCGCGAACCTCGTGACGTACCTCGAAAGCAGCGCATCCCGCTCGCGCCAGTCGCTCGTGGAGGAGAGCTTTCGCAAGTGGCTGGCGCGCCAGCAGCAGGCGCGCAACATCCAGTGCGCGAAGCTCGATGACACCGCGCGCGCGCTGTCGCGCCGGTTGTTGGCGGACCTCGCTGCGCGCGAGGGCGCGACAGCGCAGCCCGACCTGCTGCGCGCCGATGCCAAGATGGCGGAGCATGCCGCTGCCTGGTGCCTGCAGGTCCAGGAGACGGCCGCGCGCGAAGGCATCCGCCTCGCCGGCGACTTCGCACGCGTGCGGGACACCGCCCACGCGATTTCGGATGCGGCGCTGCCGCAGCTCTCCGGCCGCGACCCGGCCGCGGTCGTGCGGCGGGGCCGCGAGAGCGCGCTGCGCTACCTCGGCGAGGCGGACTGGATCTAGCCTAGGCGCCCGGGCCTCGGGCCAGCGCCTCGTCCAGCACCTCGACCCAGTGCCGCACGGGCATTTGCGTGCCGCTTTGCAGGTGCGTGATGCAGCCGACGTTGGCCGACAGGATCGCCTGCGGCTGCAACGCCCCCAGGTGCCCCAGCTTGCGGTCGCGCAGCGTGTGCGCGATCTCCGGATGCAGCACGGAATAGGTGCCGGCGGAGCCGCAGCACAGGTGCGATTCGTTGAGCGCCACGCGCAGTTCGAAGCCGAGCGCCGCCATCCATTGCTCCACCCCGCCCTTGAGCTTCTGCCCGTGCTGCAGCGTGCAGGGCGGGTGGTAGGCGAAGACGCCCGGCTGGGCCCGCACCTTGCCCTGGAGCGCCGGCACCATGTCCGGCAACAGCTCGCTCAGGTCGCGCGTGAGCTCGCCGATGCGCTTCGCCTTCGCCGCATAGGCAGCGTCGTGCTGCAGGTAGTGGCCGTACTCGCGCACGGTCACGCCGCAGCCGGAGGCGTTCATCACGATCGCCTCGACCTCGCCCCTCTCCACATAGGGCCACCAGGCGTCGATGTTGTGGCGCATCTGCGCGCGGCCGCCGTCCTGGTCGTTCAGGTGGAACTTCACGGCGCCGCAGCAGCCCTCGCCTGCCGCGACGATCGCCTGGATGCCCGCCGCATCGAGCACGCGCGCCGTCGCCGTGTTGACGTTGGGCATCATGGAGGGCTGCACGCAGCCGGCCAGCATCAGCACCTTGCGCGCGTGCGTGCGCGTGGGCCAGCCGCCCGCCTGGCGGCGCGCCGGCACCTTCTCGCGCAGCACCGCGGGCAGCAGCCCGCGCACGGCCTGGCCCACCTTCATCGCGGGACCGAAGGCGCTGGACGTCAGGCCTTCCTTGAGCGCCCAGCGCAGCGCGCGCGAGGGCGCGTCACGCGGCACCTTGCGCTCCACGATGGCGCGGCCGATGTCGACCAGCCGGCCGTAGTCGACGCCGCTCGGGCAGGTGCTCTCGCAGTTGCGGCAGGTGAGGCACCGATCGAGGTGCAGCTGCGTCTTGCGGGTGGGTTCGTGGCCTTCCAGCACCTGCTTCATGAGGTAGATGCGCCCGCGCGGGCCATCGAGCTCGTCGCCGAGGATCTGGTAGGTGGGGCAGGTGGCGGTGCAGAAGCCGCAGTGCACGCACTTGCGCAGGATGGCTTCGGCCTCGGCGCCCTCCGGCGTGCCCTGGAACTCGGGGGAGAGATGGGTCTGCATCAGAGATTCGGGTAGAGCCGTCCGCGGTTGAAGATGCGGTGCGGATCGAACTGCAGCTTGAGTTGTTCGTGGATGGCGGCCAGCGGCGGCGCCAGGGGGGTCATGCGGTCGTGCGCGTCGCTGCGCGCGGTGCGGAACAGCGTCGCGTGGCCGCCGGCGGCCAGCGCCTGCTGCCGCACGTGCCGGCCCTGCGCCGCGTCCACGCGCACCCAGCGCTGGGCGCCGTGCCATTCGACCAGGGGCGGCTCGGGAAGATCCAGCACCGGCGCGACCTGCGGCACGGACAGGCGCCACAGGTCGCGGCCGCCGGCTTGCGCGAACCAGGCCGTGCGCTGGTCGCGGCAGGCGTTCCATTCGGTCGCGGCGCCGCCGGTATCGAGTCGCTCGCCACCCAGGCTGCGGCAGGCCGCTTCCACCGCTGCCACCGCGCCGCGCAGGCGCAGGTACAGCACGCCGCCGTCGTCCGGCCCCCAGCAGCTCGCGTTCAGCGGCAGGGGCTGCCCGCCCCAGGCGTTCAGGCGCTTCAGCGCCTCGTCCTGCGGGATGCGAAAGCGCAGCGTGGCCTCGGCCGGCGCGATGGGCAGCACCTTCAGGCTCACCTCCGTGATCAGGCCCAGCGTGCCCATCGCCCCGGCCATGAGGCGCGAGACGTCGTAGCCGGCCACGTTCTTCATCACCTGGCCGCCGAACACCAGTTCCTCGCCGCGCCCGTTGACGAGGTTCAGGCCCAGGATGTAGTCCCGCACGGCGCCGACGCTGGCACGCGCCGGGCCCGAGAGCCCCGCCGCCACCATGCCACCCACGGTGGCGCCTTGCGCGAAGTGCGGCGGCTCGAAGGGCAGGCACTGCCCGCGTTCGGCCAGCACCTGTTCGAGTTCGGCCAGCGGCGTGCCGGCGCGCACCGTGACGACCAGCTCGCTCGGTTCGTAGTTCACCACGCCGTGCAGGCCGCGCGTTTCCAGCGGCTCGCCTTCGAGGCGTTCGCCGTGGAAATCCTTGGTGCCGCCGCCGCGGATGCGCAGGGGGGTTCCTTGCGCGCCAGCGGCGCGGATGCGGTCGGCGAGTTCGGCGAGGACGGGATCCATGGCGCGCAATGTTACGGCCATGGCGGGCGGCATCCCGTCCGGCATCAGTCGACGAAGAAGTTGGCGGGCAGCCCGGGCACGTCCACCCGCGTCGAGAAGACGCAGCCGGAGTCGGGGAAAGCGGCCAGTTCCCCGGGCCCGCGCCCATGGCGCGCGGTGGTGACGAACAGCGTGCGGCGGTCCGGCCCACCGAAGCAGGGCATCGTCGGGCAGCGCGCCGGCACCTCCAGTTCGGCGGCGACCTCGCCGGCCGGCGAGATGCGCAGCAGCCGGCCGCCCTCGAACATCGCGATCCAGTAGTGGCCCTCCTCGTCGACGGCGGCGCCATCGGGGCGGCCGCCATAGCCCGGCTGGCCGGGCTGCCAGCCGGCGGGCTTGGGGTCGAAGCGGCGGAACACGCGGTGGTGGCGCATGGCGTTGCCGCGCGCGCCCCAGTCCCAGGCATGCACCGTGTGGTCCGCGGTGTCGGCCCAGTACAGCGTGCGCTGGTCGGGCGACCAGGCGAGGCCGTTGGAGTTCATGGTGTTGGTGACCTTCAGCTGCACCAGCGGCCTGCCGCCGTTGCCGTTGTCAGGGCGGCAGTCGATGCAATAGAGGTCCGCCTTGCGCGCATCCTTGGGCTCGTAGTAGGTGCCGGCCCAGAAGCGTCCCAGCGGATCGGCCTTGCCGTCGTTGAAGCGGGAATGCGCGCCATGGCCGAAGCGCACCAGCGGCTCCAGGCTGCCGCCCCAGCGGCGGGCGCGGTAGATGCCGTCGCGCAGGCCCAGCACGAGGCCGCCGCGCGCCGCCGGCGCGATGCAGCCGGCCTCCTGCGGCAGCTCCCACTGCTCGCGCGCACCGGTGGCGGGGTCGAAGCGCCGCACCCGCCGGCCGCGGATGTCGACCCAGTACAGGCGCTGTTCGGTCGGATGCCAGAACGGCGATTCGCCGAGGCCGTCCGGCTCGGGAACGGCCACCTGCCAGGTCATGCAGCCGGCTCCGCCTCGATGGACATCTGCGCCATCATGCTTTCGCCCGGCTGCAGCACGCGCAGCCCCAGCTCCTGGGCCGCGGCGCCGCGCGCGTAGAGATGCACCGCGTTGTTCGCGTGGCTCACCGGCTCGATCGCGATGCCTTCCCGCCCGGGATTGGTGAACACCACCAGGCGCGTGAGCCCGGAGCGCACGACCGCGTGCATTCGCTCGTCGCGCAGGTGCGCCACGCCGTTCCAGCCGTCGAAGCAGTGGTCGACTTCCAGCGTGGCGCAGTCCGCATCGAGCCCGGGGCTGGCGCGCCGCTCCGTCGGCAGCTTGTCGGCGCCCATTTCCCAGCGCCCGCTGGCTTCGAACGTGACGTGGCTGCGCGGCCGCTTGAGGAAGTACGGGTGCCAGCCGAGGCCCGCCGGCGCCGGCTGGTCCGACTGGTTGGTCAGGGCCAGCGTCATCTCCAGCCCAGCGGGGGTCAGGCGCACCGTGTGCGAGCAGTCGAAGGCGAAGGGCCAGGAGGCGTCGGGGCGGTGCTCGTACGCGAGCATCACGGACGCCGCATCGCTGTCCAGCACCGACCAGGGCCGCTGCCAGCCCACGCCGTGGATCGCATGCGGCTCGTCGCCGTTGTTGCGCACCAGCGGATGCTGCGTGCCCTGCCACACCAGGCTGGCGTGGCCGATGCGGTTGGAGAACGGCACCAGCGGATAGCACCCGGACAGCCGGGCCGCCGACAGCTGCGCGGCAGGCGTGGAGCGCAGCACCGGATCGCCATCGAGCCACAGGCCCGCGATGCAGCCGCCGAGCTCCGGCTTGAGTTCGCAGCGCAACCGTCCGGCACGAAGTTCGATCATGGGCAGTGTCTCCTTTTGGGCCATTGTGCCCGTGCGCGCGCGGCCGCCGGGCAAAAAAAACGGCCCGCCGAAGCGGGCCGAACATCCAAAGGAGATTCTTGCTGCCGTGGGATCAGCGGCTGTAGGCGGTTTCGCCGTGGCTGCTGATGTCCAGGCCTTCGCGTTCCTCTTCCTCGCTGACCCGCAGGCCGACGAGCAGGTCCACGATCTTGTAGGCGGCGAAGGAGACCACGCCGGACCAGACGATGGTGGTCAGCACGCCCTGGAACTGGATCCAGACCTGGCTGCCGATCGAGTAGTCGGCCGCGACCTTGTTGGCCACGTAGTCGTAGATGCCGACGCCACCGAGCGAAGGCGAGGCGAACACGCCCGTCAGCAGCGCACCCAGGATCCCGCCGACGCCGTGGACGCCGAACACGTCGAGCGCATCGTCGGCGCCGAGCAGGCGCTTCAAGCCATTGACGCCCCACAGGCAGATCAGGCCGGCCAGCAGGCCGATCACGATGGCGCCCATCACGCCGACGAAGCCGCAGGCGGGGGTGATGGCCACGAGGCCGGCGACGGCACCCGAAGCGGCACCCAGCATGGAGGCCTTGCCTTTGGAGAGCGCTTCACCCGCGATCCACGACAGCGTGGCGGCGGCGGTGGCGAACAGCGTGTTGGCGAAGGCGAGGCCGGCGACGCCGGTGGCTTCCAGGTTGGAGCCGGCATTGAAGCCGAACCAGCCCACCCACAGCAGCGAGGCACCGACCATGGTCAGCGTCAGGCTGTGCGGCGCCAGCGATTCCTTGCCGTAGCCGATGCGCTTGCCCAGCACGAAGGCCCCCACCAGGCCGGCCACGCCGGCGTTGATGTGCACCACGGTGCCGCCGGCGAAGTCCAGCGCGCCCTTGGCCCACAGCCAGCCGGCGGCGGCGGTGACGGCTTCCAGCGACTTGGCATCCGTGATCGCGTCCGGGCCGTCCCAGTACCACACCATGTGGGCGACCGGCAGGTAGCTGAACGTGAACCACAGGGCGCAGAACAGCAGCACCGCGGAGAACTTGATGCGCTCGGCGAAGGAGCCGACGATCAGCGCGCAGGTGATGGCCGCGAAGGTGGCCTGGAAGGTGATGAAGGAGAACTCCGGGATCACCACGCCCTTGCTGAAGGTGGCGGCGACCGAGTCCGGCGTGATCCCCGCCAGGAAGATCTTGCTGAACCCGCCCATGAACGGCGTGCCCGCGGTGAACGCCACGCTGTAGCCGTAGATGGCCCACAGCACGTAGATCAGCGCGGTGACGACGAACACCTGCATCAGCACGGACAGCATGTTCTTGCTGCGCACCAGGCCGCCGTAGAACAGGGCCAGGCCGGGGATCGTCATCAGGATCACCAGCAGCGTGGCGACCGTCATCCAGGCGGTGTCGCCCTTGTTCGGCACCGGCGCCGGCGCGGTGGTGGCGGTGGCCTGCGCAGCGGCGGTGGCGGCCGCGGGCGCGGCAGCCTTGCCGGCGTCGGCGGCCGCAGCGGTGGCGGCCGCGGGCGCCGCGGCTTCGGCGGGCGCCGCGGTGGCAGCCGCCGCGGTCGGTGCGGTGGCCGGGGCAGGCGCCTGCGCGAGGGCCGTCGCGCTGCCGATCAGCAGTCCCAGGCCGAGGCCCAGGGAAGCGAGGAATGTCTTCATGTCAGTGCTCTCTCGGGAATGTTGTGGGGGTGCTTCAGAGCGCTTCCTTGCCGGTCTCGCCGGTGCGGATGCGCACGACCTGCTCGAGGTCGTACACGAAGATCTTTCCGTCGCCGATCTTGCCGGTGCGCGCGGCGCCCTCGACCGACTCGATGACGCGTTCCACCAGGTCGTCCGCCACCGCCGCCTCGATCTTCACCTTGGGCAGGAAGTCGACGACGTATTCGGCGCCGCGGTACAGCTCGGTGTGGCCCTTCTGGCGGCCGAAGCCCTTGACCTCGGTGACGGTGATGCCCTGGACGCCGATGGCCGAGAGCGCCTCGCGCACTTCGTCGAGCTTGAAGGGTTTGATGATGGCGGTGACGAGTTTCATGGTGTGCTCCAGGAGCGCAGGTTCAGAAGGAGTACTTCACGCCCGCGACGAGGCCCGCGCGGCCCAGGTTCTTGCCGCTGGGGGAGGGGTAGGCGAGGACGGGATCGGTCTTCGCGTTGGTGTCGACATAGGCGAGCGAAGCGCTGAAGCCGTTGCCGAAGTCCTTGCCGAGCGTGAGGGCCCAGTCGGTGTACGAGACGAAGGAGTTGTTCTTCACGCGCTGGTGGCCGACGTGCGGGGTGAGCGTCAGGCCGTACCAGGGCAGCTCGAAGGTGGCGCTCAGGTCCAGGTAGCCGCTGCCTTCGCTGTTGCCGAAGCCGAACAGGTTGGTGATCGCGTGCGAGTACTTCAGCGTGCCCGGGCCCCACGAGCCGGCGATGTAGGCCTCGGTGGTGTCGGCATTCACCGCGAGGTTGTTGTTCGGGTAGTAATAGCGCAGCAGGCCGACGTCGATGCCGACGCCGCTGAAGGTCGTCTTGTAGCCGCCGTACAGGTCGATCTCCACGTTCGAGTCGCCGCCCGCATCCTTGATCCACTTGATGGTGGACGCCCAGGTGCCGATGTAGAAGCCGCTCTTGTGCGCGAAGTCGATGCCGCCCTGCAGCGCGGGGCGCAGCCGGCTCTGCGAGATGCCGCGGTAGCGGTAGTCGGTGACGGCACCGACGTTGTACGACAGCGTGTAGTCGGGCTCGGGCGGCTTGGTGGCCTGCGCCATCGCAGCGCCCGAGGCAGCGAGCACCGAGACCAGCACCGCAAGTTTCGCTTTCATTGAATCTTTCTCCGTTCGCTTGTTGATGGTTTGCAGGAGGAGTTAGCAGGACGCATGCCATCGCCCGGAGGGATGAAACGGTGCGTCATCGGGCCGTCGTCGCCATTCGTTACCGCTTGAAGGGCGCGATGCCGTGCGCCGCCGCACCAGCGCGGTGCGATGCGGTAGGGCGCGCGCGCACCAGTCCCCGACATGCACCTGAATAGGGAGGAGCCCTCACGTGAGCCTTTGTCTGGTGCAAAGCCGAGCCCTGGTCGGGCTGGAAGCCGCCGCCGTCACGGTCGAGGTTCACCTCGCCAACGGCCTCCCGAACTTCACGCTGGTGGGCCTGGCCGAGACGGAAGTGAAGGAGGCGCGCGAACGCGTGCGCTCGGCGCTGCTGAACTCGGGGCTGGAGTTCCCGCACAACAAGAGGATCACGGTGAACCTCGCGCCGGCCGACCTGCCCAAGGACAGCGGCCGCTTCGACCTGCCCATCGCCATCGGCGTGCTGGCCGCCAGCGGGCAGATCGACGGCGCGCGGCTGGCGGGCCACGAGTTCGCGGGCGAGCTGTCCCTGTCAGGCGAGCTGCGGCCGGTGCGCGGCGCGCTGGCCACCAGCCTGGCGCTGCACGCGGGCGGCGTGGTGGCGCGGCTGGTGCTGCCTCCGGGCAGCGCGGAGGAGGCCGCGCTGGTCCCCGATGCACACGTGATCCGCGCCCGGCACCTGCTCGACGTCGTGCGCCATTTCACGCCGGCTTCCGATGCGGCGCCGGTCGTGGAGGAGCCGGGCGGCTGGACGCGGCTGGCGGCCAGCGCGCCGCCGGTGTCGGCCTGCTATCCCGACCTGGCGGACGTGAAGGGCCAGGCCGGCGCGCGCCGCGCGCTGGAGATCGCGGCGGCGGGCGGCCACAGCCTGCTGCTGGTCGGCCCTCCCGGCGCGGGCAAGTCGATGCTGGCGCAGCGCTTCGCCGGCCTGCTGCCCCCGATGACGGTGCCCGAGGCGCTGGAGAGCGCCGCGGTGGCGAGCCTCGCCGGCCGCTTCGACCTGCAGCACTGGTCGCAGCGGCCCACCGAGTCGCCGCACCATTCGGCGAGCGCGGTGGCGCTGGTGGGCGGCGGCTCGCCGCCGCGCCCGGGCGAGATCTCGCTGGCGCACCACGGCGTGCTGTTCCTGGATGAATTGCCGGAGTTCCCGCGCGCGGCGCTCGAAGCGCTGCGTGAGCCCCTGGAGACCGGCCGCATCACAATCGCGCGCGCCGCGCGCCGCAGCGAGTTCCCGGCGTGCTTCCAGCTGGTGGCCGCGATGAATCCCTGTCCCTGCGGCTGGCTGGGATCGGCCCGCGCCTGCCGCTGCAGCCCGGAGCAGGTCGCGCGCTACCAGGGGCGGCTGTCGGGGCCGCTGCTCGATCGCATCGACCTGCACGTGGAGGTGCCGGCGCTCGCGTCCGGCGAGCTGCTCGATGCGCCCGCGGGCGAGGCGAGCGCGCCGGTGCGCTCGCGCTGCGTCGCCGCGCGCGAACGGGCGCTGCGGCGCCAGGGCAAGGCCAACCATGCACTGCAGGGCGCGGAGATCGACGAACACGCGGGCCTGGCACGCAAGGCCTCGGAGTTCCTGCGCAACGCCTCGGCGCGCCTCGCCTGGAGCGCGCGCTCGACGCACCGCGTGCTCAAGGTCGCCCGCACGATCGCGGACCTCGCCGCTTCAGGCGGGGTGGAGCTCGTGCATGTCGCCGAGGCGGTGCAGTACCGGCGCGTGCTGCCGGCGGGACTCTGATCCCGCCGGCGGGGTACGCGCAGCGCTCAGAACTCCTGCCAATGGCCGTCGCCGCGCGCCGATGCGGCGACGGCGGGCACGAAGGCGATCGTCGGCGGCGGCGCGGCCGCGGCAGGGACCGCCGGCTGCGGCGCGCCTGCTGCTGCGTCCCCGATGCGGAAGCGGCTGACGGCGCCCACCAGCGCCGCGGCCTGCTGCTTCATGGCCTCGGTGGCTGCCGACGCCTCTTCCACCAGGCTCGCGTTCTGCTGCACGACGTGGTCCATCTGCGAGACCGCGCTCGTCACCTGCGCGATGCCCTGGCTCTGCTCCTGGCTCGCCGCCGCGATCTCGGTCACCAGCGCGGTGACCTTCGCGACCGCCGAAACGATCTCCTGCATCGTCGCGCCCGCATCGCTGACCAGGCGCGAGCCCGCCTCCACCTGCTGCACCGAGCCGCCGATCAGCGCCTTGATCTCGCGGGCCGCACCCGCGCTGCGCTGTGCCAGGCTGCGCACCTCCGCCGCCACGACGGCGAAGCCGCGCCCCTGGTCGCCGGCGCGCGCCGCTTCCACCGCCGCATTGAGCGCCAGGATGTTGGTCTGGAACGCGATCCCGTCGATCACGCCGATGATGTCGGCGATCTTGCGCGACGAGGCGGAGATGCC
This sequence comes from Ramlibacter sp. AN1133, assembly GCF_037890035.1. Taxonomy (NCBI): domain Bacteria; kingdom Pseudomonadati; phylum Pseudomonadota; class Betaproteobacteria; order Burkholderiales; family Comamonadaceae; genus Ramlibacter; species Ramlibacter sp. AN1133. Next base: position 193,451 of record NZ_JBBKTQ010000002.1, read on the forward strand.
GTCCATGGTGCGCACCACGTTGCCCACCGCCTCGCCGCCCCTGGTCGCCACTTCCGAGGCACCGACGGCGAGCTGGCTCGCCTGGCGCGCGTTCTCGGCGTTCTGGTTGACGGTGGCCGTCAGCTCCTCCATCGAGCTGGCGGTTTCCTCCAGCGTGCTGGCCTGCTCCTCGGTGCGCTGCGACAGGTCGACGTTGCCCTGCGCGATCTGCGCGCTCGTGTCGGCGACGGCACGCGCCCCGCCCACCACCTCGCCCACCAGCGCCTTCAGGCTGCGTTGCATGGTATCGAGCGCCGCCAGCAGCTGCCCGACCTCGTCGCGCGAAGTGACCCGGATCGGCCGCGTGAGGTCGCCGCGCGCCACCGCCTCGATCGAATCCACGGCCTCGCGCAGGGGCCGCGTGATGGAGCGCGTGAGCAGCAGGATCACGGCGGCGGCGCCGGCGAGCACCGCCACGCCGACGAAGTGGACGAACCATTCCGAGCGCTTTAGTTCGAGGCCGTAGTAGTCGTCGGCCTTCATCACCTCGCGGTCCTTCAGGTCGATCAGCTTCTCCAGCGCATCGACCGCCTGCGCGCCGGCGGGCTGGATCCGTTCGCCCGCCAGCTTCAGCGCTTCCTCGTTGCGCCCCGCGTCCAGCAGCTCGAACCAGGGCCCGCGCGCCTCGCTCAGGCGGTCAAAGGCGCCGCCCAGCTCGCGCAGCAGCGCGGCCTCGCCGGTGCTCAGTTCGCCGGCCTGCTTGTAGTTGAACATCGCCGCGTCGAATTGCTTGCGCGTCGCGGCAGCCTGCTCCGCCGTCTTCTGGCGCGTGGCGGCATCGGGGGCCGCGAGCCCCTGCGCCAGGTGCGCGCGCAGCGCCCAGACGGCGCCGTTGGCCTGCGCCAGCGCCGCGGTCTGGTCGTGCCGCAGCGTGACCTCGCTGCTCAGGCCCCTGGCGTGCTCGATGTTGATGGCGGCCAGCGCCCAGAGCGCGCCGAACGCCACCAGCACGGCGGCGAAGCCGACGGCCAGGCGCTGGCCGATGGCAAGGCGGGAGAACAGGCGAACGGGCGCGGCGGCGTCGGCCGCGGCCCCCTCGGGTCGGCGTGGTGCATTGCGCATCGCATCTCCTTCGTTCCGGCTGGAGCATGCCCCCGGACAGGCTCCGCCGAACTGAGGTTCGTCAAGCGTGCGGAAGACGGACGGGCCCACCGGGGGTGGGCACGCCAGCCGGCGCCGGCGCGAGCGCGCGGCGCGCGCCGTTACCTCGCCGGCAGCATCTCGGTGATGGTGAACTTCCCCGCGTCGTTGATGGCGCGGAACTTCACCTTGTCGCCGGGCTGCAGCTGGTCCAGCATCTTCGCCTCGCGCACGTGGAAGGGCATCGTCATGGGCGGCATGTCGATGCTCTTGACCTCGCCGGCCTTCATCACGACCTGGCGCTTGTCCTTGTCGACGCTGCGCACCTCCCCCAGGCTGTACTCCCCCTGCGCCGCCAGCGGGGGCGCCACGCCGGCCGCCAGGGCCAGCAGCATCGTGACCGTCAGGGTCTGGGCTGCGTTTCTCATTGCGTTCTCCTTTGTCCGTATCGGGGTGCGCTCATTGCGGCACCGCCTGCCATGCGTCCAGGGCCGGCAGCGCGGACGCGCGCGCCAGCCGCCGCGCCTGCTGCGCCGGCGGCGGGCCGTCGTCCTCGCGCAAGCGGAAGGCGGAAACCAGCGCCAGCAGCCGGGCCGCCTCCTCCTTGAGCGACCCGGTGGCGGCGGTGGCCTCTTCCACCAGTCCCGCATTGCGCTGCACCGCGTGCTCCATCTGCACCAGGCCGGCGTTGATCTGCTGGATGCCGCCGCTCTGTTCCTGGCTGGCGAGCGCGCTTTCGGCGATCAGGTCGCTGACCTTCTTCACCGAGTCCACGATCTCGTTCATGGTCTCGCCGGCCGCCTGGACCAGGGCGCCGCCGGCCTCGACCTGGCCGACGGAGGCCCCGATCAGCGCGCGGATCTCCCGGGCGGCCTCGGCGCTGCGCTGGGCGAGGTTGCGCACCTCGGCGGCGACCACCGCGAAGCCGCGCCCCTGTGCGCCGGCCCGCGCGGCCTCCACCGCCGCATTCAGCGCCAGGATAATGGTCTGGAAGGCGATGCCGTCGATCACGCCGATGATGTCGCCGATGCGGCGCGAGGACTCGGAGATGCCGGCCATGGTGCGCACCACGTCCGCGACCACGACGCCGCCCTTGCGCGCCACCTCGGAGGCCGTCCGCGCGAGTTCGCTCGCCTCGCGCGCGCTGTCGGCGTTGCGGGCGACGGTGGAAGTGATCTCCTCCATCGAGCTGGCCGTTTCCTCCAGCGTGCTCGCCTGTTCCTCGGTGCGCTGCGAGAGCTCGACCTGGCCCTGCACCAGGTCGGCGCTGCTGCGGGCCACGACGCCCGCGGCTTCGGAGACCTGTCCCACCACGCGCCGCAGCTGCTCGCTCATGGCCCGCATGGCGAAGACGACGCTGGCCGTGTGCTGCGAGCGCAGGTCCACGTCCACCGAGAGGTCGCCCGCGGCGATGCGTTCGGCGACCGAGCGCGCATAGGAAGGCTCGCCCCCGAGTTCCGCCTCGAGCCGGCGCACCGCCAGCACGCCGGCGGCGCTCGCCGCCACGGCCAGCAACGCCACCAGCGCGCCCAGGAACAGCACGGCCCGCCGGGTGCTCGCCTGCGCCTGCGCGCGCAGCGCGGCCGCCTCGGCATCGGCGAACTGCCGCAGGTCCTGCACGATCGCGCCGATCTGTTCGTCGAGCTGGCGGTCCTTGCCGCGCACCAGGCGGTCGGCGTCGAGCGCGCTGTCCGCGCTGCCGACGCGGAAGGACTGCAGCGCATCGAGGTGGACCTGGAAGATGGCGGCATGTTGCTGGCGGGCCTGCGCGATGCGTTCGGGCGGCAGGCGCAACCCGGTCGCCGCGGCGGCGAGCGCGTCGAAGTCGCGGTCGACGGCCTGCCGCCCCTTCCGGAAGGCCGCCAGGTACCAGTCGTACTGCTCCTGGTCGTGCCCGCGCAGCAGCAGGTTCTTGAAGTCGTGCACCTGCACCTTGAACGAGACCTGCGCCGAGCGCGCGGAATCCACTGCGTGCAGCAGTTGCTGCGCGACGTCCATGCTCTGGCTGGTCGCGGCCTGCGCCTGCCGCAGCGCGAGGACGCCGTAGGCGCCCGCGATCCCCATGCCCAGGAGCAGCATGGCGATCAGCAGGAACAGCTTGGTCCGGACCCTCAGTTCGGCGAGCATGCGCGTCCTCCGGCGACCTCCCCGCTAGGCAGGTCCTGGTTGTTCTTGAGGCCCGGGGGTCCGGCCGCTTGAAAGGCAGAATGGAACACGTAACCACTTGTTTCAGTGACGTGGGTCAAGGTCTGGTCGGCCACCGGCTGCGGCTGCGCCAGGCGGTAGCGGGCAGGCGACGTGCGGGCGGCGCAGGCCGCGGCCTGCCACAATCCGCGTCCATGCCGTCGCGCCGCGCTTCATGACTTCGGCCCCCGGCCACGACCGCCGCCTCGTGGTGTGGCTCTCGCTGGCCCAGTTGATCACCTGGGGCAGCGTCTTCTATACCTTCGCGCTGCTGCTCGCGCCGGTGGAGCGCGAGCTGGGGCTCACCCGCGCGCAGTCGTCCTTCGCCTTCAGCCTCGCCCTGCTGGCCGAAGGCGTGTTCTCCTATCCGGTGGGCCGCTGGATCGACCGCGGCCACGAACGCGCGGTGATGACGGGCGGCTCGGTGCTGGTGATCGCGGGCCTGCTGCTGCATGCACAGGTGCATTCGGCCGCCGGCTTCTACGCCGTGTGGCTGCTGCTCGGGGCGGCGCTCGCGGCCACCCTGTACACGCCGGTGTTCGCGGTGGTCACGCGCCGCTTTCCGCGCGATTTCCGGCGCGCGATCATCACGCTGACCTTTCTGGGCGGGCTGGCCAGCAGCGTGTTCATCCCGCTGTCGGCGTGGCTCATTGCGGCGCTCGGGTGGCGCCAGGCGCTGCTCGCGCTGGCCGCCATCCACGTGTTCGTCTGCGTGCCGATCCACTTCCTGTGCCTGCGCGGCGCGCCGCCGGCGCGGCCGACGCAGCACCGCGAGGGCCATTCACCGTCGGTCCTGCTGCGCAGCGCGCCCTTCCTCTTGATCGGCGTCTTCGTGGTCGGGATGATGGCGATCACCGCGGCGATCCCGCCGCACCTGATCAGCCTGCTGCGCGAAAGCGGCCTGCCGGAGGCCTGGGTGATCGCGCTGCCGGCGGCGATCGGCGTGATGCAGGTCTTCGCGCGGCTGCTGCTGTTCTTCTTCGAGCACCGGTTCGACCTGCACCTGGCCAACCGGCTGATCCCGTTCCTCATCCCGCTGGCGCTGGCGGCGCTGATCGCCGGGGCCACGTCGCCCGCGGGCGGACTGCTGTTCGTGCTGCTCTATGGCATGGGCAACGGCATGCTCACGATCGTGAAGGGCACCGCGGTGGCGCAGTACGTGAATCGGGAGCATGTGGCGGCGCTCAATGGCGCGCTGGGGCTGCCGCAGGCAGTGGCGCGCGCGATCGCGCCGCTGGCGCTGGGGGTGCTGTGGAGCCCGCAGGTGGGCTACCGGTGGGGGCTGGCGGTGCTGCTGGTGGCGGGGATCGTGGCGGCGCTGGCGCTCGTGCTGGCGCAGCGCCGCTCGCTCCTGCCGCGTTAATTGACGACGATCGTCACCGAGTTCTTCGCGCCCAGGCGCACCAGCTGCCCGGTCTTCCAGGCCGGCTGCTGCTCGTGCTCCATGGTGCGCACCGAGCCGTCGTGCATCTTCACCTGCGTGATCCACACCTCCCTGGACGTCACGCGCTTCTGCACTTCGTTGCCGACGAAGCCGCCGCCCACGGCGCCGGCGACGGTGAGCGCCGTCTTGCCGTCGCCCTTGCCGAACTGGTTGCCCAGCAGGCCGCCGGCCGCCGCGCCCGCGACGATGCCGACCGCGCCGCCTTCGCCCTTGCGCTTCTCGTGGCGCACGCCGACCACCGTGCCGCATTCGTGGCAGACCGGGGCGGGCGCCGCGGCGTGTTCCTTGTGCATCTTCTTGGCGATGCCGGGCGGCAGGCCGTGCGGGTTGTCGGCGATGGCGGCAACCGCGGCGAGGGCCAGCAGGGTGGCGATGGCGTATTTCTTCATGGGACTCTCTCTCCTTCTTCCGTCCTTGCCGTGATTCAACGACAAGGCGGGCAGCACCGCCGACGGCCAGCCCAGCCGTTCGTGCAATGCTTCACGCCTGCTTCAGAGATTCGGTGCAAGCAAACGTTGCAGGTCCGAAACCGTGGCGCCCCTGCGACGCGCCTGGTCCTCCAGCTGGTCCTCGCCGATGCGGCCCACGTTGAAGTACTGGCTCTCGGGGTGCGCCAGGTAGAAGCCGCTCACGCTGGCCGCCGGGGCCATCGCCATGCTGTCGGTCAGCTCCATGCCGATCTCCTGCGGCTGCAGCAGCGCGAACATGTCGCGCTTGACGCTGTGGTCCGGGCAGGCCGGATAGCCCGGCGCGGGACGGATGCCGCGGTACTTCTCGGCGATCAGCTCCTCGGTCGCGAGTTTCTCGTCGGCGGCGTAGCCCCACAGGTCGCGGCGCACGCGCGCATGCAGCGCCTCGGCCAGCGCCTCGGCGAGGCGGTCGGCCAGCGCCTTGAGCGTGATGGCGGAATAGTCGTCGTGGTCGTCGAGGAAGTACTGGACCTTCTTCTCCACGCCGATGCCGGCCGTGACCGCGAACACGCCCACGTAGTCGTCGCGCACGCCCTTGGGCGCGACGAAATCCGCCAGGCAGCGGCTCGGGCGCATCACGCCGTCGATCACCTGCTTTTCGGCCTGCTGGCGCAGGCCGTACCAGGTGAGCACGGTCTCGGTCCGGCTTTCGTCGGCGTACAGCTGGATGTCGTCGTCGTTGACGGTGTTGGCGGGCCACAGGCCCATCACCGCATTGGCGGTCAGCCAACGGCCTTCGATCAGGCGCTTGAGCATGCGCTGGCCGTCGGAGTACACGCGCACCGCTTCGGCGCCCACCACTTCATCCTTGAGGATCTCGGGGAAGCGACCGGCCAGGTCCCAGGTCTGGAAGAACGGGCCCCAGTCGATGTAGCCGGCCAGCTCCGCCAGGTCGTAGTTCTTGAACACCCGCCGGCCGATGAACTTCGGCCGGGTCGGCACGTAGGTGGACCAGTCGATCGGCGTCTTGTTGGCGCGCGCCTTCGCCAGCGGCCACAGCGGCGTCTGCTTCTTGTTGGCGTGCAGCTGCCGCACCTTGTCGTAGTCGGCCTCGATCTCCGCGATGTACTTCGCGGCCTGATCCGAGAGCAGCGACTGCGCCACGCTCACGCTGCGCGACGCATCGGGGACGTAGACCACCGGGCCTTCGTAGTGCGGTGCGATCTTCACCGCGGTGTGCACGCGGCTGGTGGTGGCGCCGCCGATCAGCAGCGGGATCTTCTTCACGCGGAAGTGGTCGTCCTTCTGCATCTCGGCGGCGACGTACTGCATCTCCTCCAGCGAAGGCGTGATCAGCCCCGACAGGCCGACGATGTCCGCGCCCTCGACCTTGGCGCGGGCCAGGATCTCGTGGCACGGGACCATCACGCCCATGTTCACCACCTCGAAGTTGTTGCACTGGAGGACGACGGTGACGATGTTCTTGCCGATGTCGTGCACGTCGCCCTTGACGGTGGCCACGATGATCTTGCCCTTGGCGCGCACGTCCTGGCCGGCGGCCTCCTGCTGCCGCTTCTCTTCCTCGATGAAGGGAATGAGGTGCGCCACCGCCTGCTTCATCACGCGGGCGGACTTCACCACCTGCGGCAGGAACATCTTGCCGGCGCCGAACAGGTCGCCCACGATGTTCATGCCGTCCATGAGCGGCCCCTCGATCACGTGCAGCGGACGGCCGCCCCGGGCCAGCACCTTCTGGAACATCTCCTCGGTGTCGGGGACGATGTGGTCCGTGATGCCGTGCACCAGCGCGTGCGCCAGGCGCTGCTCCACCGGCAGCGCGCGCCACTCGTTCTTCTTGCCTTCGTCCTTGGCCGCGCCCTTGGCCTGTTCGGCAATCTCCACCAGGCGCTCTCCGGCATCGGGGCGGCGGTTCAGCACCACGTCCTCGACGCGCTCGCGCAGTTCCGGCTCGAGCTCGTCGTACACGCCCACCATGCCGGCGTTGACGATGCCCATGTCCATGCCCGCCTGGATGGCGTGGTACAGGAACACGGTGTGGATCGCCTCGCGCACGGGGTCGTTGCCGCGGAAGGAGAAGCTCACGTTGGACACGCCGCCGCTGACCTTGGCGCCGGGCAGGTTCTTCTTGATCCACTTGGTGGCTTCGATGAAGTCCACCGCGTAGTTGTTGTGCTCCTCGATGCCGGTGGCGATCGCGAAGATGTTGGGGTCGAAGATGATGTCCTCGGGCGGGAAGCCGAGCTCGTCGACCAGGATGCGGTAGGCGCGCGCGCAGATCTCGGTCTTGCGCTGGTAGGTGTCGGCCTGGCCCTGTTCGTCGAAGGCCATGACGACGGCGGCAGCGCCGTAGCGCTTGACCAGCGTGGCCTGGCGCTTGAACTCGGCCTCGCCTTCCTTGAGCGAGATCGAGTTGACGATGCCCTTGCCCTGGATGCAGCGCAGCCCCGCCTCGATCACCTCCCACTTGGAGGAGTCGATCATGATCGGCACGCGGGCGATGTCCGGCTCGCTGGCGATCAGGTTGAGGAAGCGCACCATGGCGGCCTTGCTGTCCAGCATGGCTTCGTCCATGTTGATGTCGATGACCTGGGCGCCGTTCTCGACCTGCTGGCGCGCGACCGCGAGGGCCTCCTCGAACTGGCCCGCCAGGATCATGCGGGCGAACGCCTTCGAGCCGGTGACGTTGGTGCGTTCGCCGATGTTGACGAACAGGCTGCCGGGCACGATGGAGACGGGCTCCAGGCCGGACAACTTCATGGGGGGGACTTGGGACTGCATTCCTTCTCACCTCGCAGGGGCCGGGTGAGCGCGGTTGGAATCCATCTCAAGCCTGACGGTGCGCCCGGTTTTCCGGGGCCGCTGCAGCGCTCCTTGAGCAGGGAACGATTTTACAGCGGCAGATCCGCCTTCTTCAGCGTCCGCAGCACGAACGAGGACTTGCTGTGGCGGATGCCCTTGATCTTGTACAGCTTCTCCCGCAGCAGCCGCTCGTAGTCGCGCGTGTCCTTCACCGCCACCCGCAGCAGGTAGTCGTACTCGCCGGAGACGAGGTAGGCCTCGACCACCTCGGGGATTGCCGCCAGCGTCTCGCCGAACTTCTCCAGCGTGTTGTCGGTGTGGCTGTCGAGGGTGACCTGTACCAGCACCGTGTCGTTCAGGCCCAGCCCCTGCGCGTTCAGGCGCACCGTGTAGCCCTCGATCACGCCGGCGGCCTCCATCTTGCGGATGCGCTCCCAGCACGGCGAGGCGCTCAGGCCGACGGCCTGGCCGACCTGCTGCAGGCTGGCCCGGGCATCCTGCTGCAGCACCCTGAGGATTTTCCGGTCAATGGCGTCCATGGCGCACGATTTTCCGGGAAATTGGAGGTCTCAGAAGGATTTTTTGCTTCCGCGCCGAAATGCCGGAGGTTCAGCAAGACTTTCTCCGCTCCGGGCGCCACACTTGCTGCATCGAAGCGGCGGCTTACCGGCCCCGCCCGAGATGCGAGGCGCCAGCGGGTCACCGCCCGCTGGCCGACCGGGCAGACATCCTCACGAGGGATCGCAGTGGAACGAAGGAGCGCCCAAGCTGGGGTCGCCTGCGGCGAGCCCAGCCCACGGGGCCTGCCGACGGCAGACCCTCAGGCGGCTTCCCGGTAGAAGAACTGCCGCTGCGTCGCGCGCGCCGGCATCAGGTGCACCGCCTGCCCGATCGCCGCGATGTGGTCCGGCGTCGTGCCGCAGCACCCGCCCACGATGTTCACCAGCCCCTCGGCCGCGAACTCGCGCAGCAGCCGCGAGGTGACCTCCGGCGTCTCGTCGAAGCCGGTCTCGCTCATGGGGTTGGGCAGGCCCGCGTTGGGGTAGCAGCTGATGAAGGTGTCGTGCGCGACCCGGTTCAGCTCCTGGATGTAGGGCCGCATCAGCGCCGCGCCCAGCGCGCAGTTCAGGCCGACCGCCAGCGGCTGCGCGTGCCGCACGCTGTGCCAGAAGGCCGTGACGGTCTGGCCGCTGAGGATGCGGCCGGAGGCATCGGTGACGGTGCCGCTGATGATGATCGGCAGCCGCTCGCCGCTGTCGGCGAAGTACTCGTCGATCGCGAACAGCGCCGCCTTGGCATTGAGCGTGTCGAAGATGGTCTCGACCAGCAGCAGGTCGACTCCGCCCTGCACCAGGCCTTCCACCTGCTCGTAGTAGGCGGCGCGCAGGGCCTCGAAGTCCACGTTGCGCGCGCCCGGGTCGTTCACGTCGGGGCTGATGCTGGCCGTGCGCGGCGTGGGGCCCAGCGCGCCGGCCACGAAGCGGGGCTGGTCCGGCGTGGAGAACTTGTCGGCGGCCTCGCGCGCCAGCCTGGCGGCGGCCACGTTCATCTCGCGCGCCAGCTCGCCCAGGCCATAGTCGTCCTGCGCGATGCGGTTGGCCCCGAAGGTGTTGGTCTCGATGATGTCGGCGCCGGCGGCGAGGTAGCCCTCGTGGATGTCGCGGATCACGTCGGGGCGCGTGAGCGCCAGCAGGTCGCTGTTGTTCTTCAGGTCCTTGGGGTGCTCGCGCAGGCGCTCGCCGCGGAAATCCTGCTCGGTCAGCTTGAAGCGCTGGATCATGGTGCCCATGGCCCCGTCCAGGATCAGGATGCGCTGGGCGAGCAGCTGCGGCAGGGCTTGTCCACGGGTGTACACGACGGGCTTCATGCCCCGATTGTAGGAAAGACGGTGAATTCGGCCGGCGCGCAGGGGCACCGGCGGCGCCGGCGTGCGCAGTTCACAGCTTTGCCGGTCGGCGTTCCGGGTCCGAGCGGCGTTACACCGGCAGGCTCAGGGACAATCGGGCGATCGTGTCTTCCCCCCAGCAAATCCTGCAGACCGTCTTCGGCTACCCCGCGTTCCGCGGGCAGCAGGCCGAGATCGTCGACCACGTCGTCGCCGGCGGCGATGCGCTCGTGCTCATGCCCACGGGCGGGGGCAAGTCGCTGTGCTACCAGATTCCCGCGCTCGTGCGCCAGCAGGCCGGCCACGGCACCACCGTGGTGGTGTCGCCCCTGATCGCGCTGATGCACGACCAGGTCGGCGCCCTGCACGAGGCCGGGGTGCAGGCCGCGTTCCTCAATTCCTCGCTCTCGATGGAGGAGGCCAACGCGGTGGAGCGGCGGCTGGCCCGCGGCGAGCTGACGCTGCTCTATGCGGCGCCCGAGCGCGTGACCACCCCGCGCTTCCTGGCGCTGCTCGATGCCATGCACGGCGCGGGCAAGCTGTCGCTGTTCGCGATCGACGAGGCGCATTGCGTCAGCCAGTGGGGCCACGACTTCCGGCCGGAATACCGGGCGCTGGCCATCCTGCACGCGCGCTATGCCGGCGTGCCGCGCATCGCGCTCACGGCCACGGCCGACGGCGTCACGCGCGAGGACATCGTCACCCACCTGCAGCTCGGTCGCGCGCGCCAGTTCGTCAGCAGCTTCGACCGCCCCAACATCCGCTACACGATCGCGGAAAAGAAGGATCCGACGCTCCAGCTCCTGCGCTTCATCGAGGGCGAGCACCAGGGCGAGGCCGGCATCGTCTACTGCCAGTCGCGCAAGCGCGTGGAGGAGATCGCGGAGATCCTGTGCCGCGAAGGCCTGGACGCCCTGCCCTATCACGCGGGGCTCGACGCCGGCGTGCGCCAGCGCCACCAGGACCGCTTCCTGCGCGACGACGGCGTGGTGATGACGGCCACCATCGCCTTCGGCATGGGCATCGACAAGCCGGACGTGCGCTTCGTCGCCCACCTCGACCTGCCGAAGAACATCGAGGGCTACTACCAGGAGACGGGCCGCGCCGGCCGCGACGGCCTGCCCTCGGATGCCTGGATGGCCTACGGCCTGCAGGACGTGGTGAACCAGCGCCGGATGATCGACGAGAGCCCGGCCGGCGACGAATTCAAGCAGGTGCAGCGCGGCAAGCTCGATGCCCTGCTCGCGCTGGCCGAGGCCACGGACTGCCGGCGCGTGCGGCTGCTGTCGTACTTCGGCGAACACTCGGAGCCTTGCGGCAACTGCGACAACTGCCTGAACCCGCCCGCTGTGTGGGATGGCACCGAGGCCGCGCGCATGCTGCTGTCCACCGTGTACCGCGTGCAGCAGGCGCGCGACCTGCATTTCGGCGCCGGCCACATCATGGACATCCTGCGCGGCAAGGAGACGGACAAGGTCAGGCAGTTCGGCCACCAGAGCCTGTCCACCTTCGGCATCGGGGCGGAATTCTCGGAGGCGCAATTGCGCGGGGTGCTGCGGCAGTTGATCGCCACCGGCGCGCTGGCGGTGGATGCCTCGGCGTTCAACACGCTGCACCTCACCGCCGGATCGCGGGCGGTGCTCAAGGGCGAGCAGCAGGTGCTGCTGCGCGAGTCGATCGGGCTGCCGGCCGGGCGTTCGCGCAAGCGCGCCGGCGGCGGCACGAAGTCCGCGGTGCCGGCCGCGGCGGCGAGCCTCACGGGTTCCGCGCAGCAGCGCTTCGCCGCGCTGAAGGACTGGCGCACGCGCATCGCGCGCGAGCACAACCTGCCGGCCTACGTGATCTTCCACGACGCGACGCTGGCCGCGATCGCGGCGCTGGACCCGCGCTCGCTGCCGGAGCTGGAAGGCGTGAGCGGGATCGGGGCGAAGAAGCTGCAGACCTACGGGCCGGGAGTGCTGGACGTGCTGCAGGCGCTGGGGTAGCGCAGCGCTGGGGTTCGGCGCTGCGCGCGCTCACCGCCAGCCTACGTGAACCCGATGCTGCGCGCCTCGCGCACTTCCGGCTTGATCCGGTGCTCCGCCTCCAGCTGCTCCAGGAATTCCTCCGGCGACAGCTGCGCGGCCAGGATCTCCACCTGCCGCTTCACCGCGGCGAAATCGCCGGGGCACAGCTGGTCCAGCCGCACGAGCCGTGCCGCCGCCTCCGGCGTGAGCGCTCCCGCATCGCCGGCCAGCGCCTCGGTCACGAACATCCGCTCGCGCTGCACCGCCGTCAGCGGCTTGAACCGGATCTTGAACGCGAAGCGCCGCAGCGCCGCCTGGTCGATCCGCTCCATCAGGTTGGTGGTGCAGATGAAGATGCCGGCGAAGCGCTCCATGCCCTGCAGCATCTCGTTGACTTCCGTGACCTCGTAGGTGCGCTGCGCGCCGCGCCGGTCCTGCAGGAAGCTGTCGGCTTCGTCGAGCAGCAGGATGGCCTTCTCCGACTCCGCCTCGCGGAACATGGCGGCCATGTTCTGCTCGGTCTCGCCGACGAACTTGCTCATGAGGTCGCTGGCCTGCTTGATCAGCAAGGGCTTGTCGAGGCTGCGGGCAATGTGCTCCGCCAGCGCGGTCTTCCCGGTGCCCGGCGCGCCGTAGAAGCACAGCGAGCCGTGGCCGCGCGAGCGCAGCGCCTCCACGATGCGCGGCACCTCGAAGCGCGACTCCACGTTCAGCATGTCGAGGTCGTAGGTCGTGACGCTGCGGCGCGCGCCGGCGTCCGAGCTGCGCGTGCCCAGCGCCCGGTCGGCGTTGCGCAGCTGGCGCTCGATCAGCTCCTCCATGCCGGCGCCCTCGGCCGAGGCCAGGCCGGCGAAGCGCACCGCGGTGCGGATCTGCGCCGGCGTGAGGCCCTTGCGCTCGGTCAGCTTGGCGATGAACGCGGCGGAGACCTCGACGCCTTCGAGCGTCTTGCGCACGATGCCTTCGCGCGCGCCCGGCGGCGGCGACTTCAGTTCCAGGTGGTAGGCGAAGCGGCGCCGGAAGGCCGGGTCGATCTGCTCGATGCGGTTGGTGACCCAGATGGTCGGCACCGGGTTCGACTCCAGGATCTGGTTGACCCAGGCCTTGCCGCTCACGCTGCCGGAAGGCGGCGCCACCACCTGCTCGGCCCGCGCCATCATCTGCGCGGCCTCGCTGGAGATCGGCGGGAACACGTCCTCCACCTCGTCGAACAGGAGGGCCGCCTGCGAGCTGCCCTTGAGGAACACCTGCGCGATCTGCAGCGAGCGGTAGCGGTCGCGGCCGGAGAGCGAGTTGCCGTCGCGGTCGGCATATTCCACCTCGAACAGTTCCAGGCCGGCGGCCTGCGCCACCACCTTCGCCAGCTCGGTCTTGCCGGTGCCGGGCGGGCCGTACAGCAGCACGTTGACGCCCGGCTCCTTGCAATCCACGGCGCGCTTGAGCATGTTGCGCAGCACGCTCGCGTCCTCGGCGACGAAGGAGAAGTCGTCCGGCGTCAGCGTGCTCTTGGCCGAGGGGCGGGTGAACACCGCCATCAGCTCGCTCTGGTCGCGGTATTCGCGCATCAGCACCGGCGGCAGCTTCTCGCTGACCTTCATCAGGTCCGCCAGGTCGGTGATGTTGTGCTCGGAGATCAGGTTCTCCACCAGCCCGATGCGCTCCAGCCGGGAGCCGGCGCGCAGGGCCTCGCCGACGTCCGCCGCGCTCACGCCGGCGACCTCCGCGATCGCGGCATAGGCCTCGGGCGCGTTGTTCACCTTGAATTCGACCAGCAGGCTGCGCAGGTCGCGCTGGTAGCGCGCCAGCGTCCCGTACAGCAGCAGGGCGCGCTCGGCCTTGTTCAACTGCAGCAGGTTGGCCAGGGCGTCGATGTTCTTCTCCACCAGCGTGGAGTGCTTCTTCAGGGCGTGGGTGAGCCACTCGCCGGTGACGGTCAGCACGGACAGCAGGTCCTTGGGCTGGTCCTTGGCGTATTCGTCCAGGTAGAAGAAGAGCGTGCCTTCCTCGTAGGGCCCGCGCCAGACGCCGTGGCGCTCCAGGAATTCGCGGGTGGAGAGCTGTTCGTGCCCGCGCCAGAACTCGTTGTCCTTGCAGCGGCGGACCAGGAACTCGCGCAGCCGCTCCAGCGAGGGCGGCGGCCACACGAGGTGCCGCCCGGCCAGCGACAGCAGGCCATTGAGGTCGCGCCGCACGTTGAACTTGGCCCCCTGCTTGGCCGCCAGCGTCAGCACGAAGTGCGAACACATCAGGTCCAGCACCGGGGCCTCCTTGAGGCCCGGCGAGGGCAGCACTTGCAGATCCAGCGAACGCTTGGCCAATCGACCTCCGTCAGGAAGGCAGGGGGGAAGCGCGCCAACGATAGCGCGACTTCATGCTACATGGAAGGACCGGCGACCGGACCCGCGCCCGCCGGCCGGGGGCGCCGCCGGTCACAATGGGTCCCATGACCGGCCTGCCCGAGATCCGCGCCGCCGCCGCCCGCCTGCAGGGCCAGGTGCTCACCACGCCCTGCGTGGAATCCCGCACCTTGTCGCAGATGGCCGGCTGCCAGGTGTTCCTGAAGTTCGAGAACCTGCAGTTCACGGCCTCCTTCAAGGAGAGGGGGGCCTGCAACAAGCTGGTGCAACTCAGCAACGACGAGAAGAAGCACGGCGTGATCGCCATGAGCGCGGGCAACCACGCCCAGGGCGTGGCGTACCACGCCCAGCGGCTGGGCTTGCGCGCCGTGATCGTGATGCCACGCTTCACTCCCATGGTGAAGGTGGAGCGCACTCGCAAGTTCGGTGCCGAGGTCGTCCTGCACGGCGACACCCTGGAGGAGTCCCGCGTCCACGCCATGGAGCTGGCCGAACGCGAACACCTCACGCTGGTCCACCCGTACGACGACGCCGCGATCATCGCCGGCCAGGGCACCGTGGCCCTGGAGATGCTGGAAGCGGTGCCGCAGCTCGATACCCTGATCGTGGCCGTGGGCGGCGGCGGGCTGATCGGCGGGATGGCGGCCGCGGCCAAGGGGCTCAAGCCCGGCATCCGCGTCATCGGCGTGCAGACGCTGCGCTTTCCCCATATGTACAACGCGATCAAGCACGCCCACGTGCCGCCGGGCGGGCCGACCATCGCCGAGGGCATCGCGGTGGGCGTTCCGGGCACGCTGACGCAGAAACTGGTGGAACGCTACGTCGACGACCTCGTGCTGGTCGACGAGGGCGACATCGAGCAGGCGATCGTGATGCTGCTGGATTACGAGAAGACGCTGGTGGAAGGCGCGGGCGCCGCGCCGCTCGCCGCGCTGATGAAGGATCCGGCCGCCTACGCCGGGCGCAAGGTGGGCCTGGTGCTGGGCGGGGGCAACATCGACCCGATGCTGCTGGCGGCCATCATCCAGCGCGGGATGGTGCGCGCCGGCCGGCTGGCGCGGCTGAAGGTGTGCGCGCGCGACGTGCCCGGTTCGCTGGCGAAGATCACCGGGGTGGTCAGCGAGGCGGGCGCCAACATCGACGAAGTGCACCACCAGCGCGCGTTCACGCTGCTGGCCGCGCAGAACGTGGAGATCGAGATCGTGGTGCAGACGCGCGGCCGCGAGCACGTGCAGTCGCTGCTGGAGGCCTTGCGCGCCGCCGGCTTCCAGGCCGAGGAGGAGTGATGGACCGCCAGACCCTGCAGGCCGCCCTGCCCGAATACTTCGCGCCCTGGGTGCAGGCCCTGGGGCTGCGGGTGGAAAGCTTCGACGGTGAAAGCGTCACCCTGCGGCTGCCGCAGCAGGAGCAGCTCTCGCGCGTGGGCGGCATGCTGTGCGGGCAGGCCATGATGGCCGCCGCCGATACGGCGATGGTGCTGGCGCTGATCAACCAGTCCGGCGGCTTCCGGCCCTGCACCACGGTGCAGATGAACACCAGCTTCCTCAAGCCGCTGTCCGGGCAGGACGCGCTGGTGCAGGCGCGGGTGCTGCGCAGCGGCAGGACGCTGGCCTTCGGGGAGATCGACATCCGCGGGGCGGAGGACGGCAGGAGCGCCTGCCGGGCGACGGTGACGTATGCGCTCTTGCAGGAAGACGGTCCGGCTGCCCGGCTTGGGTAAAATCGGCTGAATCCAGAGAACGAGGACCGCATGACCAGCCCCAACGAGCCCGCCCAGCACGGCGACGACTTCGAGCCCCACGACGCCGTCGAGTCGGTCGTCCCGGCCATCCCGATCGTCCTGCCCATGGTCGGCGCCGCCCTGATGTTCCTGCTCGCATTCATCGCCGTCTACCTGGCCTGACGCCGAGCTCTTCCGCGCCAAAGCCCCGTGCAGCCCTGCCGGGGCTTTTTGCTTTGCGTCCGCGCCCCAAACGCGCATAAGGCTATGCACGCTTTGCATGGAATCACGGCCGAACGACAGGAACGGTTTAGCTCCGCTCCCTAAAATGGGCACCCCTCCAGACGACCCCGCGGTGGCGCCCCGCCCCGCCCCCAGCCGACGGAGCCGAAGCCTGTTTTGAAAGGGCGCGCACCGGGCTGCCGAGACACAGCCCCCAAGCTCCCTTTGGAAACACGCTTTCATTTAGGAGCTCGAGGTATGAACTCTCCCGTGATGCAGGGCCTGAATCTCCAGACCCCCTCGTTCGTGAAGAACGCCCGCCTGATCGCCTGGGTGGCCGACATGGTCGCCCTGTGCAAGCCGGACCAGGTCTACTGGTGCGACGGCAGCCAGGAGGAATACGAGCGCCTGTGCCAGCAGCTGGTGGACAAGGGCACGTTCAGGAAGCTGAACCCGGCCAAGCGTCCCGGTTCGTTCCTGGCGCTGTCGGACCCGAGCGACGTCGCCCGCGTGGAAGACCGCACCTTCATCTGCTCGCAGCGCAAGGAAGATGCCGGCCCGACCAACAACTGGGTCGCCCCGGCCGAAATGCGCGCCACCCTGCAGCCGCTGTTCGACGGCTGCATGCGCGGCCGCACGATGTACGTCGTGCCGTTCTCGATGGGGCCGCTAGGCTCGCACATCTCCCACGTCGGCATCGAGCTGTCCGACAGCCCGTACGTGGCCGTCAACATGCGCATCATGACCCGCATGGGCCGCGCGGTATACGACGTGCTGGGCGTCGAGGGCGAGTTCGTGCCCTGCCTGCACACCGTGGGCGCGCCGCTGCAGCCGGGCCAGCAGGACAGCGCCTGGCCCTGCAACAAGACCAAGTACATCGTCCACTACCCGGAGACGCGCGAGATCTGGTCGTACGGCTCCGGCTACGGCGGCAACGCGCTCCTGGGCAAGAAGTGCTTCGCGCTGCGCATCGCCTCCAACATGGCGCGCGACCAGGGCTGGCTGGCCGAGCACATGCTGATCCTGGGCGTGACCAACCCGCAGGGCAAGAAGTACCACATCGCCGCCGCCTTCCCGTCGGCCTGCGGCAAGACCAACTTCTCCATGCTGGTGCCGCCCACGGGCTTCGAGGGCTGGAAGGTCACCACGATCGGCGACGATATCGCCTGGATCAAGCCGCATGACGACGGCCGCCTGTACGCGATCAACCCGGAAGCCGGCTACTTCGGCGTGGCCCCCGGCACCAACATGCAGACCAACCCGAACTGCCTGTCGAGCCTGGACCGGGACGTGATCTTCACCAACGTGGCGCTCACCGACGACGGTGACGTCTGGTGGGAGGGCCTGACGGAGCAGGCGCCCGCGCACCTGATCGACTGGCAGGGCAAGGACTGGACGCCCCAAACGGCCAAGGAGACCGGCGCCAAGGCCGCCCACCCCAACGCCCGCTTCACCGTGGCCGCCACCAACAACCCGGTGCTCGACCCGGCGTGGGACGACCCGAACGGCGTGCCGATCGACGCCTTCATCTTCGGCGGCCGCCGCTCCACCACCGTGCCGCTGGTGACCGAGGCCCAGAGCTGGGTCGAGGGCGTCTACATGGCCGCGACGATGGGCTCCGAGACCACCGCCGCCATCGTCGGCCAGGTCGGCGTGGTCCGCCGCGACCCCTTCGCCATGCTGCCCTTCACGGGCTACAACATGAGCGACTACTTCCAGCACTGGCTCGACATGGGCCGCAAGCTCCAGGCCCAGGGCGCCAGGCTGCCGCGCATCTTCACCACCAACTGGTTCCGCAAGGGCGACGACGGCAAGTTCGTGTGGCCCGGCTACGGCGAGAACATGCGCGTGCTCAAGTGGATGGTCGACCGCATCGAGGGCCACGCCGAAGGCGCGCGGAACGTGTTCGGCATCAGCCCGAAGTACGAGGAGCTGAACTGGCAGGGCCTGGCGTTCACGCCGGAGCAGTTCGCCAAGGTGATCGGCATCGACCGCGACGCCTGGATGAAGGAGCTGGAACTGCACCAGGAACTGTTCCAGCAGCTCGCATACCACCTGCCGCCCGAACTCAAGGCGACCAAGGCGCAGATCGAGCAGCGGCTCAAGGCCTGAGGCGCGCCGCGCCCAGGAAGAAGGCCACCTCGCGGTGGCCTTTTTTCATGCGTCTCGCCGCACTAGCCGAAGGTCGAAGGCCGCGTGAGCAGCGAGCTCGTGGGCCAGCACGAGGGCCTGGTGCGACCGAAGTTGATGACGCGGCTGCGGTCCTCGCCCGCGGCCTGCGCCTTGCGCGCCAGCGCGCGATCCACGTCGGAGCGCAGGTCCACGACGCGGCGGTGGTCGTCGTGCAGCAGCAGCAGGGTGGTGATCAGCGCCTCCCGCTCCTGCAGCTTGAGGGCCTTGCCTTGCGCCAGCGCCTGCAGCGCCCGTTCGCGCGCTTCGCGGGAACGCTGGCGAAAGACCACGCACGGGGGATCGTCGGCCGCGCCTTCCAGGTCGGTTTCGATGCCGGCCGCGACGCCGTCGATCTCGGCGGCGAGGCGCAGGATGTCCCGGGAGGTGTCGTCGTCCTGGCGCCGTTTCCAGACGAAGGCCGTTGCGCCGCCGATACAGGCCGCGCCCGCGGCTGCCGCGAGGGTGAGTGAAAGAAGTTCCAGAATCCGCTCCACCAGGATGCCTGGGTTGAACACGAGCCCATGCTAGGAGCGGGCCGCGCAAGCTTCCTGACACGGGCCGGGGCACGAGACGGGCGGTAGCTACCGTCGGGCTGGCCGGCGAGGACCGGGTTGTTTTACGCGTCGTTACCTCACTACACTTGCGGCTACATGTTTCGCGTTCCTTCCTGGAGTTGGTGGCAAGAGCCGCGCGACGACCGTGAGCTGGTGCGCCTCGACGTGGTCGGCCTGGCGGCGGAAATCGCCACCGTCGCCCGCAACATCGAGGACTTCCTTCCGCCGACGGGTGCCTACCGGCACGCCGACCAGGTGCGCGCCCGGTGCCGGTCGTACCTGCACATGGCGCTGCTGGTGCTGTCGGCGGAGCGCAGCTTCGAGGACGTGAGCGGGGCGGACCTGCTGGAGGCGCTGGACGTGTTCCGCGACCTGCAGCGCAAGGTCGTGGTGCTGCGGGAAGAGGCCGAGCGGCTCGGGGACAGCCTGCTGCCGGTCTGCTAGGCCGGCATGGCCTGCCGGTGCCGGCGCAGGCGGATGGTGAACACGCATCCTGTCCCTGGCACGTCCCGCACGCTCAACGTGCCCCCGGCCGCCTCCACGGTTTCCCGGGCAATCGACAGCCCGAGTCCCAGCCCGCTCCGGTCGTCGTGGCGTCGGGTGAAAGGCTTGAACATGACTTCGGCGGCGCCCGGCGCGAGTCCGCCGCAGTGGTCCGCCACGTCGATGAACACGGCTGCGTCCTCGCCCGCATGCGCGCTCAGCGAGACCTCCGTGTGCGGCCGCGTGAACTTGAAGGCGTTCTGGAGCAGGTTCACGAGCGCGCCCAGCAGAAGCTCGCGCGGCCCATCGACTGCGAGCCGGGGGTCCACGTTCCTCACCGTGAACGGACAGCCCCGGGCATTCGCGTCCAGGAGCGCGGCGTTGCCGGCGTCGGCCACGAAGGACGCGAGCGAGAACACTTCGCGGTCCAGCCGCGGCGCTGCGACCTCCCGCACCTCGTCGAGCGCGTGGTTGACGAGCGAGGTGAGCGCCACCAGGCTGCGACCCAGCACGGCGCCGGTCGCGCCGGAAATCGGCAACTGGCCGGTCTGCAATGCGGCGAAGGCGAGCGAGGCCGTGTGGAGGGAGTTGCGCAATTCGTGCACCAGGAAGCCCAGTCGCTCATTGGATTCCGCGGAGTGACGGCGGGACAAGGTCAAGTCCCGCTGCGCGCTGAACTCCGTCACCGCATCCGCAATGGCGTTGTCCAGGCAGCGGTTCAGCGTCCTGAATTCGTCGACGCTGAACGGCGCATCCCGTTCCACGGCCAGGTCGGTGATCGCCTGGCACAGGTCGCCATAGTCGTGGACGACCTGGTTGACCGTGTACCCGAGTTCCAGCAACTGCTTGCCGTGCGCGGTGGCCGTCACCCCGATTTCGGACAGCGCACTCGCATCGCCGCCCGCCGCGCCGGAAATTCGGAGGCTGTCACCGGCATCCCCTTCCTTCTCGGCACGCAGCGTCTGCGTCAACTGCTCCAGGAACAGGGGAACGCCGTTCTTCAGTTGTTCGGGAGTGGCGGCCCGTTGCGGGCGCTGGGCGACCTTGGCCTTGCAGCGCTCGATCAGCTCGTCCCGGTTGTGATTCAGGAATTCATGCATGGCTCGACCTCCGCCCAGACGTGTGAGCATGCGACCGTCTGACGATCCCAGTATGCGCTGGCGCAAAGGGCGAGCCGCCTAATCGGCAAACCGCAGCGCGTGAAGACACGCGTTCTTGAGCACGATGGACGCGCCCCGGCGGCGAATCCTGGCAGCGCTCAAGTCCCCTTGCGGACCGGAGCTGCCAGCGTCCTGGCGCCACAGGAGCGCAATGAGCTCCGCATGCGCAATGCACAGTTCGAGGGCGCGGACGCTGAAGTCCGCGAGTGCCACGCCGTGCGAGCGCACTTCCCAGATGGCGGCTTCGGCAGCGGCGTAGGAGCGGCTGTCGAACCAGTTCTCCGTGAGCTGCGACATGCACAGCTCGTACGCGTCGACGGCGGCAGCGAGCTGGAACACGCGCGCACGCCGGCTCAGAGATTCATTGGCGGCAAAGGGAGGAAATGGCTGTGGGGAAACCGGAGGGAAATCTTGCACTTCTGCACCTCGAAGGGAAGTGCTGGAGCGGAGATCCTGAGCAGATGCTCGGCGGCTAAGGGCACGAGGGTAGCCGGCTGGCGTGGGACAGAGGAGGCAGTGTACTCCCGGCCACAGCCGCATGCTGCGCAGCTGCAAGCTCGCGCCGCAGTCCTACAGCAGGGGCAGTTTCCCGGCGCGTCTCAGCAGTTCGTTCTTCCTGGCGCGCGCCAGCTCGCACCGCTTGTAGGCCGCCTCGACCCTGTCCCGTGACGCATGGGACTGCAGCAAGTCGACGGCCTCCCGCAGCGACTCGACCTCCTCGCGCTGGGCCCTCTCCAACGCCTGCTGAAAAGCGGGATCGAGGTCGCTCATATGCCGTTCGCTCCCAGGTCCGCTGCTGCTGCAATGCAGGAAGGATGCGAGCTTAGTCGCACCGGGGGCACCGCGGGGATGAAAAGGCCACCTCCCGGTGGCCTTTTCGCGGGGCTGTTGGGGGGCCCCGGGGTGCGCGGCTCGGTGGCCGCGCGAAACGCTCGCCTCAATCGCGCCAGGGCTTGAGGTGGTACGCCGCGGCAGGAGCGGCAGCGGCCGCCGCCTTGGCGGCCTTCTGCCGTTGCCACTTCTGCTGGCGCTTCAGGGCTCGGCGGCGGGCCACCCGGTGCGACCAGGCATCGAGGGCACGCAGCACCGGCGCCGGCAGGCTGCGGACCAGCTGGCTGGCCACGAGGATGAGGCTGTTGTGCAGGCTGGCAGTCATTCGCGGGTCTTTCAGAGATACCGGCTGCCGTCGCGCAGCGCTTCTTCGCTGTTCATGGAGCGCAGCAGGTCGTCGAGGCTGGGCAGCTGGGTGAGCAGGCGCATCGCGACGACAATGATTGCGTTGTTCAGGACGGCGGCCATGGCGGGTTTCCGGGTCTTAGAAGTAGCGGCTGCCGTCGCGCAGGGCGTCCTGGCTCATCGCACGGCTGAGGTCGGCCATGACGCGGGCGTCCGTGAGGGCCAGGTTCCACAGCTTGCGGTCTTCCTCGCGCTGCTTGCGCTCTTCGCGCCAGGCGGCCATGCCCAGGCGGGCGCGGGCGGCGAGGCGGGTGAAGGGGGTGCCCAGGACGGCCAAGCCGTGCAGCAGCGCGTGGGTGGCGCTGTAGCCGCCGATCGTCTTGATCGCCTGTTCGACGCGGGCGACGCCAGCGTGTTGGGCCGGGTAGTGAATGCGGATGAAGCTTGCCATTTTGTGATCCCCTTGGTTGGTCGCTTGTGGCGGTATTGCCAAGTGCGTGCTTGAATACTAGGGATGACCCTGATATTTGCCTACTTTTGATTAGTGATGCATATCATTCACTGATCGTATGAAAAGCCCCAACTTCCGGACCCTGGACCTCAACCTGCTGCGGGTCTTCGACCAGGTCATGGCCGAGCGCAACCTCACCCGGGCGGCCCGCAACCTGTCCATGACCCAGCCGGCGGTGAGCAACGCCCTGAACCGGCTGCGGGACGCCTTGGACGACCGGCTGGTGACGCGCAGCGGCTACGGCGTGGAGCCCACGGCCCGGGCGCTGGCCCTGTGGCCGTCCGTCAGCGACGCCTTGCGCCAGCTCGAGGCCACGCTCGCCCCGGGCCAGTTCGTGGCGGCCGAGGCCACCAACACCTTCACCCTGGCGATGGCGGACGCCACGGCGGCCGAAGTCATGCCGGGCCTGGTGGAGATCATGGAGCGCGAAGCGCCGGGCATCTCGGTCCGGGTGCTCCCCCTCACCACCCGCGACCCGCGGCGGATGCTGGAGGAAGGCGTGATCGACCTGGCGGTCGGGTATTTCCCGGCCGTGATCGCCGACATGACCGCCCAGGAGCAGGCCACCGGCATGGGCGCCTTCGAATACGAGCGGCTGTACGACGGCGTCTACATCTGCGTGATGCGCAAGGGCCACCCCCTGGCGGCCGACCCGCTGACGCTGGAGCGCTTCTGCAGCGCCCGCCACATGCTCGTGAGCTTCTCCGGCCGCCCGTTCGGCTTCATCGACGAGGCCCTGGCAGCCATCGGCCAGAGCCGGCGCGTGGTGCTGACGGTCAACCAGTTCTTCACCGCCGGCCTGGTGGTGGAGACCTCCGACCTGCTCACCGTGCTGCCCAAGCATTTCATCGGCTCCACCGGGCGGGCCGGCGCACTGGAGCAGCGCGAACTGCCGTTCCACGTGCCGCCGGTGCACGTGGACGCGCTCTGGCACCGCCGCCAGGGCCAGCGCAGCGACCACGCGTGGCTGCGCGTCGCGGTCGCCTCCGCCGCTGGCAAGGCTTTCCACTAAGCATTAGGCTTGCGTCAAGACGGCTGTGGCATGCGCGTTGCATGCTCGCGCGCCGGCGTTTTCGCCGATGAAGGACCCCCGCATGCACCGTACCTCCGCCCCCAGCCGCCGCCGCTTCCTGCAGGCGGTTTCCGCCGGCGCCGCCAGCGTCGCCCTGCCCGCCTTCGCCGCCTGGCCCGACAAGCCGGTCCGCATCGTCGTGACCTTCCCGGCCGGCGGCGCCAGCGACATCGTGGCGCGCACCCTGGCGGACCAGCTCGGGGCGAAGCTGGGCCAGGCCTTCGTGGTGGACAACCGCCCGGGCGCCGGCGGCAGCGTGGGCGGGCTGCTGGTCACGCAGGCGCCGGCGGACGGCTACACGCTGATGCTGTCGAACTCCACGCCGATCTCGATCGGGCCGTTCGCGCTGGAAAAGCAGCCCTACGACCCGGTGGAGGGCTTCACCCACATCGCCCTGATCGGCACCGCGCCCTGCGTGGTGATGGCCAACCCGAAGGCAGGCCTGAAGACGATCGCGGACCTGGAAGCGCTGGCGAGGAAGAACGGCCGGCTGGACTTCGGCTCCGGCGGCCCGGCCTCCATCGGCCACATCTACGGCGAGCTGATGAAGAAGGAGCTGGCCCTCAACATGGTGCACGTGCCGTACCGCGGTGGTGCACCGATGACGACGGACCTGATCTCCGGGGTGGTGCCGGTGGGCATCGACGTGATCACCGCCTTCGTCCCCTATTTCAAGAGCGGCCAGATCGTGCCGCTGGCAGTGACCTCCGCCAACCGCTCGCCGCTGGCGCCGGACGTGCCCAGCGTGGTGGAGACCGGCCACCGCAAGCTGGTGCTGGACAACTTCTTCGGCCTTTCCGGCCCGGCGAAGATGCCGGCCGACGTGGTGGCGCGGCTGAACACCGCCGTCAACGAGATCCTCGCCAGCGCCGACATCAAGCGCAAGATGGTGGAGCTGGGCATCACCACCTCGCCGGTGAGCCAGCCGGCCTTCGCCGGTTTCGTCCGGGAGCAGGTCGGCCAGCTCGCGCCCACCGTGAAAGCCGCAGGCGTGAAGCTGTAGTCGTCCGACACCCGGAAGGCGGGCCGCCCGGCGCGGCGTGCCCGGCGCGCGACTGCACAATGGGCGCGTGAAGATCCAGCTGATGTCCGACCTCCACCTGGAGGGCCATCCGTCCTACCGGCCGCGGCCCGCGCCGGAGGCCGACCTGCTGGTGCTCGCCGGCGACATCGGCTCCTACCAGCGCAACTCGAAGCTGGAAGACAGCGACTTCGGCCTGGCGCGCTTCTCGCCGCGCCTGGGCGCCTGGCCCGTTCCCGTGCTCTATGTGCCGGGCAACCACGAATACGACAACCTCGATTTCGACGCGACGCACGAGCGCCTGCGCGCAAGCTGCGAGCGTCTCGGCATCACCTGGCTGGAACGCGAGGTGCACGTGGCAGGCGACGTGCGCTTCGTCGGCACCACCCTGTGGGCCGACTTCGATGCCCTGCTCCACCGCCCCGGCCAGCCCGAACCCACGCTGCAGGACGCATTGAAGCAGCGCCACAAGGCCTTCCGCGCGGCCAACTTCTACCTGCAGAAGGCCGCGGCGATGCGCCACGGCGAGATGATGCTGGCGCAGGGCTGGCGCGAGCAGGCGCTGGTGTGCGAGGCTTGGCTGCGCGAGGCGCTCGCGCAGCCCTTCGAGGGCACCACGGTGGTCGTCACGCATTTCGCGCCCAGCCTGCGCAGTCACGATCCGCGCTACGGCATCACGCCGGCCGCCGCCGGCTTCTGCAATTCGCTCGAGGACCTGCTGGAGCAGGCGCAGTTCTGGCTGCATGGCCACCTGCATTGCCAGCACGATTACGTGGAACGCGGCTGCCGCGTGGTGGCCAACACGCTCGGCTACGCAGGCAAGGGCGAACAGGAAGGTTTTCGCGAAACGTTCGTCCTCGACCTCGCGCGTCTCGACGTTCCGGCGACGCTGTAAGCACGCTGCGTAAGCACGTGCGATTCGGAACAACTTTCCCGCGCCCTTTACATGCCCGATGCGTGAAGGATGCACGCGCAAGCGCACACTTCAACCGCAACAACAACTCCCGCGGAGGCTGTCATGAAGCCGCTCTGGACTCAGACCCTCGCCTGGATCGTTGCGGTGGTCGCTGCGGTCCTGCTCGCCTTCGCGTCCCCCGCGGGTCTGGGCTTCTTCGACGTCGAATCCTCGCACGGCGCCGGCACGCCGCGCTGAAGGCGCATCAGGCGGCGGTGAGCGCTTCGCGCGCCGCCCGCGTGAGCGCCGCGGTCAGCTGGTCCAGCACCGCGGACTCCAGGTTCCAGCAATGCCAATACAGCTGCACCGGCACCTGTGCCTGCGGTGCGACATTCACGAGTGCGCCCTGCGCGACCAGCCCGCGCACCAGCAGCTCCGGCACCACGCTCACGCCCCAGCCCGCAAGCACGGCGCGCACCTGCCCTTCCGAACTCGGGACGAACAGCTGGTGCAGTGACACGCGCCGCAGGCCGAAGGCGCGGCCCACGAATTCCGCCTGCATGTCGTCCTTGCGATTGAAGGCCACGAAGGGCGTGTCGCGGAAGTTGTGCGCCGTGAGGCCCTGCGGCAGCTTCTCGCGGGCATACGCGGCCTGCGCGATGCCCACGTAGTGCATCGCACCGAGCGGCAGCACCTTGCAGCCTCGCAGCGCCTGCTTGACGGTGGTCACGCAACCGAGCACCTGTCCCTCGCGCAGCCATTCGTGCGTGTGGTCCTGGTCGTCGGTGATGATCTCCAGCGGCAGGCCCTGGCGCGCGAGGGCATCGAGCGCAGGCAGGGCCCAGGTGGCGATGCTGTCGGCGTTGACGGCGATGGAGATGCGCCCTTCCTCGCGCGCGCCGCCCGCCGAGCTCGGCGCGAGCTCGCGCAGCTCGCGCTCGATGTCCACGCGCAGCAGCCTCATCTGCCGGGTGTGCTTGAGCAGCAGCTGCCCGGCTGCGGTGGGGCGGATCGGGCGGCTGCGCACCACCAGCACCGTGCCCACCTGCGCTTCCAGCGCGCGCAGCCGCTGCGAGACTGCGGATTGCGTGATGCTCAGGCGCTGGGCGGCGCGGTCGAAGCCGCCCTCCTCCACGATGGCGGCCAGGCATTCCAGCGCCGCGGGGTCGAACGACTGCATGGATTAGAAGATCTGATGATCCTGCAAACAGTTTAATTCGGCTTTTGGAATCGGCCGGCCTGCCCCAAACTTTCGGCCTATGAAGACCCTCGTTCTCGGCGCCGGCATCATCGGCATCAGCACCGCGTGGCACCTGGCCGAACGCGGCCACGAAGTCATCGTGGTCGACCGCCAGCCCGATGCCGCGCTGGAGACCAGCTTCGCCAACGCGGCGCAGATCTCGGTGAGCTACTGCGAGCCCTGGGCCAACCGGCATGCGCCGGCGAAACTGCTCAAGTGGATGTTCCGCAACGACGCGCCGCTGCTGTTCCGCCCGAAGCTGGACTGGCAGCAATGGCGCTGGGGCCTGGAATTCCTGGGCCAGTGCAACGACGCGGCCTTCGAGCGCAACGTGCAGCAGCTGGTCGCCCTGGGCGCGTACAGCCACGCCGCGCTGAAGGATGTCGTGGGCGCCACCGGCATCGAATACAACCGGCTCGAGAAGGGCATCGCGCACTTCTACACCGACCAGAAGGCCTTCGAGGACGCCGGTGTCGCGGCCGAGCTGATGCAGAGGTACGGCGTGGACCGCAAGGTGGTGAGCCGCGACGAGCTGTTCGCCATCGAGCCGGCCTTCCGCAACTTCGACAACATCGTCGGTGGCACCTACACGTCGACCGACGAGAGCGGCGATGCGCGCGTGTTCACGCAGAAGCTGGCGCAGCTGTGCGCGGCGCGCGGCGTGCAGTTCCTGTTCAACCAGGACGTCGAGCGGCTGGAAACCGCCGGCGGCGAGATCGCCGCGGTGCGCATCCGCGACCGCGCCACCGGCATCGTGCAGCGCCTCGCGGCCGACGACGTGGTCGTGGCCTGCGGCTCCTACACCGCGCCGCTGCTGCGCCAGGTGGGCGTGGACCTGCCGATCTACCCCGGCAAGGGCTACAGCGCCACCTTCAAGCTGAAGAAGCCCGCGGACGCGCCCCTCGTGAGCAGCATCGACGACGAGGTGAAGGTGGCGATGAGCCGGCTGGGTGACGAGCTGCGCGTGGCGGGCACCATCGAGGTGTCGGGTTACGACGCGACGCTGGACTCGCAGCTGGCGCAGGACCGCTGCCGCATGCTGGCCGCGCGCATCGAGAAGGTGCTGCCGGGCGTGTGCGACACGCGGCTGCCGGAAGAAGGCGGCGACCCGAAGTTCTGGAGCGGCCTGCGTCCCGCGACGCCGACCAACATCCCGTACATCGGCCGCACCCGCGTGGGCGGCCTGTGGGTCAACGCGGGCCACGGCACGCTGGGCTGGACGCATGGCGCCGGCTCCGGCAAGGCAATGGCGGAGCTGATCAGCGGGCGGATGCCGCGGATGAACTTCAGGTTCTACGGCTTCGAGCCGGCGAATAGCTTCCGGGGCGAGGGCGAGCTGTCGCTGAACGCGTAAGGGAATCCAAAACCCGACAGCCGGACGCAGAGGACGCGAAGGGTACGCAGAGGACGCAGAAGAACATCCTTTAAAGGCTTTCTTTGCGTCCTCTGCGTACCCTTCGCGCCCTCTGCGTCCGGTATTTCGGTTTTCCCCGTCAGCCGTTGAGCACCGCCCACACCTTCGCCGGCGTGAGCGGCATCTGGATCTCCGCCGCGGCTTCCTTGCGCCCCGCGCGCGCGAGCGCATCGGCCACCGCATTCACGATGCTGGGCGCCGCGCCGATCGTGCCCAGCTCGCCCACCCCCTTGGCCCCCAGCGGGTTGGTCGTGCACGGCACCGTCTGGTTCATCTCCGTCACGAATTCGCACTCCACGATGTCCGCGCGCGGCGCCGCATAGTCCATCAGGCTGCCGGTCACCAGCTGGCCGCTGGCGCGGTCGTAGACCACGTGCTCGTACAGCGCCTGCCCGATGCCCTGCACCGCGCCGCCATCGAGCTGGCCGCGCACGATCATCGGGTTCACCACCCGGCCGACGTCGTTCACGCTCGCATAGCGCACCACCTCCACGGCGCCGGTCCGCGGATCGATCTCCACCTCGCTCACGTGGCAGCCGTTGGGCCAGCTCGGCCCCTGCACGGAGCTGGTGTGGTCGGTGAAGATGTGCCCGCCCGGCTGCTTGGCCGCCAGCTCGAACAGGCCGATACCCACGTCGGTGCCCTTCACCGCGAAGCGCCCTTCCGTGTACTCCAGGTC
The DNA here is from genome assembly GCF_037890035.1 of Ramlibacter sp. AN1133. Lineage (NCBI taxonomy): Bacteria > Pseudomonadati > Pseudomonadota > Betaproteobacteria > Burkholderiales > Comamonadaceae > Ramlibacter > Ramlibacter sp. AN1133. Next base: position 221,995 of record NZ_JBBKTQ010000002.1, read on the forward strand.
CGCGGCGGAAGCTTCGAGCGACCTGGCCGCCAGCTCGCGCGCGGTGTCCAGCGTCTTGATGGATCCGAGGTGCAGCGCGGAGCCGCCGATGAAGAGCGAGCGCGAGCCGGCGCTGCCGAAGCCGTCGCCGCGGTCCGTGTCGCCCAGCACCACGCGCACCTGGTCGATGGGCACCTTGAACACGTCCACCACCAGCTGCGCCAGCGTCGTGGCAATCCCCTGCCCCATCTGGTTGACCGCGGAGAACACCTCGATGATGCCGTCGGCCTTGACGTCGACTGTGATGCGCTCCTCGAAGGAGTTGCCGCTGGTCCACTCGAGGAAGGTGGAGATGCCCAGCCCGCGCAACTTGCCGCGCGCCTTGCTGTCCGCCGCGCGCGCCTCGAAGCCGCTCCAGTCGGCCAGGTCCAGGCCTTCCTCCATGATCATCTCGAAGCGGCCGACGTCGTACACCTGCCCCATCGGATTCCTGTACGGCATCTGCTCGGGCCGCACGAAATTGCGCCGGCGCAGTTCGATGCGGTCGATGCCGGTCTGGCGCGCCGCCTCGTCCATCAGGCGCTCGATGATGAAGATCGCCTCGGGCCGGCCCGCGCCGCGATAGGCCGCGGTGCAGGCCGTGTTGGTCATCACGCAGCGGATGTGGAAGTCGATCAGGGGGATGTCGTACACGCTGGTCTGGACCCACGGGCCGACCACCATGGGAATCGTCATGCCCGTCGCCGTCGCGTAGGCGCCGACGTTGGCCAGGGTGCGCAGGCGCATCGCGAGGATGCGGCCGTCGCCCGCCAGCGCGAGCTCCGCCTGCGCCTGCTGGTCGCGGCCGTGGAAGGAGGAGAGGAATTCCTCGCTGCGGTCGGCGATCCACTTCACCGGCTTCTTCAGCGTCCAAGCGGCCCAGGCGGCGGCGGCGTCCTCCGGGTAGATGCCGGTCTTCATCCCGAAGCCGCCGCCGACGTCGCCCACCGTCACGCGCACCTTGTCGCGGCCGATGCCGAGGATGTCGTTGGCGAGCGAGTTGCGCACGCCCGAAGGCATCTGGCTGCTCATGCGCAGGGTGAGGCGGCCGTCCTCCGCCACCCAGGCCAGCACGGAGCGCGGTTCGATCGAGACCGCGGCGACCCGCTGGTTGACGATCTTCAGCTGCACGACGTGTGCGGCCTGCTCGAAGGCAGCGGCGGCCTTGTTCGCATCGCCGAAGCGCATCTCCGCCGCGACGTTGTCGGGGGCCTGCTCGCAGATCACGGGCGCCCCGGGCGTGGTGGCCTCCTCGAGGTCGACCACGCAGGGCAGTTCCTCGTAGTCGACGAAGATCGCTTCGGCGGCGTCGCGCGCCTGCTGCAGCGACTCGGCCACCACGATCGCCACCGGCTCGCCGACGTAGCGCACGCGCTCGTGCGCCAGCGCCCGGCGCGGCGCGGTGGCTGCCGGGGAACCGTCGGCACGCCTGAAGGCGGGATTGGTCGGGATTTCCTTCACGCCCGCCTGGACCAGCTCGGCCCCGGTCGCGACCTTCACCACGCCCGGCATGGAGGCGGCCGTGGAAGTGTCGATGGAGGCGATGCGCGCGTGCGGATAGGGCGAGCGCACGAACACGGCACGCAGCTGCCCCTCGGGTGCGATGTCGTCGGTGTACTGCCCCAGGCCCTTGAGCAGGCCTTCGTCCTCGATGCGCTGGACGGCCCGGCCGCTGCCGAAACGCGTCACGATGTCTGGGGTGGCGGTGGTCATGGGGGTGGAGTCTGCCCAAAAACCGGCGGACGTGCATCCCCGCACGCGGCGTGCATCCCGCATGCGGCGTGCGTTCCGCAGGCTGGCGGTGAGCGCCGAAGGCCGAACCCCAGCGCTTCGCGCGATCGCTGGGGTTCGCGAGGCTCACCTCCAGCCTGCGGCGAACCCGACCGGCGGGGAGCTCTTTTACCGCGGGTCGCCCGGAATCTTCGCCGCCGTCCAGCGCAGCAGGTCCAGCCACATCTGGCGCATCTCCGCGTCCAGCGGCGTGCGCAGGGCGTTGGGCAGTTCGACGGTCACGACCGGCACACCCTTGTGCACGCCGCCGTAATTGCCCAGCGACCCCGGGAAGATGCCGACCTGGTCGAGGTAGAGCCGGCCCAGCCGCGACGGCGGCACCGACGGCCCGTCGAAATCGAGCACGCCGTAGGGCGCGTGGATCGCCACGATCAGGTGCGGCTTGAAGCTCTGCATCTGCTCGTGCAGGAAGCGCGACTCGGGCTCCGACAGCGGCTTCGGGCCCGGCCAGCGGCGCGGGTCCTTCTTCGTGCGCTTCTGCCAGTACACGGGCGCGTCGCGCTCCCAGTTCGGCGTGGGGAAGTTGCGGTTCAGGTCCACCCCGTGCGCGTTGGTGCGCGTCGGCGGCTGGGCGAACAGGCCGTCCGGGTTCAGCACCGGCACGAAGCGCCAGTGCACCGCCTGCGGCATCTGCACCTGTTCCTCGGCGGCAAGGCGCATCCAGTGCAGCGCCACCGAGGCCGAGGACAGCTCGTCGCCGTGGATCGCCCCCGTGACCAGCACGCGCAGCTTCGCGTCGCCTGCCCCGATGTCGCGCATGTACAGCGGCGTGCCGTTCACCGATTTCGCCCCGCTTTCCACCAGCAGGCTGCGCTCGCACATCGGCGGCGTCACGTTCGGCAGGCGCCGCCCGAGCCGCTCGCACGCGGAAGGGCCCTTGGACACGACGCGCGGTACTTCTCCCTGCACCGCCCCCGCCAGTACCAGCGCGGCGGGCAGCACCCACAACTTCTTCACTCGTCCCTCTCTCCAGCCTCGTACAGGGTTTCGCGGCCCATCCGGTCCAGCACCAGTTCAGCCGTCCACGGCAGCATCAGCGAGCCGCAGCGGCTGTCGCGGTAGATGCGCTCCAGCGGCAGGTGCTTCATCATGCTCTGGCCGCCGCAGGTGCGGATGGCCAGCCGCGCGATGTCGTTCGCGCCTTCCATCACCGTGTACTGCGCGGCATACAGGCGCATCCTTTCGTCCTTCGAAGGGTTCGGCCGTGCTTCCAGCACGGCGCGCAGGAAGATGCTGCGCATCTGCTCCAGCTGGATGCGCATCTGCGCCACCGCGATCTGCTTGGTCGGATACATCCGCCGTTTCACGGGCGGCTCGCCAGGCACTTCCCCGCGCAGGTAGCTCACCGTGAAATCGTAGGCGGCGCTCGCCAGGCCCAGGTAGGTCGGCGCCAGCGTGAAGAACATCGCGGGCCAGGTCTGCGCACCCTTCCAGTAGACGCCGCGCGGCATCAGTTGTTCCGCATCGGCGACGAAAACTTCCTGGAAGCCGAGGTTGCGGCTGACCGTGCCGCGCATGCCCAGCGGGTTCCAGTCGCCGCTGACCGCCAGCCCCTCGCTGGTGGCCGGCACAGCCAGGTACAGGGTGTCGCGCGCATCGGGCTTCTCGTCGCCCTTGTCCTCGGTGCACAGCACGCCGTAGTAGTCGGCCGCCCCCGAGAGCGAGGCGAAGATCTTGCGGCCGTTCACGATCCAGCCGCCGTCGACCTTGCGGGCCGTGGTGCCGAAGGGCGCGCGCCCCGCCGCGGCGGCGCTGCCTTCCGAGAAGGGCTGGGCGTAGATCGCGCCGTCGTCGACCACCCGGCGGAAGTGCAGCTCGCGCCGCTGCGCGTGCTCGGCCCGCTGCGTTTCCGTCATGGGGATGCCGTCGGCCAGCACCCCCGTCCACAGCGTGGAGCAGATGTGCATGTTGTAGGTGAGCGCGGTCGCGCCGCAGAAGCGGCCGATCTCCGCCGCCACCATCATGTACGTGGGGTAGTCGGCGCCGAGGCCGCCGTGGTCACGCGGCACGCACAGCGCGAGCAGGCCGGCGGCGCGCAGGTCCTCGTAGTTGGCGAAGGGGAAGCTCGCCTCCTCGTCCCATTGCGCGGCGCGCGGCGCGAACTTCTGGCGGCCGAGCGTGTGGGCGAGCGCCAGCAGTTCGCGCTGGGCGTCGGTGAAGGCGTGGTCTCCCACGGCGGGGGTGAAGGCGAGGTCGGGCATGCGGGGGGCTCCTGTTTCTCAGTCGGTGCGGCCGCCCAGCGAACGCAGTACGCCCATCCACAGCGCGTTGCGTTCCTCCACCGGGGCCGGGTCCTGCTGGCCGCTGGCCTGCTGCCACACGGAGGTGACGACCAGGACGATGCCGCTGGCGGGCTGCACGTAGAGGCCCTGGCCGTACACGCCCTGCAGCGCGAACGTGCGCTCCGCCAGCGGCAGCAGCCAGAACTGGTAGCCGTAGCCGAAGAAAGGCGTGGCGCGCCGCGGCCGGAAAGCGGCCGGCTGGCGTTTCGCGTCGGTCGCATCGAGCAGGTACTCGCGCGGCACCACCTGTCGCTCGCCGACGCGCCCGTCGCGCGCCAGCAGCAGGCCGAGCCGCGCGTAGTCGCGCAGCGTGGCATTGAAGTAGGCGTAGGCGCCTTCCTGGCCATCGCCGCCGATGCGCCAGAAGGCGTCGCGCTCGGCACCGATCGGCGTCCAGAGCCACTCCGACGTGAGTTCGGCCAGCGTGCGCCCGGTGGCGCCGGCGAGCACGCGGCCCAGCACCTCGGTCTCCGCGCTCGCGTACTTGAACACGGTGCCGGCCGGGCTGTGCCGGTCGCTGATGGAACGCAGCACCTCCGCCGTGCCCCCGGGGGCGTCGAAGGCACGCGTCATGCGGGCCACGTCGTCGTTGCCGTCGTAGCGCTCGGTGAAGGTCAGGCCCGAGGACATGCGCAGCAGGTGGCGGATCGCCGTCTCGCCATACGGCGTGCCCGCGAGCGCCGGCGCGTACTTCGCCGCCGGGTCGTCGAGCGAGGCGATCAGTCCCTTGTCCAGGGCGACGCCCACCAGCAGCGAGGTGACGCTCTTGGCCATGGAGAAGGACAGGAAGCGGGCGTCCTCCTTGCGGCCGTAGCGGTAATGTTCCGCCACGATCTCCCCGTCTTTCAGCACGAGCAGGCCGGTGGCGCGCTGGCGTTCCAGGTAGTCCTGCAACGTGTAGCCGATGTTCCGGTAGCGGTAGCGGATCTCCACCGGCTGCGCGGCCCGCGGCAGGGGCTGCGCCTGCGCGGGTGCCGCCACGCGCCGCACGTGGAAGCCCTGTACCTGGTCCAGTGCCGACCAGGAGCCGACGCGGTACGGCACCTGGTACCAGGTGGCCGCGCTGCCCACGGGGTAGTCGCGCGCGGCGCCGAGCAGATCGGCGTCCGGCTCGGCCCGCGCCACGCCGCAGGCCAGCGCGAGCCACAGGAGCGCGCCGGCCTTCAATGCAGCAGCACGTTGGGCAGCGCCAGGAAGTTCAGCACCAGTCCGTCGAAGTCGTCGGGCGCTTCCAGGTTCTGCAGGTGGCCCACGCCCTTCATCTCGATGTAGGTGCTGCATGCGATCTCCTCGGCCATCTTCTTCATCACCGCCGGCGGCGCGTTGCGGTCGTGTTCGCCCGCGACCAGCAACGTGGGCACGTGGATCTCGCCGAGGTTGCGGCGGCGGTCGAAGGTCACGATGCATTCCAGCGCGCGCCGGTAGGTGGCCGCCGGCACCAGGCCCATGCAGTGCGTGGCCAGGCGCACGCCTTCCGGCAGCGAGCCGGGCCCCACCATCTGCGGCACCAGCGTTTCCGCCAGTTCCGCCATCGAGCGGCCGGCATCCAGCGGCGCGGTGCGCTGCGCGACGAACGCGCGCTGCCACTCGCCATCGGGCTTGCCGAAGGCGCTGGAGGTGCCGCACAGGATCAGGCGGCTCACCAGGTCGGGCCGGCGCGCCACCACTTCCTGCGCCACCATGCCGCCCATGCTGTGACCGAGCAGCACCACGCTGCCGCACTTGAGCGTTTCGATCAGCTGGATGCAGCTTTGCGCCAGGCCCTTGAAGGTATAGGGCTCGATCGGCGCGCTGCGGCCGTAGCCGGGCATGTCCCAGGCGACGGCGCGATAGCCCGCCGACGCCAAGGTTTCCACCTGCGGGGCGAAGGCGAGGTGACCGCCGCCGATGCCGTGCAGCATCAGCACGGTGGTGGCACCGCCGCCCAGGGCTGTGAAGGCCGGAGTCGAGGTCATGCGAGCAGCCTGCCGGCTTCGACCACCGCCGAGCCATCGAGGCGGACGGTGCATTGGCGCAGGGGCAGGTCGAAGTGGCCCGGCGTGTGGCGGCCGGCGACCTCGTTGGCGCCGGTGCTGTAAAGGAAGTTGCCGGCGAAGGCGCGCAGCTCGGTGCCGTTGAAGTCGCGCTTGTCGTACAGCGCCATGCTGTCCCAGCGCGCCGCGGCGTTGAGGCCGTAGCCCACGTGGCTCACCGCGTAGGCTTCGCGGTCGCCCCAGCCGGCGAAGTAGCTGCGCATCAGGTCGGCATCGAGCCCGGCGCCCTCGATGCGCGTGACGTGGTCGTCCTCGATGTGCAGGGTGACGGGCTTTTCCAGGTAGCGCTTGAAGGTCAGGTTGACGTCGCCCTCGGCCAGCACCAGCGTGCCGCGGACGCTGCCGCGCGCGGGAAAGGCCAGCGCGAGGCCGCCGGGCCAGTGGGTCATCGTGCCCGGACGCGTGGTATAGCCCCAGTTGCCGCCGCACACGGCACCCTGCAGCGAGATCGCGAGATCCGTTCCCGCGGGCGAGGTGACGCGCATCTCGCGCGCGCCGCGCAGGCGCTTGACGTGCTCCTTGACGAGCGGCTCCAGTGCGTCGTCCGGCAGCAGGCGCGCCAGAGCTTCCGGATGTTCGTTGCTGACGTAGAGCACGCGCGCGCCGCCCTGGAGGATGGCGGGCAGCTCGGGCGCATGCATCAGGCCTTCGACCGTGCAATCCACCACCAGCGTGCTGGCGGCCAGCGCGGAGACGACGGGGGCGATCTGGCGCAGGACCGGCGAGGCACCGGTGGAACGCGCCACCGGCAGCGCGGACTGCACAACGACGCTGGGCAGCACCAGGCTGAAGACCCGGGCGCCGCGGCGGGCGGCGGCGAGCCGGGCGAGCTCCGGCAGGACGGGACGGCTCTGGCTTTCGCTCAGCACCGCCACGGTGTCGCCGGGCTGCAGGCCGCAGCGGCCCAGCACGGACTCGAAGGCCTCCAGCCACGCGGGTTCCATGGTTTCCTGCAGCATGCGTTGACGCGTCTCTTCGTGAGTCATACTACATGAAATTTCATGCAATCCGCCACGTGATGAACCCGCCGCTGCAGGCGAAGCCGCCCACCTTCTCCGCCCAGGAATTCCGCGCCGCCCTGGGCATGTTCGCCACCGGCGTGACCATCGTCACGGCGCGCACCACGCAGGGTGGACTGATCGGGCTCACGGCCAATTCCTTCAACTCGGTGTCGCTCGCGCCGCCGCTCGTGCTGTGGAGCCTGTCGCGCGCGGCGGCCTCCATGGCGGTCTTCAGCGCCGGCTCGCACTACGCGATCAACGTGCTGGCGGCCGACCAGAAGGCACTGGCGGAGCGCTTCGCCACGCGCGGCGCCGATCGCTGGGCCGGCGTCGGCTTCGACGACGGCGCGGGCGGCGCGCCGCTGCTGCATGGCGCGGCCGCCACCTTCGAGTGCTTCAACCGCAGCCGCTACGAGGAAGGCGACCATGTCATCTTCGTCGGCGAGGTGGAGCGCTGCGCGCATCGCGCCGGCGCGCTGCCGCTGCTGTTCCACGGCGGGCGGTACTACACGGAACTGCCGCTGTGAGCACCGAGCGCTTCGTCGACGGCTACCTGGGCTACCTGCTCGGGCAGGCGAACCATGCCCTGTACAAGAACTTCGACAGCCAGGTGCGCGCCGCGGGCCTGAGCTCGATCGAGTGGCGCGTGCTGGCGACGCTGCACGACAGCCCGCCGCTCACCGTCAGCCAGCTCGCGCACGAGGTGCTCGCCAAGCAGCCCACCGTGACCAAGCTGGTGCAGCGCATGGCGGAACAGGGCTGGGTCACGCTGCTGGCCGACCCCGCCGACCAGCGCCGCACGATGGTCGGAGCGAGCGCGGCGGGCAAGCGGCTGGTGCGGCCGCTGCTGGAAAAGGCGCGGGCCCACGAGTCGCAGCTGCTGCGCTCGCTGGCGGCCTCGGAGCAGCAGAAGCTCAAGCAGCTGCTGGCCAAGCTGGCGGGTCGCTGAGCCTCGCCGCTACCATCGCGCGATGCGCGAACGAAAACAACACCTCGACGCCCTCGCCGTTTCGCTGCTGGTGGCCTGCTGCCTGTTCTGGGGCTTCCAGCAGATCCTGATCAAGACCACGGTGCCCGAAGTGCCGCCCCTGTGGCAGGCGGCGCTGCGCTTCGCCGGCGCCACGGCGATGCTGTGGGCCTGGTGCGCGTGGCGGGGCATCAGGCTGTTCGAGCGGGACGACACCTTGCGCGGCGGCCTGCTCGCGGGCCTGCTGTTCGCGGCCGAGTTCACCTGCATCTACCTGGGCTTGCGCGACACGGCCGCCTCGCGCCTCACGGTGTTCCTCTACACCTCGCCCTTCGTGGTGGCCCTGCTGCTGCCGCGCGTGGCGCCGTCGGAGCGGCTGCGGCCGCTGCAGTGGATCGGGCTCGGCATCGCGTTCGCGGCGGTGGCCCTGGCCTTCAGCGAAGGCTTCACCGGGCACAGCACCGCGCGGCAGTTGCGCGGCGACGCCTTCGCGCTGGCGGCGGGCACGCTCTGGGGGCTGACCACGATCGTGATTCGCGGTTCGAAGCTGGCGACCGCCAGCGCGGAGAAGACCCTGTTCTACCAAGTGGGCGTGACGGCCGCCGTGGCGCCTTTCCTGTCGATCGGGCTGGGCGAGCAGTGGTCGCTGCACTACTCCGCGTACGCGTGGGTGTCGATTGCGCTGCAGACGGCGATCGGCGCCTTCGCGAGCTACCTGGCGTGGATGTGGATGCTGCGGCACTACCCGGCGACGCAGCTGTCGTCGTTCACCTTCCTCGCCCCGCTGTTCGCGCTGCTGTTCGGGGTGCTGCTGCTGAACGAGAGGCTGACGCCGCAGCTGCTGGTGGCGCTGATGGCGGTGGCGGGGGGGATCGTGCTGGTGAACCGGAAGAAGGCGCGCTGACATCGCTGGGGTTCGCGCGCTGCGCGGCTCACCGCCAGCCTACGAACGTCGCGCGGCGCCACGACGGGCTGGAGGTGAGCGCCACCGTAGGCTGGAGGTGGAGCGCCACGGTGGGCTGGAGGTGAGCGCCACCGTAGGCTGGCGGTGGAGCGCCACGGTGCGCTGGAGGCGAGCGCCACCGTAGGCTGGCGGTGGAGCGCCAGCGAAACCCCAGCGCTTCAATGCGAGAACGACGGATCGATCTCCCACGCCCACCGCAGCATCGCATCCCACAGCAGCGTGTTCTGGTCCCCCTTGCGCGCCGTCCGGTCGTACTGCGCCGACGCGCGCCGGGCGATGTCGTCAGCGGGCATGACCAGCGGCATGCCGGCCGCCTGCGCCGCCACCTGCACCTCGCACGCCCTCTGCAGCATGTAGTGCTCGGCGAACGCATCGCCGATCGTGGGCCCGCACACCAGCAGCCCATGATTGCGCAGGATCATCACGTTGCGATCACCCAGGTCCGCCGCCAGCCGCTGGCATTCCTCGCGCTCCAGCGTGATGCCCTCGAAGTCGTGGTACGCCACCCGGCCCGCATAGAACATCGCGTTGAAGCTCAGGGGCAGCAGCCCGCCCTGCTGGCAGGCCACCACCTGGCCCGCCGTGGTGTGCGAGTGCATCACGCACTGCACGTCGGGCCGGGCGGCATGCACCGCGCTGTGCACGACGAAGCCCGCCGGGTTCACCGCCCACGGGCCCGGCTCCACCTTGCGGCCTTCGAGGTCGACCTTCACCAGGTTGCTGGCGCTCACCTCGCGGTACATCAGGCCGAAGGGGTTGATCAGGAAATGCTCGGTGCCGGGCACGCCCGCCGTGAGGTGGTTGTAGATCAGCTCGTGCCAGCCCAGGTGCGCGAACAGGCGGTACGCCGCCGCCAGTTCGCACCGCAGTTGCCATTCCTCGGCCGCCACAGTCTCTGGACGCCGCTGCGCGAAGCGGTCCGCGAATGCGCCGCTCACGCCTTCAACCCGATCTCGTGCGGCTTCACCACCTTGGGCGCGGCCGCCTGCTGCGTCGCGCGCCCGGCCTCCTCCTGCGCCACCAGCCTGGCCAGCGTCATGCGGAAGTGCGAGAGCGCGGCATCGGACGCGATGGCCTGCAGCTCGAAGGCCGGGTCGGAGTCGATCACGACCTGCTGCGCCTCGATCAGGTGCTTGTCTTCCATGAAGCCTTCGATCAGGCTGCCGTGCAGCGAGCGCGAGATGTTGGCGTCGTCACCTTCCCAGTTGTTCAGGTAGGTCCAGAAGAAGTGGGTGGTGCGCCGCGTCTCCGGCGTCATGAACTGGCAGTTGCGGTATTCCTTCGTGCCCTCGCGCCGACCCTGCTCCGAGCCGCTGCCGGCCGGCGAGAACATCGACTCGAGGAAGAAGATGCCCGGGATGTGCATGTGGCCGATGTTGCGGCGGTCGACGTGCTTGCCCTTCAGGTCGGCCGGCAGCACCTTGTCGTGGAAGGGCGGCGGCGGCGCGTCCATGTGCCAGCGCTCCACGCGGAAGCCGCGCGGCAGCCGCTCGACCGCCACCGGCTTGGTCTTGTACGCGTACTCCTCCGAGCCGCCCAGTGTCTTCGTGTGCACGAAGGCCAGGTGCGCGAAATCGGACAGGTTGTCGACGATCAGCAGCCAGTTGGCCTGGTAGTGCATGTAGTCGGGAATGCCCTTCCACTGCGGGTCGCGCAGGTAGGGGAAGTCGATGATCTCGGCCGGGTCCGCCTTGGCGGGGTCGCCCATCCAGATCCACACCAGGTGGTCCTTCTCCACCACCGGGTAGCTCCTGACGCCCAGCTTGGCCGGCACGGTCTCCTGGCCGGGGATCTGGATGCACTTGCCGCTCGGGTCGAACTTCAGGCCGTGGTACATGCAGCGGATGTCGTCGCCTTCGCGGCGGCCCAGGTGCAGGGGCACGCCGCGATGGCAGCAGCGGTCCTGCAGCGCGACAACCTTGCCGGTCTCCGACTTGTAGAGGAGCACGGCCTCTTCGAGGAGGGTGCGGGCGAGCAGCTTGCCGTCGATCAGTTCGTGGTCCCATGCGGCCACGTACCAGCAGTTCTTCAGGAACATCCGGGTTCTCCAGGGGGCGCGGGGGGTCGCGCGTTGAGACGAGAATCCTAGGAAGCACGGACGATTGCCGCAACCCGCTGGCGTGGTCACTGTGTTCCGGATCCTGAACGATGAACTGGGACGACTTCGATGCCTTCTGCCAGGTGGTGGACCATGGCGGCTTCAGCGCCGCGGCGCGCGCGCTGGAGCGGCCGAAGTCGAGCCTCAGCGCCTCGGTGGCGCGGCTCGAGGCCGCGCTGAACGCGCGGCTGCTGGAGCGCACCACGCGCCAGCTGAGGCTCACCGAGGCCGGCGAATCCCTCTACCGCGACATGGCCCGGCCCTTCGCGCAGCTGCGCGAGCGCGCGCTCGACGCGCTGGCGCAAGGGGAGACGGTGCAAGGCACCTTGCGGATCGCGGCGCCCTACGAGTTCGGCGCGCACCACCTGGCGCCGGTGGCGTGCCGCGTGATGCGGGAGCATCCGCAGCTGAAGATCCATCTCGACGTCGAGCATGCGCGGGTGGCGCTGTTCGAGCGGCACTACGACATCGTGTTCTCCGCCATCGCGCACGGCCTCGCGCCCGCCAGCGTGGTCACGCGGCGGATGTATTCGCTCGAGCGCGGCGTGTTCGCGGCGCCGTCGCTGCTGGCGGGGCGCGAGGCGCTGGCGCATCCGGAGGAGCTGGCGGCGTTGCCGTTGCTGGCGGGCGCGGACGACCAGGAATGGGCGTTCACCGATGCGGCCGCGGCGACCGCGGAGGTGGACGTGCGCAATCCGCGGCTGCGCAGCGGGAATGCGCAAGTGCGGCTGCGCGCTGCGGTCGCGGGGCTGGGCGTGGCGCGGATCACGGCGACGTTCTGCGCGGAGGCGGTGGCGCGGGGGGAACTCGTGCCCTTGCTGGCGGACTGGCGATGCGAGCCGCTGAAGATGCATGCGCTGCTGCCGGGGCGCAGGCTGGTGGCGGCGAAGGTGCGCTTGTTCCTGGACCTGCTGGAGCAGGAGGCGAGCGGGGTCTTGTAGGCTGGTGCTGAGCCGCGCCAGCGCGAAGCCCAGCGCTTGGTGTGCGCAGAACGCTGGGCTTCGCGCGCTTCGCGGCTCAGCACCAGCCTACGAATTCCTCACCCGCCGGCCCGCGATATCCGACCCGCCCGCCCGCGATATCCCGCCCGCCGGCCCGCGATATCCGACCCGCCGGCCCGCCATATCCCGCCCGCCGGCCCGCGATTCCTCACCCGCCGGCCTTCGCCTTCGCGAACGCCACATACGCCTCCAGGCAGCCCGGGTTCGCCATCGCGTCCCGGTTCACCACCTTCTCGATCGGCTGGCCCAGCATCAGCTTCTTGATCGGCAGTTCCTGCTTCTTGCCGGTGAGCGTGCGCGGGATCTCGGCCACCTGCACGATCTCGTCGGGCACGAAGCGCGGGCTCAGCGCCGTGCGGATCGCGTGGGCGATCTTCGCCTTCATCGCGTCGTCCAGGGTCACGCCCGGGCGCAGCACCACGAACAGCGGCATGTAGCTCGCGCGCCCCAGGTACTCCAGGTCGACCACCATCGAGTCGAGCACCTCGGGGATGCCCTCCACGGCGCTGTAGATCTCCGCCGTGCCCATGCGCAGGCCGTGGCGGTTGATCGTCGCGTCGCTGCGCCCGTAGATGACGCAGCCGCCCTGCGGCGAGATCTTCAGCCAGTCGCCATGGCGCCAGACGCCGGGATAGGTGTCGAAATAGCTGGAGAGATAGCGCTGGTTGCCGGGATCGTTCCAGAAGTACAGCGGCATCGAGGGGATGGGCCGCGTGCACACCAGCTCGCCCACCTCGCCGATCACCGGCTGGCCCTGCTCGTTCCACGCCTGCACCGCGCAACCGAGCATGCGGCACTGCATCTCGCCGGGCACCTGCGGCAGCTCGCGGTTGCCGCCGATGAAGGCGCCGGCGAAGTCGGTGCCGCCGGAGATGTTGCACCACCAGATCTCCGGCACGCCCAGCGTGCGGAACTGCGCCATGCCCCAGCGCTGCACGTCTTCGGGCAGCGGCGAGCCGGTCGTGCCCAGGGCCCGCACGGACTTCAGGCCCGGCCACTGCGCCAGCTCGATGCCCGCCTTCATGCAGTTGGCGAAGTAGGCGGCGCCGGCGCCGAAGAAGGTCACGCCCAGGTCGGCGGCGAAGCGCCACAGCACGCCCCAGTCGGGCTTGTCCTTGCTGCCGGCGGGATTGCCGTCGTAGATGCAGCAGGTGGTGCCATTGAGCAGGCCCGCCATCTGCGCGTTCCACATCACCCAGCCGGTGGAGCTGTACCAGAGGTAGCGTTCGCCACGGCTGTTCTCGTCGTAGCTGCAGCCGATGTCGTTGTGCAGCACGCACATCATCAGCATCACCAGCAGGATGCCTCCGTGCCCGTGCACGATCGGCTTCGGCAGCCCGGTGGTGCCGCTCGAGTACACGATCCAGACCGGATGGTCGAAGGGCAGCCACATCGGCTCGAAGGCCTCGACCTCGGGGCCGCTCGCGCCGGTGACGGCTGCGAATGCGGTGTGCGCCGGCAATTGCGAGCCGTCGACGCCGAGGATGCGGTGCACCAGCACGTGCTGCACGCTGGGCAGCGCCGCTTTCAGCTCCGCGACGATGCCGGTGCGGTCGTAGTCGCGTCCGCCGTAGGTGACGCCGTCGCACGCGACCAGGATCTTCGGATCGATCTGCTTGAAGCGATCCAGCACGGCGTTGGTGCCCATGTCGGGCGCGCAGATGCTCCAGATGCCGCCCAGGCTCACCACGGCCAGGAAGGCGATCATCGCCTCCGGGATGTTCGGCAGGTAGGCGGCCACGCGGTCGCCGGGCTGCAGGCCCTGCGCCTTCAGGTGCAGGGCCACCGAGGCGACCTGCCGGCGCAGCTCGGGCCAGGACAGTTCGCGGTTCTCACCCTTCTCGTTGCGGGCGACGAGCGCCGGCACGCCCGCGGCATGCGCCGCATCCACATGCCGCAGCACCTGGCGCGCGTAGTTCACTTGCGCGCCTTCGAACCAGCGGGCGCCGGGCATCTTCTCCTGCGCCAGCGCCTTGCCGTGGGGCGTCGGCGATTCGAGCTCCAGGTACTCCCAGATGCTGTCCCAGAACGCATCGAGGTCGCGCACCGACCATTCCCACAAGGCCTGGTAGTTCTCGAAGGCGAGGCCGCGATGGGCGCGCAGCCACTCCTGGTAGCGGCGGATCTGGGGAACGTAGGGGGCAGCCATGGCTTGCAGCGTAGCGCCGCACGGGGCGATTCCGGAACCGGGCCGCTCAGGGTTTCCACGAACGTGCGCGGCCCTGCGGGGGCGCGTCCAATCCGGCGCAGGCTCCCGGAGGACTCCATGCCGCGCAAGTTCGTCGACCTCTCGATCTACCTGGAAAACGACGTGCAGTCGGACCCGCCGGCGTTCGCGCCCAGGATCCAGTACCTGCGGCACGACGCCACGGCCGAACAGATTGCCAGCTTCTTCCCCGGGCTCAAGCGCGAGGACCTGCCGGACGGCGAAGGCTGGGCGGTGGAGTTCGTGCAGTTGAACACGCACAACGGCACGCACCTCGACGCGCCGTACCACTTCCACTCCACGATGAACCGCAAGGCCGGGGGCCAGGAACGCGCGATCACGATCGACGAGGTGCCGCTGGAGTGGTGCTTCCAGCCCGGGGTGAAGCTGGACTTCCGTCATTTCCCGGACGGCTACGTGGTGAGCGCGCGGGATGTCGAGGCGGAGTTGCACCGCATCGCGCACACCCTGCAGCCGCTGGAGATCGTGGTGGTGAACACGCGCGCCGGCTCGCGCTATGGCCAGCCGGACTACGTCGCCGCCGGCGCCGGCATGGGCTACGAGGCGACCATGTACCTGCTGGAGCGCGGCGTGCGCCTGACCGGCACCGATGCGTGGAGCTGGGACGCGCCCTTCGTGCACACGGCGAAGAAGTACGCGCAGTCGCACGACCCCACCCTGATCTGGGAAGGCCACAAGGCCGGCCGGGACATCGGCTACTGCCACCTGGAGAAGCTGCACAACCTGGAAGCCCTGCCGGCCGACGGCTTCTACATCAGCTGCTTTCCGCACAAGATCCGCGGCGCGTCGGCGGGGTGGACGCGGGCGGTGGCGATCTTCGACGAGGCGTTGCAGCGTTCGTAGGCTGGCGGTGGAGCGCAGCGGAACCCCAGCGATGCGCGGAGCGCCGGGGTTCGCTTCGCGCAGCGCTGGGGTTCGCGCGCTTCGCGGCTCACCGCCAGCCTACGAAAGCCGAGGGCGGCGCCGGGATTTGCTTTTTCGCACAGGCGTGCTAATCTGCGCGCCATGGACGCCCGAACCGCCAAGAGCGAGCTGACCCGCGCCGCCATCGTCGGCGCCGCGCTCGACCTCGCGGCCGAGGAAGGGCTGGAGTCGATCACGCTGCAGGCGGTGGCCGACCGGATCGGCCTGTCCAAGAGCGGCGTGTTCTCGCGCGTCGGCTCGCGCGAGGCGCTGCAGAAGGCCGTGGTCGAGGAGTTCGGCCGCCGCTTCATCGCGGACGTGTTCCTGCCCGCGATGCAGCAGCCCAAGGGCCTGCCGCGCCTGAACGAGATCATGCGCCGCTGGATCCGGCGCACCCGCGATGTCGAGGCCGAAACGGGCTGCATCTTCACCGCCGGCGCCTTCGAGCTCGACGACCGCGACGGACCCCTGCGCGAGCACCTGCTCGAGGAGGTCACCCGCTGGCGCGCCGCGCTGAGGCGCACCGTGCTGCAGGCCAGGGAGTGCGGCCATCTCAAGCCCGACACCGACCCCGAGCAGCTCGTCTCCGAGATGAGCGGACTCATCATGGGCCTGCTGCACGACGCCCGCTTCCTGCGCGACCACCGCGCCGCCGACCGTGCCCAGCTCACCTGGGCGCGCCTGCTGGACACCTACCAGAGCTGACACCACAGCCGATGCCGCCGACGGAGTTCTTCGCCCTCATTTCGCACGACCGTGCGCAGAAAGGATGCCCATGCTGTCCCTGCTGATCCTCCTCGCCGTCCTCGGTGGCTGGCGCGCTGCCCGCGCCGCGACGCAACTGCTGCGCGCCCTGCCGCGCAGCAACGACGACCTCGTCTTCTTCTGAAGGAGCGCGCCCCATGCAGTCCCGCAGTACCGCTGTCGACCTCACCGCCGGCTTCTATGGCGAAAGCCTGGGCATCCGCGTCTTCCGCCTGGCCCTGCGCGGCTCGCAGGCGGTGTGGCCGGCCCTGGCGGTCCGCGCCGCCGTGCGCCTGTTCTCCACGCCCTTGCCGCCCAAGTGGCTGCACCGGCGGGGTTGGCCGCAAGGGTGGCAGGTCGAGCGCTGGCCCTTCGAGCGCGCCGGGCTCACCCTGTACGCGCCGGCGGCGCAGGACGGCGCGCCGGTGGCCCTGCTGGTGCACGGCTGGGGCGGGCACGCCCGCCAGCTGCTGCCGCTGGCCGATGCGCTCGCGCGGCAGGGCTGGCAGCCGGTGGCGCTGGAATTGCCGGCGCACGGCCGCAGCGCCGGCAGCACCAGCAACCTGCCGCAGTTCGCCCGCGCGATCGAGTACGTGGCCAGCCGCCTGCAGGCGCAGGGCCGCGCCGTGCGGCTGCTCGCGGGCCATTCGCTGGGTGCCAATGCCGCGGCCTACGCGGCGAGCCGCGGCCTGCCCGTCGGCCGGCTGGTGCTGCTCGCGCCGCCGGCGTCGCCGCGCGCGTACACGCGCTACTTCGCCCAGGTGTTCGGGCTGCGCGAATCGACCCGGGCCGGCCTGCAGGAGCGCATCGAGCAGCGCGAAGGCGTGCTGATGCACCAGTTCGAGCCCCGTGCCGTGGGCCCGCGCATCGCCCTGCCCACGCTGGTGGTGCACGACCGCGGCGACCGCATCAACGGCTTCGCCGACGGCGAGGCCTTCACGGCGGCGATCGCGGGTGCGCGCCTCCTCGCCACCGACGGCCTCGGGCATCGCCGGCTGCTGCAGGACGAGAAGGTGCTCGCGCAGGTCGCCCTCTTTGCAGCGGACTGACAGCAGTCGCCTCCTTCCTTGCGTGGCCCCGGCAATGCTCCTAGCATCGACCGGTTTGCCAATGAAGCAAGGAGAACGACGGATGGCCCTGTTCGACTGGACGGAGAGGCCTGCAGCGGTGCTGCAGCAAGGGGGCGTGATCGCCCCGGACGAACGCCTGCCCTGGCCGCAGACCGCGGCGATGGGCGTGCAGCACGTGATCGCGATGTTCGGCGCCACGGTGCTCGCGCCCATCCTCATGGGGTTCGACCCGAACATCGCCATCCTCATGAGCGGCGTCGGCACGCTGCTGTTCTTCCTGATCACCGGCGGCCGCGTGCCCAGCTACCTGGGCTCCAGCTTCGCCTTCATCGGCGTGGTGATCGCGGCCACCGCCTATGCGGGCAAGGGCCCCAACGCCAACATCGGCGTGGCGCTGGGCGGCATCATCGCCTGCGGCGCGGTCTACGCGATCATCGGCGCGGTGGTGCATGCGGTCGGCACCGGCTGGATCGAGCGTTTCATGCCGCCGGTGGTCACGGGCGCCGTGGTCGCGGTGATCGGCCTGAACCTCGCCGGCATCCCGGTGAAGAACATGGCCTCCAACAACTTCGAGAGCTGGATGCAGGCCGTGACCTTCGTCTGCGTGGGCCTCGTCGCGGTGCTCACCAGGGGCATGGTGCAGCGCCTGCTGATCCTGGTCGGCCTGATCATCGCCAGCGTGATCTACGGCGTGTTCACGAACGGCCTGGGCCTGGGCAAGCCGATCGACTTCAGCGGCATCGCGAACGCCGCGTGGGTCGGGGCGCCGGCCTTCGCCGCACCGGTGTTCACCGGGCCGGCGATGCTGCTGATCGCGCCGGTCGCGATCATCCTGGTGGCGGAGAACCTGGGCCACATCAAGGCGGTGACGGCCATGACCGGCCGCAACCTGGACCAGTACATGGGCCGCGCCTTCCTCGGCGACGGCGTGGCGACGGTGGTGAGCGGCTTCGCCGGCGGCACGGGCGTGACCACGTACGCCGAGAACATCGGCGTGATGGCCGCCACCAAGATCTATTCGACGGCGGTGTTCCTGTTCGCCGCGCTGATCGCGGTCGTCCTCGGCTTCTCGCCGAAGTTCGGCGCAGTGATCCAGGCGATCCCGCTGCCGGTGATGGGCGGCGTGAGCATCGTGGTGTTCGGCCTCATCGCCGTGGCCGGCGCCAAGATCTGGGTCGACAACCGGGTGGACTTCTCGCAGAACAAGAACCTGATCGTCGCGGCCATCACGCTGGTGCTGGGCACGGGCGACTTCACGCTGAAGTTCGGCGGCTTCGCGCTGGGCGGCATCGGCACGGCCACCTTCGGCGCGATCATCATCTACGCCCTGCTCAATCGCAACACGTCCACCGGCGTGTCGGTGGCCGACGCACCGAACGTGGAGACCCCGACGCCGCAGCGCCCGCGCTAACATCGGCGCCCATGCCGATCTGGAAGCAGCCCATCTCCGTCGAGGAACTCACGCACCGCCACCGCAACACGGCACCCGAGCTGCTCGGGATCGAGTTCCTCGAGGTCGGCGACGACTACGTGAAGGGCCGCGTGCCGGTGGACCACCGCACGGTGCAGCCGTACGGCATCCTGCATGGCGGCGTGAGCGTGGTGCTGGCGGAGACGCTGGGCTCCACGGCCGCCGCGCATTGCGTGCCGGCGGGGCACCGGGTGGTGGGCCTGGACATCAACGCCAACCACATCCGCAGCGCGTCGTCGGGGTGGGTGACGGGGATGGCGACGCCGGTGCACGTCGGCCGCAGCACGATGGTGTGGCAGATCGAGCTGCGCAACGAAGCGGGGGAGCTGACCTGCGTGTCGAGGTTGACGCTGGCGGTGCTGGCGCCGAAGTGACTGGGCGGCGGTAACCCGTAGGCTGGCGGTGGAGCGACAGCGAAACCCCAGCGCTTCGCGGCGCCCGCGCATCGCTGGGGTTCGCAAGGCTCACCACCAGCCTACCGGAAGCCCCCAGCTCAATCCGCCTCGGCC
Organism: Ramlibacter sp. AN1133; assembly: GCF_037890035.1. NCBI lineage: Bacteria > Pseudomonadati > Pseudomonadota > Betaproteobacteria > Burkholderiales > Comamonadaceae > Ramlibacter > Ramlibacter sp. AN1133. Next base: position 241,074 of record NZ_JBBKTQ010000002.1, read on the forward strand.
TGCTTCAAGCGCTCGCTCTTCCAATACACATCGTCGCCGCCATTCATGCGGTTGAACACCCGCGCCAGCACGAACATCAGGTCGGACAGGCGATTGAGGTACTGCCGCGGCGTCTCGCGCAGCGGCTCGTGCGCGCCCAGCGCGACCACCGCCCGCTCGGCCCGGCGCGCCACCGTGCGGCAGACATGCGCCTGGGCCGCGGCGCGATTGCCCGCCGGCAGGATGAACTCCTGCAGCCTGGGCAGCTGCGCGTTGTGATGCGCCAGCGCCGCGTCCAGCGCGGCCACCGCATCGGCCTGCAGCAGCTCGAAGCCCGGGATCGACAGCTCGCCGCCGAGGTTGAACAACTGGTGCTGGATGTCGACGAGCAGTTCGCGCGCGTCGGCCGGCAGCTCCTCGCACAACAGCAGGCCGAGGTGCGAGTTCAGTTCGTCGACGTCGCCCATGGCGTGCACCCGCAGGTGGTCCTTGGACACCCGCGTGTTGTCGCCGAGGCCGGTGGTGCCATCGTCGCCGGTGCGCGTGGCGATCTGGGTCAGCCGCTTTCCCATGCCGTTCTCCTGTTGCAGCCATTGTGCGCGAAGCTCCTACAGCAAGTGCCGGCACGCCCGGCTGTGCCGTTATCGCGCCGGGCGCGAGCATGCAATCAGGCCGTCCGCGCCCGGACGGCAGCCTCAGCTACAGGAGTCGCCATGCTTGCCTCGACCCGCCTTGCCGCAGCCCTCATCTGCGCCCTGGCCGCCGCCTCTGCCGTGCACGCGCAGACCACGCGTGCGCCCTCCCGCGTGCAGCCCGCCACCAACACGATTCCCTCGTCCGCGTCGCGCATCGCGCAGACCGCGCCGCGGCCCACCGGCCTGGTGCCGGCCTTCCCCGCCGGGCTCACGTCCGGCAGCGGCGGCGCCGTCTCGACCAACCCGATCGGGCAGAGCACCACGATGATCCCGCCCGGCGGCAGCAGCGTCGCCACCACCACGTCGATCCCGAGCGAGATCCCGTCCCCGGACTCGACCCCCACGACGACGACCACGTCCGGCTTCCTCGTGCCGGGCACGACCATCGTCACGCCCGGGACCACCATCGCCACCCCCGCCGTCACGGCCGCCGTCGCGACCAACGTGATGGGTGCGGGCGCCACCGTGCGCGGCCCCGGCCAGACGGTGGGCGGCGCGGGCGGCTTCAGCGCCACCGACCAGGCGCGCTCCTTCTTCTTCGCCGACGGCAACCACGACGGCGACATCACGCGCGCCGAGTTCGGCCGGCTGAGCATCAGCACGATGACCTTCGAGGAGATGGACCGCAACTACGACGGCGTGATCTCGCGCTTCGAGTACGAGGATTCGATGCGCTGAGGGATTCCCCTCGGCCCGCCGCGCCACGGGCGGGCGACTACACTGCGGGCTGCCTCCGGAGTACCCCCATGAACGCACCCGCCGCCCTGTCGCACCTGGTCCCCGACATCCAGCAGCGCGACGTCCCGCCCGCGCTGATCGAGGCGCTCAAGCAGCGCTTCGGCGACCGGTGTTCCACGGCGCTGGCGGTGCGCGAACAGCACGGCCGCGACGAGTCCTCGTTCGAGGCGCCGCCGCCGGCCGCCGTGATCTTCGCGGAAAGCACGCAGGACGTCGCCGATGCGGTGCGACTGGCGAGCGGACACGACACCCCGGTGATCCCCTTCGGCGTCGGCTCCTCGCTCGAAGGCCACCTGCTGGCGGTGCAGGGCGGCATCAGCATCGACGTGGGCCGCATGAACAAGGTGCTCTCCGTCAATCCCGAGGACTTAACCGTGACGGTGCAGCCGGGCGTGACGCGCAAGCAGCTCAATGAGGAGATCCGCAGCACCGGCCTGTTCTTCCCGATCGATCCGGGCGCCGACGCTTCCCTCGGCGGCATGGCCGCCACCCGTGCCTCCGGTACCAACGCCGTGCGCTACGGAACGATGCGCGAGAACGTGCTGGCCCTCGAAGTGGTGACCGCCTCCGGCGAGACGATCCGAACCGGCACGCGCGCGCGCAAGTCCTCGGCCGGCTACGACCTCACGCGCCTGTTCATCGGCAGCGAGGGCACGCTGGGCGTGATCACCGAGGTGACGCTGCGCCTGTACCCGATCCCCGAAGCGATCTCGGCGGCGGTCTGTTCCTTCCCGAGCATCGCCGCCGCGGTCCACACCGTGATCCAGGTGATCCAGCTCGGCGTGCCGATCGCGCGGGTGGAACTGATCGACGTGAACTCGGTGCGCATGGTCAATACCTACGCCAAGCTGGGCCTGCGCGAGGAGCCCATGCTGCTGATGGAGTTCCACGGCTCGCCCGAGGGCGTGAAGGAGCAGGCGCACACCGTGCAGGAGATCGCGACCGAGCACGGCGGCAACGCCTTCGAATGGGCGACCACGCCGGAGGAGCGCACGCGTCTCTGGACGGCGCGCCACAACGCCTATTTCGCCGCCATCCAGTCGCGCCCCGGCTGCCGCGCGATCTCCACCGACACCTGCGTGCCGATCTCGCGCCTGGCCGACTGCCTGCTGGACTCGGTGGCCGAAGCGGACGCGAGCGGCATCCCCTACTTCCTGGTCGGCCACGTCGGCGACGGCAACTTCCACTTCGGCTACCTGCTGGACCCGAACCAGCCGCAGGAACGCGTGGTGGCCGAGGAGCTGAACACGAAGCTGGTCGCCCGCGCGCTGCGCCTGGGCGGCACCTGCACCGGCGAGCACGGCGTGGGCCTGCACAAGATGGGCTTCCTGGTCGACGAGGCCGGCGCCGGCGCGGTGGACATGATGCGGACGATCAAGCGCGCGCTCGATCCGAAGAACATCATGAATCCGGGGAAGATCTTCTCGGTGTAGCGGGCTTGAGGGCCGCGGGCTTCATCTCGCGGACCTTCCATTCCTCGTTCACGTTGCGCCGGAACACGACGCCGTCCACGCGGTCGCCGTGCACGACCAGGGCTTCCTTGTCGTAGTCGTCGCCCCACAGCACCTTCAATTCGCGGATGTTGGCGCCCATGCGGCGCAGGTCGGCGTCGGCCAGCCGCTCCAGGCGGTCGCCCATGGCGCGCGCCACGGGGCCGGTCACGCAGCGCATGACCGCCGCGCGGTCGGCCGCCAGCAGCGCGGCGACGAAGGCCTGCCAAGTCTTCTCCACGGTGCTGAAGCGCGCGTCGGGCTCGCGCGCCAGCGGCTCGATCTCGCGCAGCCAGTCGTCGCTGCAGGCGGCGGCATCGGGGCGGGTCACGCGGATCTTGGTGGCGAGCAGGTGGCTGTGCTCCGACAGGGTGGCGGCGTGGCGGCGCCGCCAGGACCGGTAGAGGTCGTCGGACTTGCCGGCGAACCCGGGCTGGTCGCTGCGGCAGCGCTCGAGCCGGGCGGTGAGGTCCAGCACTTCGCGCTTGCGCGGCGTGAGGGTGGAAAACGGGGCGTCGTCGCCCGCGCGTGGGGCCAGCGGCGCCATGGCCGGCTTGGGTGCCGGCTTGGGCGCCACGGCGGGCGGTGGCGGCAGGTCCGGCACCGCGCAAGGGGTCTGCTGGTAGCTCGCGATGCGGTCGGCCAGCTGGCAGCGGAAGGTCTCCGCCCGGGCCGCGCCCATCGCCCCCAGGGCCAGCACCAGGGCCAGCCCGATTCCGTACTGCTTCGTCTTCATCCGGTCTCCCGGTCAAGAACACGAAGCCATCCTAGGCAGCGGCCGCAAGGCACAGCTGAAGCAAAGCGTAATCGTATACAATATTTCGGATATGCTGCCATGGGACCCGCCCTCCGAAGCCGACCAGGCTTTTGCCGCCCAGGTCCGTGCCACCTCGCTCGGAAAGCTGGTGCGCGACGACGTGCTGGGCATGATCCTGCGCGGCGAGATCAAGGCCGGCCAGAGGATCAACGAGCCGGACGTGGCCAGCCGCCTGGGCGTCTCGCGCGTCCCGGTGCGCGAGGCGCTGCGCGAGCTGGAGAGCTCCGGCCTGGTGGAGGCACGCAAGCACTCCGGCGTGTTCGTGCGCCAGTTGTCCGCCGAGGAAGTGCGCGGGCTCTACGAGATGCGCGCCCTGCTCGACGGCTTCGCCGGCCGGCGCTCCGCCCAGCTGCCCGAGCCCGACCGAGCGCCGTTGGCCGATGCGCTGGACAGCTCCGTCGGTCGCATGGAGCAAGCCGCTCGTAGCCATAACGTGAGCGCCTACTACAGCGAGAACCTGCGCTTCCACTGGATCATGGTGGAAGCCACGCGCAATGGCGCGCTCGCCGACACCTATCGAAACATCGTCCAGAAGCTGCACCTGTCGCGTTTGACCAACTTGTCGCACGGCATGGGCATGGCCGCCTCCGTCGCCGACCACCGCCAGATCGCGGCGGCGGTGCGCGCCGGCGATGCCGCCCGGTGCGAGCAACTGGTCGCCGACCACGTGGAACGGGCGCACGAACGCCTGGCCGCCGCCCAAGAGATTCGACAAGGAGACTGAAGAAGTGAAACGACGTGCCCTCCTGCAGGCCGCGCCTGCGCTCGCGCTGGCACCCTGGACTGCCACACGCGCCCAGGGCTTTCCCGACAAGCCGATCCGCTACATCGTTCCCGTCGCGCCCGGCGGCGGCAGCGACATGGTCGGCCGCACCATCTGCGACCGCTGGGCGAAGGCGCTGAACACGACCTTCATCGTCGACAACCAGAGCGGCGGCGGCGGCGTGGTCGCCGCGCAGCAGACGATGCGCGCGCCCGCCGACGGCTACACGCTGATGCAGGGCTACGTGGCCACGCACGGCACCAGCCCCGCCACGCGCAAGCTGCCTTACGACCCGATCAAGGACTTCACGCCGATCGGCATGATCGGCGCCACGCCCAACGTGCTGGTGGTCGACGCCAACCTGCCGGTGAAGAACTTCAAGGAGTTCGTCGCCTGGCTGAACGCCAACAAGGGCAAGGTGAGCTACGGCTCCGCCGGCCCCGGCTCGCTCACGCACCTGACCATGGAACTGCTCAAGCAGCAACTGCACGTGCCCATGGTGCACATCCCGTACCGCGGCATCGCGCCGGCCATCACCGACGTGATCGGCGGCCAGACGCAGGCCATGTTCCCCGGCCTGGCTGCCGCCCTGCCCCACATCCGTTCCGGGCGCCTGCGCCCGCTGGCGCTCACCGGCAAGCGCCGCGCCGAGCAGATCCGCGACGTGCCGACGCTGGAAGAACTCGGCCTGAAGAACTTCGACGCCATGCAGTGGTACGGCGTCGTCGGTCCGGCCGGCCTGCCGCACGAGATCGCAAGCCGCCTGAACATCTCCCTGGCGCAGGTGCTCTCCTCGCCGGACCTGCGCGAGAAGCTCTCGGCCGAGGCCATCGAACCCCAGGCGATGAGCCCCGAGGCCTTCGGCAAGTACATCCAGGCCGACGTCGCGCGCTGGACCGCCCTGGTCAAGGCGCAGAACCTGCACATCGACGCATAAGGAAGCCCATGGCCCGCAACACCCAGGTCCCGGCCGACCACAACGCGCCTGCGATCACGAAGATCCTCGCCGAGTACGTCGCCTCGCATCCCTCGCGCGGCTGGAACGACGCCGTCGACCACGAGGCGCACCGCACCTTCCTCAACTGGCTCGGTTGCGCCGTCGGCGCGGCGAAGCACGAAGCCGCCGATGCGGCACTGGCCGCCGTCGCCGAACTGCAGCCCGCGCCGCAGGCCACGGTGGCCGGGCGCAGCGAGAAGGTGGACATGGCGAGCGCCGCGCTCGTCAACGGCATCACCTCGCACACCTTCGACTTCGACGACACGCACCTCAAGACGATCATCCACCCGGCCGGCCCGGTCGCCTCCGCGCTGATGGCGCTGGCCGAGCACCAGGGCATGAGCGGCCGCGAGGTGATCGACGCGCTGGTGCTGGGCATCGACGTCTCGTGCCGCCTCGGCAACCTGGTCTACCCCGAGCACTACGACCGCGGCTGGCACATCACCGGCACCACCGGCATGCTGGGGGCCGCCGCCGGCTGCGCGCGCCTGCTCAAGCTGGACGCGCAGCGCACGCAGATGGCGCTGGGCATCGCGGCTTCGCAGCCGATCGGCCTGCGCGAGCAGTTCGGCACGATGACCAAGCCCTTCCACCCGGGTGGCGCCGCGCGTGCCGGCCTGATGTCCGCGCTGCTGGCGGCCAAGGGTTTCACGGCGAGCCCGCGCGCACTGGAAGCACCGCGCGGCTGGGCGCAGGTCGTGTCGACGAAGACGGCGTGGAACGAGGCGACCGACGAACTGGGCAAGCGCTTCGAGATCTCCTTCAACAGCTACAAACCCTTCGCCTGCGGCATCGTGATCCACCCGAGCATCGACGCCTGCGCGCAGCTGCGCGAGCAGGGCGTGCGCGCCGAGCAGGTCGAGCGCATCGAGTTGCGCGTGCACTCGCTGGTGCTGGAACTCACCGGCAAGAAGGAGCCGGCCGACGGCCTGCAAGGCAAGTTCAGCGTGTACCACGGCTGCGCGGCGGGCCTGATCTTCGGCCGCGCCGGCGAATCGGAGTACGACGACGCGATCGTGAACCGGCCGGACATGGTGGCGCTGCGCCGCAAGGTGGTGGCCACGGTGGACAACAGCATCGACGAGGCGAGCGCCGACGTGACCGCGGTGCTGACCGACGGCCGCAAGGTGCACGTGTTCGTGGAACACGCGATCGGCTCGCTGCAGCGCCCGATGACGGACAGCATGCTGGAAGGCAAGTTCACGCAGCTGTCGGAGCCGGTGCTCGGCGCGGCGAAGACGCGCGAGCTGATCGCGGCGTGCTGGGGGCTGGGCCAGGCCGCGGACCTGCGCACGCTCATGGCGCTCGCGCGCCCCTGACGCGTCCCAAAGGAAAACCGCGCCCGAAGGCGCGGTTTTCACTCCCCCTCACCCCACCCCAAGAAACCTAAGGCGCCCGGAACTCGAAATTCGTCACGATCGGCTTGGGCAATCCCGGCCGCGTCACTTCGGCCTGGATGTTGTACGCGCCGCCGCTCGTGAGCTTGAAGAAGTCGCCGTAGCTCACCGCGTTGTTCGCCACCACCGGCGACAACGCACTGCTCTGCTCCGACATGCCGTCGGTGACGCGCAGCTTCACCTTCGCGTCCTTCACCTGCGCGCCGGTCTTCTGGTCGGCCAGCGAGATGTTCAGGTGGTAGTAGCCCTTGCCGGACGGGACGCCCGCCTTGCCCTGCCCGCTCGATCGCATGGCCTCGGCCGGCATCGCGCCGAAGTAGATGTCGGTGCCCGCGACCAGCTTGTGGCGCGGATCGGCCTTCGCCACCTCCGGCGGCGGCGCCACGGGCGGCAGGCCGTAATTGAACATGTAGAGGACGGCCGAGCGCAGTTCCTCGCGCTCCAGTTGCGACACGCCGCCGCGCGAGGGCATGCCGCCGTGGCCGTTGACGGCGGCGTCGATCAGGACGTCGAGGCCCTTGGCGAAGCGCGGAGTCCAGGCGCTGCGGTCGCCGATCTTCGGCGCGTTGTCCTTGCCCTGCGCGTGGCAGGCCGCGCAGACGGTGTCGACCACCTGCTTGCCATCGCGCATCTTCTGGGCGGCACCGAAGGCCGGCGAGCCGAACGCGAACGCCGAAAGCACGACGATCGCGGGCACGGTCGCCCGCACGGCGGATGTTCCAGCTTTCGTAGCCATTACTGCTCCTCGAGTCGCATGGGGAAGGCCCCGGTACTCAATCTACGCAGCGGGTGGGGAAGGGTTGTGACTTGCGTCAAGGGATCGCGGGAGCGGCGCGGTGCGCGTTGCGCCGCAGCAGATTCGGGGGCGAGTGGCACGGTGCGCTCGGGTGGCCTGCGAGCGCCCCCACCCCCGGCCCTCCCCCGGAGGGGGAGGGAGGAGCAGCCTGCCTCAGCCGCGCAGGCGGTCGATCAGGCCGTTGAGTTCGTCGAGCGAACCGAAGGAGATCGCGATCTCGCCCAGCTCCTCGATGCGGCCGTGGCGCTTCACGCGCTTCTTCACGCGCACTTCCACTTCCGCGGTGAGCAGGTCGGAGAGTTCCTCCTCGATGCGCCGCAGGTCGCGCGACTTCTCCTTCTTCGGCTTGGGCGAGACCAGGCTGAACTCGGCGCCGATGCGCTTGACCAGGCTTTCGGCCTCGCGCACCGACAGCTTCTTGTGCGCGATCTGGTTGGCGGCCGTGATCTGCGCGGCGCGCTCCAGCGCCAGCAGCGCGCGCGCGTGGCCCATGTCGATGTCGCCGGCCATCAGCATGGTCTGCACGGGGTCGGCCAGGTTCAGCAGGCGCAGCAGGTTCGATGCGGCGCTGCGCGAACGCCCCACCGCCTGGGCCGCCTGTTCGTGCGTGAGTCCGAAGTCCTTGATCAGGCGCTGCAGGCCCTGCGCCTCTTCCAGCGGGTTGAGGTCCTCGCGCTGGATGTTCTCGATCAGCGCCATCGCCGCCGCAGCCTCGTCCGGCACGTCGCGCACCAGCACCGGCACGCTGTCCAGGCCCGCCAGCCGCGCCGCGCGGAAGCGGCGTTCGCCGGCGATGATCTCGTACTTGCCGGCGTTGTCGCCCTCGCCGAGCCGGCGCACCAGGATCGGCTGCATGATGCCCTGCGCCTTGATCGATTCGGCCAGCTCGTAGAGCGCGCCCTCGTCCATGCGCGTGCGCGGCTGGTACATGCCGGGCACCATGTCGGCGAGCAGCATCGACATCGGCACGCCCGCGGTGGTGCCGGCGTTCTCGGCGCCGCCGGCGTGCGAGCCCTCCTCCACCTTGGGTCCGAGCAGCGCTTCGAGGCCGCGCCCGAGGCCCTTGGGTTTCTTCGTCACCATCGCGTTCACCATTTCATTCGTGCGCTTTTTCGCGCGACCGCGCCGGCGGCGCCGGCCACGTCATCAATCCTTCATCAGGTCCTGCAGCAGGACGTGTCCTTCCGGCCAGCTCGCGAGCCCGGACTCCGCGTTGATGTGGCCGCAGTCGCCGTAGTCCATGAACTGCGCGCCCCACGCGTGCGCGAACAGGCGGGCGCGCTCGAAGCTGCAGTAGGGATCGTCGCGGCTGGCGAGCAGCACGCTCGGAAAGGGCAGCGTCCGCAGCTCGATCGGCGACCACGAGGGCAGCTGCTCGCGCACCTCGGGACGCTCCACGTCGCCGGGCGCGACCAGCAGCGCCGCCTTCACGCGCTGGGTGTTGCGCGAGTGCGCGGCCCAGGCCGCCACCAGGATGCAGCCGAGGCTGTGCGCCACCAGCACCGCCGGCTCGTCGCAGGACAGCACGACGTCCTCCAGCCGCGCGACCCAGTCGCCGCGCAGCGGCCGCAGCCAGTCGTGCTGCTCCACCCGGCGATAGCCGTGCCGCTGCTCCCACAGGGTCTGCCAGTGTTTCGGTCCGCTGCCCTCCCACCCGGGCAGCACGAGCACGTTGCGAGCCTTCACCGCTACTGTTTTGCTAGCTGCCGACCTAGGCGGCGTGCGCCACCGGAGACGACCGCATGCTGCCGATGCGGTCCACCATCTCCTGCGCGAACTCGACGTACGCCTGGCTGCCGCGTGCGCCCGGATCGAAGGCCACGCCGGGCAGGCCATAGCTGGGGGCTTCGGCCAGGCGCACGTTGCGCGGGATCACGGTGTTGAACACCTTGTCGGCGAAGTGTGCCTTGAGCTGGTCGCTCACCTGCTGCTGCAGGGTGATGCGTGGATCGAACATCACGCGCAGCAGGCCGATGATCTCCAGGTCCTTGTTCAGGTTGGCGTGCACCTGCTTGATCGTGTTGACCAGGTCGGACAGCCCTTCGAGCGCAAAGTACTCGCACTGCATCGGGACGATCACCCCGTGGGCGGCGCACAGGCCATTGAGCGTGAGCATCGACAGCGAGGGCGGGCAGTCGATCAGCACGAAGTCGTACTCGCCCGCCACCTTGGCGATCGCGTCCTTCAGTCGGCGCTCGCGGCGCTCGACGTCCACCAGTTCGACCTCGGCACCGGCGAGGTCGCGGTTGGCACCGAGCACGTCGTAGGCGCAGCCGGCGTCGATCAGCCGCTCGCTGCGCGCGCGCGCCTCGGCGATCGACGCGGATTCGAGCAGCACGTCGTACACGGAGAGCTTCAACTGGCGCTTGTCGACGCCGGAGCCCATGGTCGCATTGCCCTGCGGGTCCAGGTCCACCATCAGCACGCGCTGGCCCACCTTGGCCAGGCCGGCGGAAAGGTTCACCGTCGTCGTCGTCTTGCCAACCCCACCCTTCTGGTTGGCGACGCAAAAGATCTTGGTCATTCTTGGAGTTACCTGGACACCGCCAGCTTGACGCCGAAGCCGATGAGGCAGACGCCGGCGAGCTTCTGCAGCAACCGCCCGATCGCCGGGTTGGCGCGCATGCGTTCGGCCAGGAAGTGCGTGAGCAGCACCGCCACCAGCCCGTACGCGAAAGTCAGCACCGCGATCGTCGCGGCCATCACGCCGAAGGTCAGCAGGCCCTGGTGGTGCGCGGGATCGACGAACAGCGGGAAGAAGGCCATGTAGAACACGATGGCCTTGGGATTGAGCAAGGTGATGACGGCCGCCTGCCGGAAATAGTGGCGCGGCTGGATGTGCAGCACGGGCTTGGCACCGGGCCTGGCGGTGAGCATGCGAAAGCCGAGCCAGGCGAGGTAGGCGGCGCCGGCCCACTGCACGGCCACGAAGGCCGCCGGCGAAGCCAGCAGCAGGGCGGCGACGCCGGCCACGGCGGCCCACATGAGGACCTGGTCGCCGGCAATGATGCCCAGGGTCGCGCCGATGCCGCCGGGGATGCCGCCCTTGCTGGTCGAGGTGATCAGCGCCAGGTTTCCCGGCCCGGGGATGGCCAGGAAAATCAGGATCGCGGCGACGAACGCGCCGTAGTCTGCAACGCCGAGCATGGCCCCTCCAGTTGAGCGACGAGTGTACCGTCAGGGCCTTGCGGCAGCTGTGGCACTTTGCGCACGCGCACGCTTGCGCATCCAGACGATGCAGCGCTCGGCGGCGAGCTCGGGGACGGTGAGTTGTTCCACGTGGAACACTTCCGACGCCGCGGGCAGTTCCGCGATCTCCGCATCGGGCCGCTTGCCCTTCATCGCCAACCACACGCCGTCATCGGCGAGTGCATGGGCGGACCAGGAGACGAAGTCCGACAGCGAGGCGAAGGCCCGCGAGCAGATCACGTCGTAGCGGTCGGCGAGGCGCTCGACGCGATCATGGGCGCCGCGCAGGTTGGGCAACTGGAGTTGCGCTGCCGCCTGCTGGATGAAGGCCGCTTTCTTGCCCACCGTGTCCACGCAGTCGACCCGGATCTCCGGGCAGCAGACGGCGATCACCACGCCCGGCAAGCCGGCACCCGACCCCACGTCCAGCAGGCGGACCGCCCTGCCCTGGGTGTGGCGCCGCAGCGGGCCGATCACCGCGAGGCTGTCGAAGAGGTGCTGGACCAGCATTTCCTCGGGATCGCGGACGGCGGTCAGGTTGTAGACCTTGTTCCACTTGGAGATGAGGGCGAGGTAGGCGAGGAGACTGGCGAGCTGCGATGCGTCGAGGTCCAGGCCGAGGGCTTGGGCCGCGGCGGCGAGCCGCGCTTCTGGCGGTTGGGTGTTCATGGTCTTACTCCCTCCCCCTTCGGGGGAGGGCTGGGGTGGGGGCACGCCCCAAGCCTGAATGGGTGCGCGAAAAGCGCCCCCACCCCGACCCTCCCCCAAAGGGGGAGGGACGAAAACCGGGTGCCCTCATGCCGCCGCCTGCGCCGACTGGTTCGCGGCTTCCACGAACCCCTTGAACTTGTTCTTCTTCAGGTGCACCAGCAACAGCGAGATCGCCGCCGGCGTCACCCCCGAGATCCGCGACGCCAGGCCCAGCGTCTCCGGCCGGTGCTTGCTCAGCTTCTGCCGCACCTCGATGCTCAGCGCCGCCACCTGCATGTAGTCCAGCTCCGCCGGCAGCTTCAGGTGCTCGTAGTAGGCGGCCCGCTGGATCTCGTCCCTCTGGCGTTCGATGTAGCCGGCGTACTTGGCGCCGATCTCGACCTGCTCCACCACCGGCGCGTACAGCTCGCCCAGTGTTTCACGTGAAACAGCCTCATCCTTCCAGCGGCCACCCTCCATCGACACCAGCGCGTCGTAGCCCACGTCCGGCCGGCGCAGCAGGTCGCCGAGGTTGTACTCGTGGTCGATGGTCGTCCCCAGCACGCGCAGGGCCTCGGCCTCCGACAGGATCTTGGGGTTCACCCAGGTCGACTTCAGCCGCGCTGTTTCACGTGAAACAGCATCGCGCTTGCGGCAGAACGCATCCCACTGGGCGTCGCCCACCAGCCCCAGGCGGCGCCCGTCCTCGGTCAGGCGCAGGTCGGCGTTGTCCTCGCGCAGCTGCAGCCGGTATTCGGCCCGGCTGGTGAACATCCGGTACGGCTCGGTCACGCCCTTGCTGATCAGGTCGTCGACCAGCACGCCCAGGTAGGCCTGGTCGCGCGACGGCAGCCAGGCCGGCTCGCCCTTGACCTGCAGCGCGGCATTCACGCCGGCGAACAAGCCCTGGGCCGCCGCCTCTTCGTAGCCGGTCGTGCCATTGATCTGGCCGGCGAAGAACAAGCCGCCGATGGCCCGGGTCTCGAACGAGGACTTCAGCCCGCGCGGATCGAAGTAGTCGTACTCGATCGCATAGCCCGGTCGCAGGATGTGCGCATGCTCCAACCCGGGCAGCGTGCGCACCAGCCCGAGCTGGATGTCGAACGGCAGGCTCGTGGAAATCCCGTTCGGGTAGAACTCGTTGGTGGTCAGCCCCTCCGGCTCCAGGAACACCTGGTGGCTGTCCTTGTCCTTGAAGCGGTTGATCTTGTCCTCGACGCTGGGGCAATAGCGCGGCCCCACGCCCTCGATGCGTCCCGTGAACATCGGGCTGCGGTCGAAGCCGGAGCGGATGATCTCGTGCGTGCGCTCGTTGGTGTGCGTGATCCAGCACGGCACCTGCCGCGGATGCATGTCGGCGTGGCCCATGAAGCTGAACACCGGCACCGGATCGAGGTCGCCCGGCTGTTCCTCGCAGCGGCTGAAATCGATGGTCCGCCCGTCGATGCGCGGCGGCGTCCCGGTCTTCAGGCGCCCCTGCGGCAGCTTCAGTTCCTTCAGGCGGGCCGACAGCGACACGGCGGGCGGGTCGCCTGCCCGCCCGGCGGCATAGTTCTCCAGCCCGACGTGGATCTTGCCGTCCAGGAAGGTCCCCGCCGTCAGCACCACGGCCCGGCCACGGAAGCGGATGCCGATCTGCGTGACCGCCCCGACCACGCGGTCGCCCTCCACCATCAGGTCGTCCACGGCCTGCTGGAACAGCGTGAGGTTCGGCTGGTTCTCCAGCCGCCGCCGGATCGCCGCCTTGTACAGGATGCGGTCGGCCTGCGCCCGGGTGGCGCGCACCGCCGGCCCCTTGCTGGAATTGAGGATGCGGAACTGGATCCCGGCTTCGTCGGTGGCGATCGCCATGGCGCCGCCGAGCGCATCCACCTCCTTGACCAGGTGGCCCTTGCCGATCCCGCCGATCGACGGGTTGCAGCTCATCTGCCCGAGCGTCTCGATGTTGTGGGTGAGCAGCAGGGTCCTGCAGCCCATGCGCGCGGAGGCGAGGGCCGCTTCGGTGCCGGCGTGGCCGCCGCCAACGACGATGACGTCGAATTCTTCGGGGTAAAGCATGGGAGGAGCGCCGTCCGGGCGCGGGGGCACGAGGGCCGATCGGGGAAGGGGGAGATTTTACGGGCGCGCCGGCGAGGCTGCCGGCCGTGGTCCAATGCACCCTCCCCCGCGTCGCCTTTCACCGACCAGCTACAGAAAAGAGAGCAATGCAGTGCCGTCCGGGTTGCGGTGCCTGCTGCATCGCGCCATCGATCCGTTCGCCCATCCCCGGCATGCCCCAGGGCAAGCCGGCAGGGTTCCAAGGAGATGCCGGCTACGCCAGTCTCAAGCGAGATTAGAAAGATTATCGCAATCCGCTAATCTCTCTAATCTCGCTAGAATGGCACCATGGATCCGATTCGCAACCCATTTGCACCTGGCGCAGGCACGCCTCCCCCTGAGCTTGCAGGCCGCGACCTGCTACGGTCGACGCTCCGTGTTGCCCTGGAACGATCGCGGATTGGCCGGCCTGCCAAGAGCGCGATGCTGGTCGGCCTCCGTGGAGTCGGCAAGACCGTGTTGCTGGACAGAGTACGCATGGACGCAGAAGCCTCAGGCATCCATACGATCCGGGTTGAAGCACCGGAGGGACGCTCACTGCCGGCATTGCTCGCGCCCCAGTTGCGCCAAGCTCTCCTGCGCTTGAGCCAGATCGAGGCGGCCAAGGACTATGCAATTCGTGGGCTGAGGGCGCTGACCGGCTTCGCCAGCAAACTCAAGGTGACGTACGGAGACATCGAGGTAGGCATTGACTATGAAGCTGAGCCGGGTCTTGCAGATAACGGTGACTTGGAACACGACCTGCAAGCTCTGATCGAACAGGTCGGGGCGGCCGCACAGGCCGCCGGTACCGCACTCGCGATCTTTGTCGACGAGCTCCAGTACGTTCCAGAGGCGCAGCTGGCCGCGCTCATTACCGCCATGCATCGCACCGAACAAAGGCAGCTTCCCGTGGTGCTTGTAGGCGCCGGGTTACCACAGCTGCGGGGCCAGATGGGAAACGCGAAGTCCTACGCGGAACGACTCTTCGACTTCCCCGAAATCGGCGCTCTACCTCCAGACGCTGCACGGCAGGCGATCGTCAAGCCGCTGGAGCATGAAGCCGTGGAGATCACTCCGGATGCGCTCGAGGAGATCTTGCGCGTTACCCGAGGCTATGCGTACTTCCTGCAGGTCTGGGGCAGCCACACGTGGCTGGCTGCCCCGAACTCGCCTCTCACAATCCACGATGTCCGGACCGCGTCGGCTGCCGCCGTCGCCACCATGGACGAAGGCTTCTTCCGGGTACGTTTCGACCGATGCACGCCCAAGGAGAAGAAGTATCTGCGATCCATGGCCGAGCTCGGACCTGGACCGCACCGATCCGGCGACATCGCAACCTGCATGGGAGAGAAAGTCTCCTCGCTCGCACCGACGCGCAGCTCGCTGATCGTGAAAGGCATGATCTGGAGCCCGAACTTCGGCGATACGGCGTTCACCGTTCCCATGTTCGATCAGTTCATGAAGCGCATCATGAACTGGGCGCCCCCCGCGTAGCAGGCAACGAGGGGAACGACGTGCATTGCCGACCCGGCTGCGGCGCCTGCTGCATCGCGCCTTCCATCACGAGCCCTATTCCAGGCATGGAAGGCGGCAAGCCGGCCGGCGTGCGCTGCGTGCAGCTCGATGCGGCGAACCGCTGCCGCCTGTTCGGCCGCCCGGAGCGGCCGGCCTTCTGCGCAGGCCTGAAGCCGGCCGCGGACATGTGCGGGGACTCGCCGGCGCAGGCGATCGCCTGGCTCACGGCCCTCGAACAGGCGACCAGCCCGGGTTGACCGGCCCGCGGCGGGGCCCAAGAATCGGCGGCTTGCGCAAGGAGTCCCGTCATGAACATCGCGTCCCTGCGAGAGGTGGTCAGCGAGCAGGAGTGGCAGCTGCGCGTCGACCTCGCCGCCTGCTACCGCCTCATCGCGCTCTACGGCTGGAGCGACCTCGTGTTCACGCACGTCAGCGCGCGCATCCCCGGGCCCGAGCACCACTTCCTGATCAACCCCTACGGGCTGATGTTCGACGAGATCACCGCCTCGTCGCTGGTGAAGGTGGACCAGTCGTGCAACAAGCTCATTGATTCGCCCTTCCCCGTCAATCCCGCGGGCTTCGTGATCCACAGCTGCATCCACGAAGCGCGCGAGGACGCCGGCTGCGTGCTGCACACGCACAGCCGCGCGGGGGTGGCGGTGAGCGCGCAGAAGTGCGGCCTGCTGCCCATCAGCCAGCAGAGCACCTTCATCCTGCCATCGCTGGCGTACCACGACTACGAAGGCGTGGCGCTGCGCGACGACGAGAAGCCGCGGCTGCAGCGCGACCTGGGCACGAACAACTTCCTCCTGCTGCGCAACCACGGCCTGCTGACCGTGGGCCGCACGATCGCCGATGCATTCCTGCACATGTACCTGTTCGAGAATGCCTGCCGCATCCAGATCGATGCGCAGGCGGGCGGCGAGCTGGTGTCCGTGGACCCGCGCATCCTGGGCGGCATGGAGGAGGTGATGAAGAAGGGCTCGGCCGGGCAGGGAGCCAACATCGCGTGGCCGGCGCTGCTGCGCAAGCTCGATCGAACCGATCCGTCGTACCGCACTTAGGCCGGGTGACGTAGGCTGGCGGTGGAGCGACAGCGAAACCCCAGCGCTTCTCAGCGCGCCATCGCTGGGGTTCCCGCGCTTCGCGCCGTCACCCCCAGCCTACGCAACCGCCGCACCAACCGCCGCACCAACCGCCGCACCAACCGCCGCAGCCGCCGCCGCAGCCGCCGCCGGAGCGCGCCCCGGCACCACGATCTCCGGCCGCGGATCGTGCTCCAGCACCATCACTTCCTTGCGCGTCATCTGCAGCTGGCCGAACATGGTCGCGAAGGCCACGTCCTTGGCGTCGCGGCCGGTGCCGATGCGCACCAGGCGGTCGGTCGGCGCCATGCCGGTCGGGTCGAACAGCACCCACTGTCCCCCGAGCCACGCCTCGAACACGGCGTGGAAATCCTGCGGCGGTTCGTCGAACCAGACGTAGCCCACCACGATGCGCGCCGGGATGTTCAGGGCGCGGCAGAAGGTGATCCCCAGGTGCGCGAAGTCGCGGCACACGCCCGTGCGCTGCTCGAACACCTCCTGCGCCGTCGTCGTCGAATGCGTGCTGAGCGGCTTGTACGTGATGTTGCTCCGGATCCAGTCCACGATCGCATCGACCCGCGCCATGCCCGGCGGCACGCCGCCGAACATGCGCACGACCTCGCCGCACAGCACGTCCGACTCGCAATAGCGGGTGGCCAGCAGGTAGGGAAAGATCTCGTCGGGCACCTCGCCCACGGGGACCTCGCGCAGGGTGGCGTCCGGCGCGCGAGCATTCACCTCCACCTCGGCCTTGTAGTGCACCCGCAGCGGACCCGGCTGGGCGTCGAAGCGGATGTAGCGGTTGCCGCCGGAGCGGTCCATGGAGCTGTGGGGCGTGACGCCGCTGGAGATGCTCAGGCGCTCCCCGAGGATCTTCTGTGTCGGCCAGTGCGCCGCCTCCAGGTTGAAGCGGAAGTGCGTGGGCGAAAGGACCTGGTATTCGAGGATCGTTTCGACCGTCGACAGGTGCATGCGGTTCTCCGGGCTGGGCTGTTGCCCTCGATTCTGCGACCGCCGGGCGCGCAATGGATCGGCTGGCGCAGAGCGCCGTCGTAGGACGCGGCCGATGAAGCTGGGGTTCGCTACCGCTCACCACCAGCCTACTTGCCGAAGATGCCCCGCAGCGTCTCGCCGATCTTGTCGCCCGCCGTCGCGCCGGCGGCCGTGCCCGCGCCCGGCACGATCAGCGTGCCGACCGCGGCGCCCACCATCGCGCCGCGCGTGAGCATCACGCTCGGCTCGTCGAGGGTGCCGCCCACCACCAGCGGAACGCCCAGCGCGCCCCCGGTGCTGGCCAGGTCCACGTTCACCCGGCCGCTCAGCGCCTTGCTCGCCGCGATCGACACGTTGCCGCTCGCGGACAGGGAGCCCGAAGTCGCGACCAGGTTGCTCAGGTGCACCGCCTTGCCCTGCGTGGTGACCTGGCCCGCCAGCGTGTCCAGGCGGGTCGTGCCGCCGCGGCTCAGGCCCACGGTCTGCACCGCCTTCTGCAGGTCGATGCCGTCCACCAGCGCGTCGCGCACGGTGAAGCGCGTCTGCGTGTTCATGGTGTCGGCCACGTGGCCGATCTCGCGGAACTCGGAGCGCAGGCTGGTCTGCGCCTGCAGCTTGCCGCTCAGCACCTTGCTGGGGGCGGTGAGCGCGGAGACTTCCACGTTGTCGGTGTTGAACTGGCCGTGCAGCACCTGCGTGCCCGCCGCCTTGCCGGCGGTGAGGTACAGCTTGCCGACGATGCGGCCGCCGCCGATGTCCACCCGCAGCGGCCACTGCTCGCCCTTGCGCTCGATGGACCCCTGCGTGCCGGCGAAGCGCCCTTGCAGGATCCTGAACGACGCGCGCTCCAGCATGCCGTCCTCGCCGAGGTCCGCCTCGGCGTGCACGGTCAGGCGCTGGCCCTTCTCGTCGATCCAGGTAATGTCGTCGAGGAGGGCGCGCCTGGGAAAGGCGACGACGGACGGGCCCTCCTCCGGCGCAGCGGGCGCCACCCGCTTCGGGGCGGCCTTGTCCCTCTTCTGCATGGCCGTGGCCAGCGCGGCGATGCCGGCCTGCGGCAGCACCGCCTTGCGCACGACCAGCGTGGCGATCTCCAGGCGCCTGGCGAGCAGGCCGCTCCACTCCGGGCGTGCCTCCACGCGGCCGACGGACAGCGCCGGCCGGGTCTGCAGCACCACGTCGTCCGCCGCCACGGCCGGCAGCGGCCACAGGTCGACCGACAGGCGGCCGAAGCGCAGCGGCACGCCCAGCGCCGCGCTGGCCTGCTGCTCCACCCGCGCGCGGAAATCGTCGGTGCGCACCCAGTGCTGGAGCGCCACGGCCACGCCGGCGAGCAGGAGCAGGAAGGCGGCCAGCAGGATCGCCGCCCATTTCACGAACTTGGCCATGGACCATTGTGGGCATGCCGGGCCGCAACCCCAACCGTGCAGGGCTTCCGCTTTCTGGCTAGCATCGATTTCTTCACGAATCCGTCACCCCCACCAGCGGAAAGGTAGAAACGCGAATGAAGCTCTATTACTCCCCCGGCGCCTGTTCCCTCTCGCCGCACATCGTGCTGCGCGAGGCCGGCCTGGCTTTCGAGCCCGTGCTCGCCCCCACCAAGACGCACAAGCTGCAGGACGGCACGGACTACTACAGCATCAATCCCCTGGGCTACGTGCCGATGCTGGAACTCGACGACGGCACGCGCCTGCGCGAAGGCCCCGCCATCGTGCAGTACGTGGCCGACCAGGTGCCGCAGAAGAACCTGGCCCCCGCCAACGGCACCCTGCCCCGCTACCGCCTGCAGGAGTGGCTGACCTTCATCGGCACCGAGATCCACAAGACCTTCTCGCCGCTGTTCAACCCCGCCACGCCGGAAGAGGCCAAGGGGCAGTTCCGCGACAAGCTGGCCAGCCGCTTCGAGTTCGTGGACAAGCAGCTCGAAGGCAAGGAGTACGTGATGGGCGACCACTTCACGGTGGCCGACGCCTACCTCTACGTCGTCACGCGCTGGAGCAAGCCGATGAACATCGACATCTCGCGCTTCAAGAACCTCACCGCGCACAACGCGCGGGTGGACGCGCGGCCGGCGGTGCAGGAGGCGCTGAAGGCGGAAAAGCTGGCCTGAGATCGAGCGCCGGGGTAGCGCGCGCTGGCGCGGCTCACCGCCGGCCTGCCCACGACACCAAGCGTTACGCGCAGCACCGGGGTTCGTTGCCGAACCCCGGTTTCGTTTTCGCCACCAACCTTCCATGAAATCACTGTTCGAACCCGTGCCGCTCGGAAAGCTGCAGCTTCCCAATCGCATCGTCATGGCGCCGCTGACGCGCAACCGCGCGCCCGAGGCCATCCCCACGCCCCTCATGGCGCAGTACTACGCGCAACGCGCTGCGGCCGGGCTCCTCATCAGCGAAGCCACGGCCATCACCCACCAGGGCCAGGGCTACGCGGACGTGCCGGGGCTCTATGGCACCGAGCAGCTCGATGGCTGGAGGCGGGTGACCGATGCCGTGCACGGCCAGGGCGGCCGCATCTTCTGCCAGCTCTGGCACGTGGGCCGCGTGTCGCACGTCGACCTGCAGCCCCATGGGCAGAAGCCGGTCGCGCCTTCGGCGATCACGGCGAAGACCAAGACCTGGCTGACGAAGGCGGACGGCAGCGGCAGTTTCGTCGCCACCTCGGAGCCGCGCGCTCTCGATGTGGGCGAGCTGCCGGGCATCGTGCAGGACTTCCGGCATGCGGCGCGCCACGCCGTCACGAGCGCGGGCTTCGACGGCGTCGAGGTGCACGGCGCCAACGGCTACCTGCTGGACCAGTTCCTCAAGACCGGTGCCAACCAGCGCCGCGACGACTACGGCGGCTCCATCCCGAACCGCGCCCGCCTGCTGCTCGAGGTGATGCGCGCGGTGGCGGAGGAGGTCGGCGCCGAGCGCGTGGGCGTGCGCCTGTCGCCCGTGACGCCCGCGAACGACATCGTCGACGAGAACCCGCAGGCCCTGTTCGACCACGTGGTGCGCGAGCTCGCCGGCCTGGGACTCGCGTACGTGCACGTGATCGAGGGCGCGACGGGCGGCCCGCGCGAGGTGGAGGGGCGTCCGTTCGACTACGGCGCGCTGCGGCAGGCCTGGCGCGATGCCGGTGCCAAGGGCGCCTGGATGGTGAACAACGGCTACGACCGCAGGCTGGCGGAACGCGCGCTGGAACAGGGCGCCGACCTGGTCGCCTTCGGCCGGCCGTTCATCTCGAATCCGGACCTGGTGGAGCGGCTGCGGGCGAACGCGCCGCTGGCGGCGATCGACAAGGCCACGCTGTATGGCGGTGGGGCGAAGGGCTACACCGACTACCCGGCGCTCCAACAGGGGTAAAGACTCCTCCCCCCGCCGGGGGGAGGTAGGGAGGGTGGCATCCCGGCCCTTGGAGATGGAACGAACTTCCGGGATGCCCCCACCCAACCCTCCCCCGCAAGGGGAGGGAGCGAAAACCAGTTCAGAAAGCCGGGCCGACCCCGATCGGCGCCGGCGTCTTCATCACGATGCGCGTGAACAGCCGGTCGTACACCGGGTCGTGGCTGCCGGTGGCGATCGGGTCGCGGTGCTGCTGGAAGGCTTCGTCGAGCTGGGCCCAGTCGGCATCCGACAGCATCTTCACCGCGGTCGGCAGGATCTCCGTTTCCTCCACCCGCATGTGCGACAGGTAGAACTCCACGTACTCGCGCGCGGCCTGCTGGAAGGCTTCACGGCGCGAGTCACCGAGCAGCTCCCAGGCGAGCAGCAGGTGCTGCAGCTCGCGCACGCGTCCTTCGCCCTGCATGTGGTCGTCCTCCAGCCGCCGGATCACGGGCATCAGCTGCGGCGCCACGCGGGCGATCTTGGGGAACAGCAGGTCCGATTCCTTCGGGTGATGGCGGCGCTCCGGAAATTCGTCGATGTAGAACAGCATGGCGCGCAGCACGTCGAAGAAGCGCTCCGGCTGTTCGTCCGGCGTGCGTTCCATCATCTGCAGCAGCGAGCGAAGGACCGCGGCGACGGCGGCATGCTCGTCGCGGATGATTTGCAGGGCAGGTCGGGACATGAACGCTGGATCTCCTGCGATCAGGTTCGCATGCAGGCCGCCCGCCTCGCTTGACGCACGTCAACCGGGCCGTACGCTGGTGGCCAGCCGCTCAGCCGGCCCCGACGCTGGTGGCCAGCCGCGCCAGCCGGCCCCGACGCTGGCGGTGATGCGCGCCAGCCGGTCCGTACGCTGGGCGCATCACCCGGCCCGTACGCGGGGCGCGTCAACCGGCCGGTACTTTGGGCGCATCACCGGCGCGTAGGCTGGCGGTGGAGCGCAGCGCAACCCCAGCGCTCCCCGGCGGCCGCCACTTCTTCAGCAGCAGCGCATTCGTCAGCACGCTCACGCTCGACAGCGCCATCGCCGCCCCTGCCACCACCGGGCTCAGGTAGCCCAGCGCCGCCAGCGGGATCCCGGCCACGTTGTACGCGAAGGCCCAGAACAGGTTCTGGCGGATCTTGCGCACCGTGCGATGCGAGATGTCCAGCGCGCCCGCGACCAGCCCCACGTCGCCGCGCATCAGCGTCACGCCGGCGGCGTGCATCGCCACGTCGGTGCCGGTGCCCATCGCGATGCCGACATCGGCGGCCGCCAGCGCGGGCGCATCGTTCACGCCGTCGCCCACCATCGCGACCACATGCCCGCCCTCGCGCAGGGCCGCCACGCGGGCCGCCTTCTCGCCCGGCAGGACTTCGGCCAGGACCTCGTCTTCGCGCAGACCCAGGCGGCGCGCCATCGCATGCGCGGCGGCCCGGTTGTCGCCGGAGATCATCACCAGCCGCAGCCCGCGCTGGCGCAGCGCCGCCAGGGCCTCGGCCACGCCCGGCTTCGGTTCGTCCGCGAATGCCATCAGGGCGCGCAACTGCAGGGCCTCGCCGCTGCGTTCGACCAGTGCCGACAGCGTCGCGCCCTCGCCTTGCAGCCGCTGCACCTGCGCGTCCCACCCTTGCAGCGGCAAGCCCAGCTCCTCGAGCCAGCGCAGGCTGGCGATCAGGTAGGAACGCCCGCCGACCTCGCCTTCGGTGCCCCGGCCCGCCACCGAGCGCACGTTCTCCGGCGCCTGGACGGCCACGCCGCGCTCGCGTGCCGCCGCGAGCACCGCCCGCGCCAGCGGATGCTCGCTGCCGCTTTGCAGGCTGGCGGCCGCGGCCAGCTGCGCTGCCTCGTCGCTGCCGGAAGCGGCGACGAAGGCGACCAGCCGCGGCTGGCCGACGGTGAGCGTGCCGGTCTTGTCGAAGGCCACCGTGCCCACCCGGTGCGCCAGTTCCAGCGCCTGGGCGTCCTTGATCAGGATGCCCTGGCGCGCGGCCACGCCGGTGCCGGCCATGATGGCTGCCGGCGTGGCCAGCCCCAGCGCACAGGGACACGCGATCACCAGCACGGCCACCGCGTGGATCAGCGCCGGCTCGATGCCCGCGCCGGCGAAGAGCCAGCCCGCCAGCGTGACGGCGGCGATCACCAGCACCACGGGCACGAACACCGCCGAGACCTGGTCCACCATGCGCTGGATCGGCGCCTTGCCCGCCTGCGCATCCTCGACCAGCCGGATGATGTGCGCCAGCACGCTCTCGCTGCCCACCGCGGTGGCGCGCATCACGAAGCGGCCCTCGCCGTTGATGCTGCCGCCGGTGACGCGGGCGCCCACGCCCTTGGGCACGGGCAGCGGCTCGCCGGTGAGCATGGCCTCGTCCACCTGCGTCTCGCCCTGCTCCAGCACGCCGTCGGCCGGCACGCGCTCGCCCGGCCGCACCACCAGCTGGTCGCCCGTCATCACTTCGGCCAGCGGCAGGTCGGCCTCCTTGCCGCCCTTGACCAGCACGTGCGCCGTCTCCGGCCGCAGCGCCTGCAGGGCCCGGATGGCGGACGTGGTCTGGCGCTTGGCGCGCGCCTCCAGCCACTTGCCCAGCAGCACGAGGGTGACCACGACCGCCGAGGCCTCGAAGTACAGGTGCTCGTGGCCCTGCACCAGCCACAGCCACGTGGACAGGCCCCAGCCGGCGCTGGTGCCGATGGCCACCAGCAGGTCCATGTTGCCCGTGCCCGCCTTCAGCGCATGCCAGCCGGCGCGGTAGAAGCGCGCACCCAGGATGAACTGCACGGGCGTCGCCAGCGCGAACTGCAGCCAGGCCGGCAGCATCCAGTGCAGGCCGGCCAGCTCGCCGAACATCGGCACGATCAGGGGCAGCGACAGCAGCAGGCCCAGCCCGACCGGCGCGAAGCCGGCCCAGGGCGACAGGTCCTCCTCCAGCGCGTCCTCGATGGCGCGCGGCTCGTAGCCCGCGTTGCGCACGGCGCGGCGGATCTGCGCCTCCATCTGCTCCGACGGCGCGAAGGTCACGCGGGCGGATTCGGTGGCGAGGTTGACGGAGGCGTCGGTGACGCCGGGCACCTTCTTCAGGGCGCGCTCGACGCGCGCCACGCACGAGGCGCAGGTCATCCCGGCAACGCCGAGATCGAGGGTGGTGGTGGAACTGTCCATGGCAGCGATCGTGGACCTTGCCATGATGGGAAGGTCAAGCCTTGACGCGGATCAACCCGGACCATTCGTCGGGTCATTCCGCCCCCGATTGACCTTACCATGGTGGCAAGGTTCAAGCTTCATCCCGTCATCCACCATCCGAGGAAAGGAAAACCCCATGAACCAGACATTCCAGGTCGAGGGCATGACCTGCGGCCATTGCGCCGGTGCCGTCACCGAAGCCGTGAAGTCCGTCGACCCGCAGGCGCAGGTCAAGGTCGACCTCGCCAGCGGCCAGGTCGAAGTGCAGTCGCAGCAGGACCACGCGGCCATCGCCCGCGCCATCGAGGAAGAAGGCTACAAGGTCGCCGCTTGAACAGGGATGCGGCCAGCGCCGCCTGGCCGGTCAACATCGGCGAGGCGGCGCGCCTGTCGGGTGTGTCGGCCAAGATGGTGCGGCACTACGAGGGCCTGGGGCTGCTGCCGCGCGTGGCGCGCACCGACAGCGGCTACCGCCAGTACAGCGAGGCCGACGTGCACACGCTGCGCTTCATCAAGCGCGCGCGCGACCTGGGCTTCTCGATGGAGGAGATCGGCGAGCTGGTGGGCCTGTGGCAGAACCGCCGCCGGGCCAGCGCCAACGTGCGCCGCGTGGCCCAGAAGCACGCCGACGAACTGGCCGGGCGCATCGCGCAGATGCAGGCGATGCAGCGCACGCTGCAGCACCTGATCCACTGCTGCCACGGCGACGAGCGACCGGAGTGCCCGATCCTCGACGAACTCGCGCGCTAGGCCCGCTTACTTGGGGACCTGCTGGTCCCGCCGCAGCGCCTCGTCCAGCGCGCGCTGCAGTTCCATTTCGTCCCGCGTCTGCGCCTCGCGCATGATCCGCGTCGGCCCGGCGCCCAGCGCCCGGGTGTCCACGGCGCTGCGCTCCTGCACGGCCAGCATGGCCTCGCGCTGCGCCAGCACCGGCTGGTCCATCATGATCACCGCGCCGAGGCTGGACCGTTCGCTCGCGGGCAGGGGTGCCGTATCCGTCATCACTTGCGGTTGCGGCTGCGTCTGCGCCAGCGCCGCGCCGGCGCCCAGGACGGCGGTAGCCAGCACTCCGGCCGCCGCTCGCACGAAAGCCTGGTACCTCTTCATGCTGCACTCCTTGAAAAGCAAAAAACTGCTTGGAGGCCACTGTCAACCTGCCCGGCCGTTCGCGGCGTCGCTGGCAGTGGACGCTTCCCGTAGGACCGCATCGACCCTGCCTGTACACCCCAGACCAGCGCAGCGTCCCGCGCCCGCCCGGTTCTTTACACAGCCGCAACCCCGGCGCGATGGCAGGGTTACATCCACTGCCCAGACTGCATGGCAACGGGCAACTGCGCCCGCCAGTTTGAAACGAAAGGACCCGAAATGAAAACACTGCACCGCCACCTGCTCACCGCCGGCCTGCTGGCCGGCCTGGGCCTGGCCGCCGTCGCGCAGACCCAGACCCCGCCCGCCCCGCCCGCCGGCCAGGGCGCGCCGCGCATGATGCAGGGCGAGCATGGCCGCATGGATCCGGCCCGCATGGAACGCATGCGGGCCCGCATGGAAGAGCGCATGGCCAGGCGCCTGGGCGACCTCAAGCAGAAGCTGCAGATCGCCCGCGGCCAGGAGAATGCCTGGGAAAGCTGGACGGCCGCCATCAAGCCGACGCAGTTGCAGCGCCCCGACCGCGCTGCCTTCGCGCGCATGACCACGCCCGAGCGCATCGACCGCATGAAGGCCCAGCGAGCCCAGCGCGCGGCCGAGATGGACAAGCGCCTGGATGCCACCAAGACCTTCTACGCCCAGCTCACGCCGGAGCAGCAGAAGGTGTTCGACCAGGAAGGCCTGCGCTTCGCCGCGCGAATGGGCGGCCACAAGGGGGGCCACTTCGGCCGCCACCACCACCACGGCTGATCCGCAACCCGCGCGCACAGCAGAAAGCCCGGCCTGGCGGCCGGGCTTTTTCCATTGCGCACCAGGGAAGCGGACTTAGTCCGGCAGGTAGTTGCAGGACATGTTCGAACCGCAGTCGTTCGAACCCAGCGTGTTGCCGCCGCCCAGGTTGACGCTGTTGTTCATGCCGTAGGTCGTCGTGCCGTACCACGTGCTGCTGCTCATGGTGCTCGGGCCGGCGCCCAGGGACGTCGTGTCGACCAGTCCGGGCGGCACGGTGGCCACGCTCTCGTTGGTGGTCACCAGGTTCGGCGCACCGGAGGTCATGGTGCTCGCTTCACCCGCGCGCGTCGGCGTGTCGAAGGTGGCGGCCGCCGTGCGGTCCATCTCCATCGAACGCACGTGCGACAGCATCGGATGCGGGCTGGCCAGCACGGTGCTGCGGTCGAAGTTGATGTTGGGGAACACGTACACCGGCGTGGTGGTCGTGACCGTCGTGGTCGTCATCCGGGCGGGGCCGGCGCCCAGGGTGGTCGTGTCGATTGGGTAGTCGTCGCTCGAGGCGATCATGGTGCCGTTCTGGTCGGCCAGCACGCCCATGGCGAGCAGGTCGTCCTGGCTGGGCGCAGTGGTGCTGCTGCGCGCCAGCACCGCATCGGCCAGGCCGTTCTCGACCGCGTTCGCGCCCAGTTCCACGTGCGTTCCGTCCGGATAGAAGATGGCGTCGGCCTGGGCCATGCCAGCGGCGGCGGCCATCAGGCCGGCAACACAGAGGGCGCGCGTCAGAGAGGTTTTTTTCATGGGATGCTCCGTACTGATCAGTGTGTGAATGCCCGGCGTTGCGCCGGGTGCGTGAGATCAAGTTAGGAGCACCCCCACCCCGGCCGTATCGGCGAGGCGTGACAGCGGGCGTAGGACGTGCCGCGCCGGCCGTGGGCCGGTATCGGAGAGCCTGCCCTCAGAAGCGGTGCACGTAGCGCAGCTGCAGGAAGTTCTCGCCCGGGTTGGGGTTCTTCAGGCCGGCGTTGGAATTGTGGTTCCAGCGCAAGCCCACCTCATGGCGGCCCTCCGGCCCGCCGACCGTGTGCCCGACGCCCACCACGTCGTAGAAATTCCAGCGGGTGCTGAAACGCTTGCGCGGCGTCTCGTAGTTGCGGTCCATGTAGCTGGCGCCTATGCCCAGTTCGATGAACCAGGGCGAGGCGCCGCGGTCCAGCCGCATGCGCAACGAGGGCAGCACCACGAGCTGCGTGAGCAGGTCGCTGCCGCCTCCCACGGCGTCGTAGCGCCAGCGGTTGACCAGCAGCTCGGTGTGCGCCGTGAGTTCCGCCTTGCGCCGCATGCGCTCGAAGTCCCAGTCCCAGCCCAGGCCCACGCCCGCCATGCGGGTGCCGTTCTTGCCGAAGCCCGCTTCCAGCGCAACGGCGTCGGGCCGGAAGTCCACGGCCAGGGCCGGGCCGGTGGCGGCCAGCAGCGCCGCGCCGGCCAGCAGCATCGTTGTACTTTTCATGTCAGACGCAGTGTGTTCGCGCGCCACGGCCCGGGGCGCGTGGCTGCGCCGCCATCCGTCGCGCGACGCAGGAAGAGCCTGCATCCCACGCCTGCACGCGGCGCCCACGGGCAGGCGCATGGGGGTGCATCCTACACGCGGGTCGCGCCCGCGGGCCGGAAGGTCGATCAGCCCCGCGCCACATGCCGACCCGCTGGCCGCCACAAAGACTTGGCCTGCCGTCCTACTTCACCATCCCAGCTGGGCACTTACAAAAGTCTCTCCCACAACGAGACAGATCGAAGCGCCCATGGACATGAGCGACCTGCCGCAGGAACCGAAGGCCCCGCAGCTGACCGTCATGACGGTCAACATCCACAAGGGCTTCACGACCTTCAACCGCAAGTTCATCCTCCCCGAACTGCGCGACGCCATCCGCAAGGTCGGCGCCGACGTGGTGTTCATGCAGGAAGTGCTGGGCACCCACCAGGACCACAGCAAGAAGATCGCGGACTGGCCGGAGGCGCCGCCCTACGAATTCCTCGCCGACGAGATCTGGCCGCAGCACGCGTACGGCCGCAACATGGTCTATCCCAAGGGGCATCACGGCAACGCGGTGATGTCCAAGTTCCAGATCGTCCACTACCAGAACCACGACGTGTCGATCGCGGGGCCGGAAAAGCGCGGCCTGCTGCACTGCGTGCTGAAGGTGCCGGACCACGACAAGGAAGTGCACGTGGTGTGCGTGCACCTGGGGCTGGCCGAGGCGCACCGCCAGCAGCAGCTGGACCTGCTGTGCCAGATCACGCACACCGAAGTGCCGGCGGATGCCCCGCTGATCGTCGCCGGCGACTTCAACGACTGGCGCCGGCGCGCCAACGACATCCTCTGGCGCGAAGCCGGCCTGCGCGAGATCTTCGTCACGGCCTATGGCGAGCCCGCCAAGACCTTCCCGGCGATCTTCCCCGTGCTGTCGCTGGACCGCATCTACGTGCGCAACTGCTCGGTGCACCTGCCCGTGGTGCTGCCGCGCAAGCCCTGGTCGCATCTCTCGGACCACGCACCGCTCGTGGCCGAGATCCACCTGTGAAGGGCTTCATGGACCGCCGCTGGATTCCAGGCAACGACTTCACCCTGCTGGAAAACGGGGAGGAGTTCTTCCCGCGCGTGTTCGCTGCCATCGCGAACGCCAGGCGCGAAGTGATCGTCGAGACCTTCATCCTGTTCGAGGACAAGGTCGGCCTGCAGCTGCAGCAGGCGCTGATCGCCGCCGCGCGGCGCGGCGCCCAGGTCGACGTCACCATCGACGACTGGGGCTCGCCGGACCTGTCCGCGCACTTCCTGGACGCGCTGCGCGCCGCCGGCGTGCGCATCCACTCCTTCAATCCGGGGCCGCGGCCTTTCGGGCTGCGCCCGCACCTGCTGCGGCGCATGCACCGCAAGATCGTGGTGGTCGACCGCGAAGTCGCCTACGTGGGCGGCATCAACTACTCGGCCGACCACCTCGCGGACTTCGGGCCGGAAGCCAAGCAGGACTACGCGGTGGAAATCCACGGCCCGCTGGTGACCGAGATCCACCGCTTCTGCCACGCGGCGCTGGCCGAGGGCCTGCGCCACCAGCGCGAGAAGCGCCAGTGGTGGCGCTGGCGCAAGCAATGGCGCGCCGCCGCCGAGCAGCAGCCGCACGTGGGCAGCGCCGACGCCATGTTCGTGGTGCGCGACAACCGCCGCCACATGGACGACATCGAGCGGCATTACCGCATCGCGATCCGCGCGGCCAAGAAGCGCATCGTGATCGCCAACGCCTACTTCTTCCCCGGCTACCGCTTCATCCGGGAGTTGCGGCGCGCCGCGCGCCGCGGCGTGGACGTGCGCCTGATCCTGCAGGGCGAGCCCGACATGGCCTTCGTGAAGACGGCCGCCAGCATGCTCTACCACCACCTGCTGCGCGCGGGCGTCAGGATCTACGAATACTGCGAGCGGCCGCTGCACGGCAAGGTCGCCGTGATGGACGACGAGTGGTGCACGGTGGGCTCGAGCAACCTCGATCCCATGAGCCTCCTGTTCAACCTGGAGGCCAACGTGATCATCCGCGACCGCGCCTTCACGCAGACGCTCTCGGCCAACCTCGACAAGCTGATGCGCAAGGCCTGCAACGAGATCACGGTCCAGAGCCTGGGCGAGCTCAAGGGCTGGGCGCTGGTGAAGAACTTCCTCGCCTACCACTTCACCCGCCACTACGCGCGCTGGGCCACCTGGCTGCCGCGCCACGTGCCGCGCCTGCTGCCGGCCGCGCCCGGCCAGGGCAAGCCGCTGGCGCCGGGGTTCGCCATGCTCAAGGAGAAGGCCTGATGCGGCACCACTGGTCCTGGCCGTGGATCAAGCGGGGAGTGGGCGTCGCCTTCATCGCGGTCGTCGGCTTCCTGCTGGTGCGCTATGCGCGCACCGTGGACTGGGCCCAGGTCAGGGCGAGCGTGCTGGAACTGCCGCGGGACGTGCTGCTGAAGGCCTTCGGCCTCGCCGCCGTGAGTCACCTGGTCTACAGCCTGATGGACCTGGTCGGCCGCCACTACACGGGCCACCGCATCGCCAGGCGCAAGGTGATGCTGGTCAGCTTCGTCTGCTATGCCTTCAACCTCAACCTCGGCTCGCTGGTGGGCGGCATCGGCCTGCGCTACCGGCTCTATTCGCGCCTGGGACTGCGCTACGGCAACATCACGCGCATCGTCACGCTGTCGATGATCACCAACTGGATCGGCTACATCCTGCTGGCCGGCCTGGTGTTCACCATCTCGCCGCTGCAGCTGCCGCCCAAGTGGGGCCTCGACAGCGAGGAGCTGCGCCTGATGGGTGTCGGCCTGCTCGCCGTCGCGGTGGTGTACGTCGTGCTGTGCGGCTTCTCGCGCGTGCGCTCGTGGAACGTGCGCGGCCACGAGATCGACCTGCCGACGCTGCGCATGGCCTTCGCGCAGTTCGCGATCTCCTGCACGCACTGGATGACCATGGCGGCGGTTCCCTGGATGCTGCTGCAGGGACAGGTCGACTATCCGACGGCGCTGGCGGTGCTGCTGATCGCCGCCATCGCCGGCGTGATGCTGCACATCCCTGCCGGGCTGGGCGTTACCGAAGCGGTGTTCATCGCCCTGCTGTCGCACCGCGTCCCCGAACACCAGCTGCTGGGCGCACTGCTCGCCTACCGCGCGCTCTTCTACCTCACGCCCCTGGTCGCGGGCGCCCTGCTGTACCTGAAGATGGAGATGCGCACTCGTAAACGGGAGGCGCACGCATGAAGCAATTGCATACCGTGAAAGCACAAAAAACGGCAAGGCGCTGACAATGCATCGCATGCAGACCCCCACCGACTCCCTCGCGCCGCGCGCGAACTGGCTCGACCCGTTCGGCAGCTGGGAAGCGGCCGGCCGCTGGAACGCGATCTTTTCCGAATGGATGACGCAAGGCTGGCAGCAGTGGCTGGAGCTGGTCACGGTGTGGCCGGCGCTGGAAGCCCCGGCCGCGGCGAAAGCCGCCAGCCCCGCGCAGGCAGGGACCCAGGAAGCGCGCAACACGCATTCCGTCCGGGCGCAGGCACCGGAGTCCCGCCGCCGCGCGGATGACGCGACGAGCAGCCCCACCCGCGCCAGTCGCGAGGCGCGTCCCGACGCCAAGGCGGCATCGAAACGCCTCGTGCGCAAACGCCCGGCCCGCCCCGAGGCCGGCGCGCGCCGCCCCCGGACGCGAGGTTGACCGCATGCAACCGAGTTCGGATATGCAAGTCAAGCTGGCAGGGCAGACCGATCTCGCGGGATTCCGTTCCGAAGCGAGGCAGCTCCTCGCGCACCAGGTGCCGCCGGACGAGGTCCAGTGGCAGCTCGAGCCGCCCGGGGATCCGTTCACCGACCCGCAGCTGCCGCAGGCCAGCCGCCCGCGCAACGTGGCGCGGGCCGCCACCGCGATCGTGCCGGCCTCGTTCACCCGCCTGTGCGAATTCGTCGTCCTGCACCGCGACGTGGAGCGCTTCTCGCTGCTGTACCGCCTGCTCTGGCGCCTGGTGCACGAGCCCCACCTGCGCAACGACCCGATCGACACGGACATGCTGCAGGCCCAGCACATGGCGCATGCGGTGCGGCGCGACATCCACAAGATGAAGGCCAACCTGCGCATGCACGCGATCCGCGACGCGCTGGGGCAGGCGCTCGAGGTCGGGTGCTACGAGCCGGCGCATCACGTGATGGAGGCGGTGGCGCCCTGGTTCGCCAAGCGGCTCACCGCGGCGCACTGGGCCATCTTCACGCCCGAGCGCAGCGTGCGCTGCGAAGACGGCCGCCTCATGTTCGGCCCCGGCGTGCCGTCCGAGGCTCTGCCCGGCAACGACGGCACCGAGGCGCAATGGCTGGCCTGTTACGAGCGCGTGTTCGCACCGCACGACAGGCCCGCCGCCCATGCCTGAGCCAGCGCCGCCACCCGCGCAGAGGATCCGCACACTGGCCCAGCTCAAGGCCGCCACCCTGGCGTGCCGCGAATGCCCGATCGGCCAATTCGCCACGCAGTCGGTCATCGGCGAGGGGCGGCTGCACGCCAGGCTGATGCTGGTGGGCGAACAGCCCGGCGACCAGGAAGATCTCCAGGGCCGTCCCTTCATCGGCCCGGCCGGCAAGCTGCTCGCCCGCGCACTCGACGCCGCCGGCATTCCGCGCGAGCAGGCCTTCGTCTCCAACGCGGTGAAGCACTTCAAGTTCGAGCTGCGCGGCAAGCGGCGCATCCACAAGAGCCCCACGCAGCGCGAGATCGCCGCCTGCCAGCACTGGCTGGAGGACGAGATCGCGCTGGTCCAGCCCGCGGGCCTGGTGGCGCTGGGCGCGAGCGCGGCGCGCTCCCTGCTGGGACGCGCCGTGCCGGTGCTGGCGAACCGCGGCCAGTGGCTGCCGCGGCCCGACGGCCTGCCGGTGCTGGTGACCCTACATCCGTCCGCGCTGCTCCGAGGTGATCCCGAGCAGCGAGAGCCGGCGTTCGAAGCGTTCGTCGCGGACCTGCGGCAGGCACAGCGGTTCTTCGCCCGCTGAGACGCGCGGCACGTCGGCGCAGGCCACCGGCGGCAACGGGCTCACCTGCTGCTCGATCACCCAGGGCCGGCGCAGGTTGCGCCCGGCGCCGTCGGAGCCCTGCAGGCCGATGCCGCCCTGCGGCGGGCCGGCCATCGCGCCGAGGCCGGCCTGGGCGCCCGCCATCGCGGGGCGGCCCTGGAACACCGCGCTCGCGTTCGCGCTCAGCTCGTGGTTCGGTGGCTGGCCGTACGCCTCGAAGGCCAGCAGGGCCAGCAGCAGCACCACGGCGATGCCGAGCCAGTGGGTGGGATGGTGCGGGGTCATCATGGGGAACTCCTGTCGCATGCGGCCAGTGTGGGCGGCTGCGCCGCGCGGGCAACGTCGCGGCTGCCAACTCCTGCCGTAGGAGC
Source organism: Ramlibacter sp. AN1133 (assembly GCF_037890035.1). Taxonomy (NCBI): domain Bacteria; kingdom Pseudomonadati; phylum Pseudomonadota; class Betaproteobacteria; order Burkholderiales; family Comamonadaceae; genus Ramlibacter; species Ramlibacter sp. AN1133. The sequence goes on from NZ_JBBKTQ010000002.1 coordinate 273,648, forward strand.
TTTCCTGCCGGTGCGGGACCGCCCGTCGCTCCCCTGCTGCGACTGGATACTTCTTCGCTGCACCGCGGCTGCTACACTGCGCGCGCTTTCACTGCCTCACCGAATGACCGTTGCTCTCGCAGGCCGCACGCCTGCCACGTTCGAGATCAAGAGCGCGAACCTCCCCCTCGTCGCGCTGCTGCTGAAGTCTTCCGACCTGCCACAGCTGGAGCAGGAACTGCACGCAAGGTTCGGGGAGATTCCCGAGTTCTTCGACAACGACCCGCTGGTGATCGACCTGGCGCCCGCGGGCGCGGGGGAGATCGATTTCCGCCGGCTGGTGGACCTGCTCAAGGCGTACCGCGTGATGCCGGTGGCGGTCAAGGGTGGCACGCAGGGGCAGATGGAGGCGGCGCTGGCTGCGGGACTGGCTTGTGCGCCGGAGGCAGCCCTCACCCCGGCCCTCTCCCGGAGGGAGAGGGAGGAACCACCGGAACCCCCGTCCGTGGCCGTCCAGGCGCCGCCGCCCACCTCCGCCCTCATCATCGACAAGCCCCTTCGCTCCGGCCAGCAGGTCTACGCGCGCGGGCGCGATGTCGTGGTGCTGGCGATGGTGAATGCCGGGGCCGAGGTCATCGCCGATGGCCACATCCACGTCTATGCACCGCTGCGCGGCAAGGCGATCGCCGGCGCCCGCGGCGATGCCCAGGCCCGCATCCTGACGCTGTGCCTGGAGCCCGAGCTGGTCTCCATCGCCGGCGTCTACCGCACCAGCGAACACCCGCTGCCCGACACACTGCGCGGCAAGCCGGCCCAGATCCGCCTCGAAGGCGAGAAGCTGGTCATGCAGCCGCTGAACCCCTAGACAGGAGCCTCCATGGCAAAGATCATCGTCGTCACTTCCGGCAAGGGCGGGGTCGGCAAGACCACCACCAGCGCCAGCTTCGCGAGCGGGCTCGCCCTGCGCGGGCACCGGACGGCCGTCATCGACTTCGACGTCGGCCTGCGCAACCTCGACCTGATCATGGGCTGCGAGCGCCGCGTGGTCTACGACTTCGTCAACGTGATCCACGGCGAGGCCACCTTGAACCAGGCCCTGATCAAGGACAAGCACAACGACAACCTCTCGGTGCTGGCCGCCAGCCAGACCCGCGACAAGGAAGCCCTGACCAAGGACGGCGTCGAGCGCGTCCTGCACGACCTGGCCGGCATGGGCTTCGAGTACATCGTCTGCGACTCGCCGGCCGGCATCGAGACCGGCGCCCTGATGGCCATGCACTTCGCCGACGAGGCCCTGGTGGTGACCAACCCCGAGGTCTCCTCGGTGCGCGACTCCGACCGCATCCTGGGCATGCTGGCCAGCAAGACGAAGCGGGCGATCGAGGGCAAGGAGCCGATCAAGGAGCACCTGCTGATCACCCGCTACAACCCGAACCGGGTGGACGCCGGCCACATGCTGTCGCTGGAGGACATCCAGGACATCCTGCGCATCCCGCTGATCGGCGTGATCCCCGAGTCCGAATCGGTGCTCCAGGCCAGCAACCAGGGCACGCCGGCCGTGCACCTGAAGGGCAGCGACGTCAGCGAGGCCTACCTGGACGTCGTCTCCCGCTTCCTGGGCGAGGACCGCGCCCTGCGCTTCGTCGACCCGGAGAAGGCCGGTTTCCTCAAGCGCCTGTTCGGGAGGAAGGGATGAGCCTGCTGCGCTTCCTCCTGGGGGAGAAGAAACGGACGGCCAGCGTCGCCAAGGAGCGGCTGCAGATCATCCTGGCGCACGAGCGCAGCGGCCGCAATCCGGGCGGGGCGCCCGACTACCTGCCGGCCCTGCAGCGCGACCTGGTGGCGGTGATCAGCAAGTACGTGAAGATCGACCCGGCCCACCTGAAGGTGAACGTGGAGCGCCAGGACAACCTGGAAGTGCTCGAAGTGAAGATCGAGCTGCCGGACGTCGCACGCTGACCGGGCAGATACCTGCCGGAAGTCACACGTTGACGCGATCTACATGATTGTCAGGCTTGACAGGTGATGGCCTGTCAAGAGATAAACCACGGATGAGTAGTCAGGTCGTCGTCAGCGTCACACATCGCTATTGCGCTCCTGCCGACAGGGTGTTCGATGCGTGGCTGACGCCCTGGCAGGCCTCCCGGTTCCTTTTCCGCAGCCGCGCCGGCACGGTCATGCAGTGCGAACTGCAGCCCGAGGTCGGCGGCGCCTTCACCGTCATCGAGCGGCGCAACGCCGCCGAGGGGGACGAAAGCGTCTTCAACGTGGTGCACAGCGGCCGCTACGTCGAAATCGCCAAGCCGCGCCGCCTGGTCTTCGACGTGAGCGTGCTCGCCTTCTCCGACGAGACGACGCGCGTCACCGTGGACATCACGCCGACCACCCCGCAGACCTGCGAGATCGCGCTGACCCACGCGCTGGGTTCCAGCCGCCACGCCCTGGCACTCGAGGAGAGCACGCGCCGCGAGTGGACCAACATGCTGGCCCTGCTCGAACGCGAGCTGTTCCCGCGCCGCATCGGCGTGCACCTTTGAACTTTCGCAGCACTGACTGCTGCTTTACCTGACGGCAACCGTTGCCGCAGGACAGACATGTCAACTGCGGCACTTCGCAACCGTTGAGGCTATGAGGAGAATGCTCCCATGGCCCTTGCAGTCGTCGTCGATCCCTATGTCACCGGCAGCGTCGTCGCGGCGCGGCTTGCCCGCGCCACGCTGGAAAGCTTCGATCCGGTGATGCGGCCGCTGCTGACGGGGCAGCAGTTCTTCATCAAGCTGGCCGATGGCCGCTGGCACCCGCAAGGCTGCCAGCTCGGTCTGTGCCAGTGCTTCGACTACGGCGACCTGCTCGCCCCGGTGGAACGCGGCTTCGACCGCCGCGCCGCCAACGAGACCTGCCACGCCGGCCGGGCCTGCACCTGCGGCCGCGGCTGCTAGCGCCTCACATCCCCTTCTTCGTCGGCTGGCCCGCGCCGCCTTGCGTGGTGCCGCGCCGCATCTTGCCCTGGTTGTTGCCGATGTGGTCCTCGCGGTCGTGACGGCTCTCGGGGGTGCGTTGCCCCTCGTTGACCTGCGACGTCTGGCCCTTTCCGAGCTTGTTGGTGTCGTTCTGCGCCTTGCCGGTATGGCCGGTCTGCTTGTCCTGCTGCGAGGGGTGGTACTTGTGGGTCATGGGTACTCCGTTCCTTTTCCGTGGACCAACCCATTCTGCGAAGCACCCTCCGCTGTCCGTGTCGGACAGCTTCGAGGCCCGGCGTGGTGCTTTCCAGCGGAGCCGCGATGCCTCATCCCTTGTCTTGCCCCTCCCCCTCCGGGGGAGGGCTGGGGTGGGGGCTCTCGCCGGCCTCACTCTTCCTTCACGAAGAACACCGCCTCGATCTTGTTTCCGTCCAGGTCGCGCACGAACGCCGCGTAATAGTTGTCAGCGTACTCGCGGCGCAGCCCCGGCTTGCCTTCGTCCTGCGCGCCCATCTCGAGGGCCTTGGCGTGGAACGCCTGGACCTCTTCCACCGAATGCGCGTTGAAGCACACGTGCACGCCGTTGCCGGGTGCCGCATCGGCGCCGTCATGGGGAAAGCCGACCCAGAACTCCGGCAGGCGGCGGCCGTAACCGGAGCCGTCCTCGGTATCCATCAGGCACTCGATCTGCAGGGTGGCCAGCACGGCGTCGTAGAAGACCTTGGCGCGCGGGAAGTCGTTGGTGCCGATGGAGACGTGGGAAAGGGCGGGAAGGTGCTGCATGGGTGGACCAGTGATCGCGTGACCCCCCGATGGTAGAGGCTCGCGTGCCGCGGCGTCAGCAAGGCCTTGGTTCGATCTCCTGACGCGGCCCTGTCGCAACCCAACGCCGGGCCGCGGACGGGGCTTTACACCCCCATCGGGCTTACCCCGATCAGCACCCGATGCAGCCAGAACGCGAACACCGCCCACGCCACGAGGCCCACCACCACCGCGATCGCCGTGCGTGACGCGCTGCCTGCCGCCGCCACCGTGGCCAGCGAACGATCACGCTTGCGGGCCGCGCGCAAGTCCAGCACCGCCCACGCCAGGAAGCCGCCGAACAGCACCAGGTCCGCCAGCGTGTTGTTGGCCACCAGGTGCGCCAGCGCCCAGACCTTCACGCCGAGGATCATCGGGTGGTGCAGCTTGGCCTTGAGCTGGTTGCCCGGCACGTAGGCCGCCACGACCAGCACGAAGGCCACCAGCGTCAGCAGCGCAGCCAGGTGGCGCGTCCACACCGGAGGCTGCGGCCACAGGACCACCGGGCTCTGCCGCGCCAGGCCGTAGCCCACCACGACCAGCACGAAGCCGGCGATCGAGACCAGCGAGTACACGCCCTTCCACGGCTTCTCGCCGACGCTGGCGATCGTCGCCGTCCGCCAGCCCTCGGCGAAGACCCGAACGGAATGGGCACCGAGAAACAGCAGCAGTCCCGCCACCAGCGTGAGCATCGAATCCCCCGAGTCCGTTCGTGAAGGGGCGGAATGTACGCCATGCGCGCCAGGACTCAAGCCCCCTCGTCGCTCCCCTGCCAGCGGTTCCCCGGGCTTGCTATTGAATGCATTCCTGAAAGGTAGTCGTAGTAGATAAGGGCCGCCCTGCTCTGTGGACAACCGCCTTTTCCCCCTTTGGCGACAGGCACCTGCGTGCGCTTGACGCCTGTGGGCACCCGGGTGTCCGAGCTGTCGCGCAAACTGGGACAACATTGCGCGGCAGCCTTCCGGTGTGGATAAGCCCGAAGTTGTGCCGGAACCCTCCACAGGCTTTCGGCGCGCAAAAAAAGTTGTGCGAGGCGTTTTTGTGGCGGCTGGACGACGCGGCAAGGCCCTGGCACTTGCGCAGTCCCGCCACCCGCCGACCATAATCCGCGCAACACGGGGCCACACCCGGCATGGAGGGCGCGCAGCATGAACGAGATCGTCGAGGACCAGGAGGACCGCACGCGCGGCTTCGTGCCGCCGGAGCCCCGCGGGCTCGGCGTGCGCTGGATCGTGCTGGTGGTGGCGGTGGTGCTGGTCGCGGTGTTCGCCGTGACCAGGCTGGTGCCGTCCGCGGACGGCCCGCAGGCCGCCCCTGCGGCCCAGGCAGGCAGGTAGCCCCGGGGCTAGCAGCCGTCGCGGCAGCGGTACTGCTGCGCGCCGGCGAACTTGAACGCCACCAGCCGCGAACGCGGCATGTGCCGGCCGCAGTGGAAGCAGCTCATGGTGGCGCCGTAGGCGCCCGGAAACGCGGTGCCGACGGACTTGGATTCGTAGCGAAGGCCCCCGGAGCGGATCCGGGTCTTGATGTCGTCCTTCACCGGGGTGCGCGGGGGCATGGCCTTCAGTCCTGGGGCTGCTGCTGGGGAGCAGCACCTTCGGCCGGCGGCATCGGCTGCCCCGGGTCGCCCTGCACGGGATCGCCGGGCGAGGCCTTCTTCAGGGCCTTTTCCTCTTTCTTGCGCTTCTTCGCCAGCTCGCGCTGCCGCTTCTCGAAACCGTAATTGGGTTTGGCCATCGTGCGGTCCTCCTTGTCGGCTGGTTGCAGGCAGTATCAGGCGGGACGGACGGCCCCGCGCCCGCCACCGATCCACTGCAGGCCTTCGGAGAGAGCATATTCCGCGGCGGTGACGGCGTCACGGAACAGGCGCGTGAGCCGCAGCACGCGATCGGTCGTCTGCTGGCCGCGGCCGGAGCGGATGGACACGGAACAGGCGTACCAGCCGTTGTCCAGCATGCGGATGATGGGCGATACGAGGTATTTGCCGACCGTTACCGGGTCGAAATTCTTGGGTGCCATCGGGCGTCTCCTTGTCGTTGTCCAAGAGCCGTGCGGCAATGCGCCAGCGCGGTGCGATGCGCCAAGAAGTTCAACAATGGGGTGTTCGACGACGTCACGCCGCTGCGGCGAGAGGGAGAAGAGGCCTGGTTGACGTCTTGATCACGTCGGGCAGGCCCATCGTACCTCATTGGGGGCAATCCTGCTGAGGGAATGCCCTCAGCATTCCGACATGGCGCTGAGGCGCTCGATCGCGATCTGCGCCTCGTGGATCGCGCCCGCGGCCTTGCGCTTGTTGGGCACGCAGCGCTTGCCGCGCGCGGTGAGCGAATCGTGGCCGCGCATCATCTCCTTGTCGCCGAGCCAGACGCTGTAGCTGCCCCGCTCGTTGGCGGAGATGTCGTAGGTGAGCCCGAGTCCCGAGCTCCGGGTGTAGCGAGTATTGACCATGGCCGGACCTTCCTCCCCCTGCCCAGCCGTCAGCGTGGGAGAAGGGCCCGCACGGGTGCAGTCAAAGCGACCGTCGTCGCCCGCGCGCCTCAGGATGCCGTGGCCGTGCGCGGCACCGACAGGCACGCGAGCAATTCCTCGATCGCCAGCGGCTTGACGAAGTGGAAGTCGAAGCCGGCCTGCGCCGCGAGCGCCTTGTCCGCGTACTGGCCCCAGCCGGTCAGGGCGATCAGCAGCGGCGTGCCGGCATGCAGGCACTGTCGCATCTCGCGCGCGGCGTCGTAGCCGTTCATCACCGGCATGCCGATGTCCATCACCACCGCATCCACCGCTTCGCGGCACACGTGCCGCACCGCCGACGCGCCGTCGTGCACCACCGTCACCTGCAGGCCGGCCAGGCTCAGCACCGCTTCCAGCGTGTTGGCCGCATCCACGTTGTCGTCGACCACCAGCACCTTCTGCGGCGGCGGCTGCACGGCGCGCGGCGCGGCGGGTTGCGGCACTTGCCGCGCGTGGACCACGATCGGCAGCGCCAGCGTGAATTCGCTGCCCTGGCCGAGGCCGGCACTGTGGGCGCGCACGCTGCCGCCGTGCAGCTCCGCGAAGGCCCGCGCGAGATGCAGGCCCAGGCCCAGTCCCGTCGAAGGCTCGCCCGGCTGGCGCGACTGCCGGAACATGGCGAAGATCGCCTCCAGTTCGTCCGGCGCGATGCCGCGGCCGCTGTCGCGCACCGCGAACTCCGCCATGCGGCCTTCGGCGCGCACCCGCAGCCGGATCTCGCCCCCGGGCTCGGTGAACTTCGCGGCGTTCACCAGCAGGTTGGCCACGCTCTGCACCAGCCGCACGTGGTCGCCCAGGAGCACCGCGGGCTCGTCCGGCTGCTCCACCACGAGGCGGTGCGCGCGCACGCCGATCGCGTCGCTGGCGATCTCCACCGCGTGCTGCACCACGTCCGCGGTGCTGGTCTCCGCGCGCCGCAGTTCGAGCTTGCCGCTGTTGATGCGCGCCACGTCGAGCAGGTCGTCGACCAGGCGCGTCAGGTGACTGAGCTGGCGGTCGACGATGGACAGCATCTTGCCGGTCTCCGGCGCCGGGTAGCGCCGGCGCAGGACCTCCGCCACGTTGCGGATCGGGGCCAGCGGATTGCGCAATTCGTGCGCGAGCGTGGCCAGCATCTGGTCCTTGCGCTCGTTGAGGGCGCGCACCTCGTACTGGCGGCGGCGCCCGCGCAGGGCCGAGCGCACCGCGCTCACCAGCGTCATGGTGCGCACGGGCCGCTCCAGGAAGGTCACGTTGCCCAGGCGCTCGAAGGCCCGCTGCAGCTCGGGTTCGGCGCTGCGCTGCGTCATCAGCAGGATCGGCAGGTCCGACCAGGCCGGCTGCGCGCCGACGTGCCGCACCAGGGCATCGAGCACCCCGTGCGCCAGGACCTCCTCGACCAGCAGCAGTGCGCCTATGCCTTCGGCCAGCCGCGCGCGCAGCTCCTCGCGGTCGGCCGCCACCGCAGCGGCGATGCCGGCCGACTCCAGCACGCGGCAGGCCATCGCCCCTTCCCGCGGCGAGCCGGTGAAGACCAGGACCGCGTCTTCCATCACGCGCCGCTGGCGTCCCGCCGTTCCACCGGCACCGGCACGCCGGTCAGCACGCCGCGGTAGCCGCTCAGGATACCGCCGACCTGGAGGCCCTCGGCCGTCAGCGAGAACTCGCGGATCGTGCGCTCGTGGCCGCTGCCGCGCTTCTTGAACACGGAGATCGCCTGGCGCACCTGGCCCTCGTGCTCGAAGTACCGCAGCATCAGCACGTTGTCGGCCACGTAGCTCGCGTCCAGCGCGCTGGTCATGTTGCCTCCCAGCATGCCCTGCTGCACCGCCACCAGCAGCGTCATCACCTGGTGCTGGCCGAGGTAGGTCAGCAGCTCGTGCAGGTACATGGTCAGGAAGCGCTCGTCCGGCACCGCGTTCATGTAGCCGTTCAGGCTGTCGATCACCACCACCTTCACGCCGGCGGCCACCGCCGCTGCCACGGTGGCGGAGAACTGGCCGGGCGACAGCTCCGCCGGGTCGACCTGCTGCATCGTGAGCAGGCCGCTGGCCAGGGCTTCGCGCAGCGGCTGCTGGATGCCGTCGGCGCGGTGCAGCACGCTGCTGGCCGTCTCCTCGAACAGGAACATCGCCGCGCGCTCGCCGCGCGCGGTGGCCGCCGCCGCGACCTGCGCCGCCAGCGAGGACTTGCCCGAGCCCGGCGGCCCGACGATCAGCGTGCTGGAGCCCTCCTCGAGGCCGCCTCCCAGCAGCAGGTCGAGCGCCGGCAGCCCGCTGGAGGCCTGCGCGCGGCGCTGCAGGGCGCGCGAGTCCGCCGCCACCAGGCGGGGATGGACCACCATGCCGCCGCGCACGAGGTTGTAGTCGTGCATGCCGCCCACCACGTCGCGCCCGCGGTGCTTGACGATGCGCAGGCGCCGCCGTTCCGAGCCGTAGTCCTTCACCGTGTGATCGAGCTGGATCACGCCGTGCGCGATGCTGCGCACCTGCAGGTCGCCGGCGGCCGAGGCGGTGCGGTCGTCCAGCAGCAGCACGGTGCAGTGGCGGTGCGAGAAGAACTGCTTCAGGGCCAGCACCTGGCGCCGGTAGCGCAGCGGGTTGTCGGCCAGCAACTGGAGTTCCGAAAGCGAATCCAGCACCAGGCGCGAGGGCTTGCGGTCCTCCACCACCTGCAGGATGGTGCGCAGCGTGTCCGCCATCTCCACCTCGGAGGCGTGGAAGAGGGGGCGGTCGTTGGCACCCAGCAGGTCCTCGTCGGGCAGCACCTCGTGCACGTGGATGCCGCTGAGGTCCCACCCGTGCGAGGCCGCGACGGCGGCGAGTTCCTCGCGCGTTTCCGCCAGGGTGATGTAGACCACGTTCTCGCCGCGCCGCACCCCTTCGAGCAGGAACTGAAGGCCGGTGGTGGTCTTGCCTGCGCCGGGCTCGCCTTCGATCAGGTAGATGCGGTGCGGCATGAGGCCGCCCCCGAGGATGCCGTCCAGGCCCGGCACGCCCGTGGAGCGCGGTTGCGCGTCCGCTGTCTCTTCCATGGTCCACCGCCCTTCCGCAATTGGCTCAAACCTTCGGCCGGGGAGGGGAAAGCGGCGCAATGAACCATCCTAGCAAAGCAGCGCGCTTCGAGGTTGCGCAGCGCGGCTCAGCGGGACGCAGCGGCGGTGGGTGGTCGCGCTAGCGGCGCTGGCGCAGGATGATCCATGCGACCGCGGCGGATCCCAGCGCGCCCACCGCGCCGCCGAGGAACACCGCCTCCAGCCCGGCGACCCTGGCCAGCGCCCCGTTCAGCGGCGGTGCGATGCCCATCGTGATGTCCTGGAACAGCACGTAGGCGCCCATGGCCGCGCCGCGGCTTTGCGGCGGCGAACGCTTGACCGCCTCCACGCCGAAGCCCTGGAAGCCGATGCCGTAGCCGCCGCCGGTGAGCGCCGCGCCCAGCCACGCGAGCGCCGGATGCGGCGCGGCCCAGATCAGCGCCAGCCCGATCGCCTCCGCCAGCACGCAGTACAGCGCCACCCGCGCGCCGCCCACCAGGTCCGGCAGGTGGCCCACCAGCAGCCGCGCCGCGATGAAGCCCGCACCCATGCTGGTGAGCGCGAGGGCGCCGCCGTCCCAGCCGCGCTGCACGAACAGCAGCACGGCGAAGGTGTTGATCATCGCGTAGCCCACACAGCACAGGGTCAGGCCCAGCCCCGGCAGCTTCAGCGCGTTGAGCACGTCGAAGAACGGCAGCCGCGCGTGGATGCTGGCCGGCGCGCCCGCCATGAAGCTGGTGCCGACCACGCCGACCATCCCGGTGGCGAGCACCGCGCAGGCCACGCCGCCGAAGCCGAACTGCGCGTTCAGCGCCGTGCCGATCGGGGCGCCCACGGCCAGCCCGCCGAACAGCGCCACGCCGATCCAGCCGAACACCTTGCCCGCGTGCATCGTGCCGACGCGCGCCAGCGCCCAGGCCATCGTGCCCGTGATGAGGAAGCTCTCGGTGATCCCGGTCAGCAGCCGGCCGGCCATCAGGAGCCCGAGCGACAGCGAGGGCGAAGAGACCGCGAACGGCACCGAAGCGAGATAGAGGATTCCCACCGCGCACGCCGCCACCAGCCCGGCGAGCGCCGCGCGCCGCGGCCCGCGCGCATCCGACAGTTCGCCGGCCCACATCCGCCCGAACAGCGACGACGCGTACTGGCAACCCATCACCACGCCCACCATCACCGTGCCCTGCCCCAGCACGTCGTGCACGTGCCGCGGCAGCACCGGCAGGGCCATGCCCATGGCGAGGAAGCCGTCGAAGACCGACAGCATGAAGGGCAGCAGGGGGAGGAAGACGGACCACAGGGAGCGCTGGGCGGGCGAGGCCCGGGACTGCAGATTCACCGTCATGCGCCAAGCATAGTGCCATCGGGCGGGCCGCTGCCGCCGGCCTCGACCGCGGGCACACTCGCGGGATGTCCACGCCCCTGAACTACCGCCACCTGCACTACTTCTGGGTCGTCGCCAAGGAGGGCGGCATGGCGCGCGCCGCGGAGCGGCTGGACATGGCGGTGCAGACGGTCAGCGCGCAGGTGCGCGCGCTGGAGCAGTCGCTGGGGCATTCGCTCTTCAAGCCGGCCGGGCGCGGCATCGTGCTCACCGAGGCGGGCGTGGCCGCGATGATGCTCGCGGACCAGATCTTCCAGCTCGGCGAGCAGCTTCCCGCCGCCGTGCGCGACGCCGCCACGGGCCAGGGCCTGCGGCTGGCGGTGGGCATCTCGGATGGCCTGCCCAAGCTCGTCGTGCGCCACCTGCTGCAACCCGCGCTGCAGGATCCGCGCGTGCGGCTGCTATGCCACGAGGACGAATTCGACCGGCTGCTGGCCGACCTGGCCCTGCACCGGCTGGACGCGGTGCTGTCCGACCGCGCCGCGCCGCCGAATCCCAACTTGCGGCTCTATGGCCACGCGCTCGGCGAGGCGCCCATGGCCTGGTACGCGCCGGCCGACATCGCGAAGCAGTGCAGGCTGCCCTTTCCCGCCTGCCTGGGCGAGCTGCCGGTGCTGCTGCCCACGCACCATGCGGCGGTGCGCGCGCGGCTGGACCAGTGGTTCGAGCGCCAGGGCCTGCGCCCGCGCATCGCCGGCGAGTTCGAGGACAGTGCCCTGCTGGCCGCCTTCGGCCGCAGCGGCATGGGCGCCTTCCCGGCCTCGCGCTGGTCCCAGGAGGAACTGCTGCAGGACAAGCGCATGCGGCTGCTGGGGGAAACGCCGGAGGTGGTGGAGCACTTCCACCTGATCTCGGCGGAGCGCAGGATCCATCATCCGCTGGTGCTGCAGCTGGTCGAAGCCTCCAAACACTGATCGTCTTCCTCCCTCCCCCTCCGGGGGAGGGCCGGGGTGGTGGCACACCCGCGCGCCGTCACCCCGCCTTCCTCGCCTGCCGCTCCGTCTTCTTCCCCGCGAACGGATACGCCCCCTTCGGCCCCTCGCCCCTGGGCGCAATCCGCAGCGACAACACCATCGTCGCCGCCAGCACCGCGAACGTCATTCCCAGCGACCACGCCACCGGCACCTTGTAGACGTCGATCAGCAGCATCTTCGCCCCGATCAGCACCAGCACGATTGCCAGGCCGTACGACAGCAGGTGGAAGCGCTCGTGCATGCCCGCCAGCAGGAAGTACATCGCCCGCAGGCCGAGGATCGCGAACACGTTCGAGGTGAGCACGATGAACGGATCGGTCGTGATCGCGAAGATCGCCGGGATCGAGTCCACCGCGAAGATCACGTCCACCACGCCGATCAGCAGCACGACCACCAGCAGCGGCGTCGCCATGCGCACCCCGTCGACGTGCGTGAAGAGGCGCTCGCCGTCGAAGCCGGGCGCCACCTTCATGCGCCGGTTGATCCAGCGCAGCACCGGGTTGGAGGCCAGGTCGGGCTCCTGCCCGGCCGCCCACCACATCTTGATGCCCGTGAACACGAGGAAGGCGCCGAAGACGTACATCGTCCAGTGGAACTGCTCGATCAGCCATGCGCCGGCGAAGATCATGCCGGCGCGCAGCGCCAGCGCGCCGAGGATGCCGATCATCAGCACCCGCTTCTGGAACGCGGGCGGCACGCCGAAGAAGGTGAACAGCATCAGGAAGACGAAGATGTTGTCCACCGCCAGCGCCTTCTCCACCAGGTAGCCGGTGACGAACTCGAGCGCCTTGTCGGCGGCCACCTCCTGGCGCGCCGCGTCGCCCGAGGTGCCGCCCAGGTACCACCACAGCCAGCCGACGAACACCAGCGACACCAGCACCCACACCGCGGACCAGATGCCCGCCTCGCGCATCGACACGGTGTGGGCGCCCTGCCGGTTCAGCGTGACGAAGTCGACGACCAGCGCCGCGACGACGAACGCGGCGAACAGCATCCACATCATCGGCGTGGCGGTCATCATGCGAGGGTCTCCTCAGGCGCCCTGCTGGATGCCGGCGATCAGCCAGCCGCCGAAGCCGCTCTTCGGCTTGGCCAGGTGCCACACTTCATCGAGATCCTCCGGCACCGCCCCGGCCTGCTCGCGCACGCTGCCCGTGAAGCGGACGCTCACGACGTAGCGGTCGGCGTCCTCCGCCACGTCCAGCACCTGCGCGTTCAGGCCGAACACCTCGGTCCGCTGCTGCGCATCCCCGCGCTCGGCGATCTCGGAGCGCACGACCTCGAACATCTCGGGCGACAGGTAGTCGCGCAGCCGGTCGAGGTCGCGCGCATCGTTGGCGGCCTGCAGCGCCATGAACTGGTCGCGCGCGGTGCGCTCGAAGGCGGCGACGTCGAAACCCGCCGGGATGTGCCCCACGCCCGCGGCCGCGGCACCCGCCACGCCGGCACCGATCCCGGAGCCGATCAGCGAAGTGCCCGGCCCCTGCGAGGCCGGCTGCGCGTCGCGCAACGCGATGTCCTGCGGCTGCTGGCGGAACATGCCGCCCGCGTTGCCCATCGCACCCGCACCCGCGAGCGCGCCGCCCTGGCTGGCCGCGCGCTTGCGCAGCACCAGGCCGATCACGAACATCACCGCCATCACCAGCAGCGCGATGGTGAGCATGTTGGCCAGCGCCTCGCCGAAGCCGAAGTGCGACGCGAGCGCGGCGATGCCCAGGCCGGCCGCGATGCCCGCGACGGGGCCGAGCCAGCTGCGCTTGGCCGTGGCGGCCGCGGCCGCACCCGGCATGGCGGCGGCGGCCGGGGCGCCGGCGACCGGGGCTGCCTGTCCCGGCGCGCCGGGCGTGCCGGCGGGCGCCGCATTGCCGGGGGGCGCGGTCACGCTTTGCCGCTGCATGCCGGCGGACTTGCCGCCGCCCAGGCGCTTGGCCTCGGCGTCGAGCCCCAGTGTCAGTCCGAGCGAGAGGATGACGGCGAACAGGGCGAGGGTCTTTCTCATGAGGGTCTCCTTTGCCAATGAGTCGGAAGCGTGAAGCTAACCGCGCGACGCCCCGCGAAAAAGCAGATGTTCACTGCGGGTCACTCAGGAAAAACCGAAATGTCGCCGCGCCGGGACGCGCCGGGACGCGCCGGGACGCGCCGGGACGTGCCGGTGCGCCGCCGGCCTGCCGGGGCCCGTGCCGTGCCCCGTGTAGGAGAACACCCCGAGTGGGGACCATCGGTTCGGTACCGTACAGACCCTTCGTGGACTCGTCCTTACTCTGCGCTGTGAAAGAGGTCCCCATGAATACCATCGTATCCGTCCTGTTCGCCACCACCGCGCTGGCCTGCGCCGCGCAGGCCTCCGCCCAGGTCACCTTCTACGAGCAGGAGGGCTTCCAGGGCCGCACCTTGACGACGCAAAAGCGCGTGGGCAACCTGGAGCGCTCCGGGTTCAGCAACCGCGCCTCTTCCGCCGTGGTCGTCGGGCAGCGCTGGCAGGTGTGCGACGACGTCCGCTTCGACGGCCGCTGCACCGTGCTGCGCCCGGGCCAGTACCCGTCGCTGCAGGCGATGGGCATGGACAACCGGATCACCTCCGTGCGGCCGCTGCCGGCCAACGAGCGTGTCGCCGATGCCGATTACGCGCCGATGCCGGTCGTGGCGCAGGATTTCCGCCGCCGCCGCAACGAGCGCCTGTTCGACGCCGAGGTCATGTCCTCGCGCGCCGTGGTCGGCACGCCCGGCCAGCGCTGCTGGATCGAGCGCGAACAGGTCAGCCAGCAGCCCCAGGGCAACATGAACTCGCAGGAGGCGGCGATCAGTGCCGTCATCGGCGGCATCCTCGGACACCAGTCGGGCGCCACCCAGGCGCGGGTCGCCCAGGACGTGCGCCGCTGCGACAGCAATCCCGTGCAGGCCACCCCCAGTTACTGGGACGTGACCTACGAGTTCCGCGGCCAGCAGCACCGCGTGCAGATGGCGACGGCCCCCGGCCGCACCATCGTGGTCAACCGCAACGGCGAACCGCGCGGCTGACGCGGCACCTTCCCCGACATCGACCCCCCTCATCACTGAAGAAGAAATCATGAACACTCGCATCGCCTTCACCTCCGCGCTCGCCGCCTCCCTCATCGCCCTGGCCGGCTGTGCCGTCACCCGCGGGCAGGAAACCGTCGGCGGCTACGTCGACGACGCCGGCATCACCACCAGCATCAAGGCGCGCTTCATCGACAATCGCGACGTCGACGCGTCCAGCATCAAGGTCGAGACGCTCAACGGCACCGTGCTGCTCTCCGGCTTCGCCAAGAACACCAACGAGCGCAACACCGCGGAGCTGATCGCACGCAACGTCACCGGCGTACGCGCCGTCCGCAACGAGATCGCCGTCCGGCCGTGACCCGCGCGCTGTACGCACTGGCCCTGCTCGCGCTGGGGCCGGGCGCGCTGGCGCAGCAGCCCCCCACCGGCGGCGCCTTGCAGGTTCCGCCGGCGCCGCAGGTGCCGCGCACCGAGCCCGAGATCCGCATCGAGCAGCGAACCAGCCCCGCGCCCGTGCCGCCGGGAGACGCCGTTCGCATCGTCGTCAGGTCGCTGAGGGTGGAGGGTGCCACCCTCTTTCCCGAGCCCGAGCTGATTGCGCTCACCGGTTTCCGGCCGGGCAGCGAGCTCGCGCTCGTCGAACTGCAGGCGATGGCGGCCCGCATCACGGACCACTATCGCCGCAACGGCTACTTCGTCGCCCAGGCCTACCTGCCGGCGCAGGAGATCCGCGATGGCGCGGTGACCATCGCCGTGAGCGAGGGGCGCCTGGGCAACGTGCAGTTGCGCAACCGCAGCAACCTCAGGAACGGGGTGGCCCAGAGCGCGCTGTCCGGCCTGCAGCCGGGCGAGGTGCTCGCCATCGCGCCGGTGGAAAGCCGGCTGCTGCTGCTGTCCGACCTGCCGGGACTCGACGTCCATTCGACACTCGTGCCCGGCACGTCCCCCGGCACGTCCGACCTCATCGTCGACATCGACCAGGGGCGGCGCGTCACGGGCAGCGTCGATGCCGACAACGCGGGCAACCGCTTCACCGGCGCCTGGCGCGTCGGCGCCACGGTCAACCTCAACGAGCCGTTGGGGCTGGGCGACGTGGCCAGCCTGCGCCTGCTCACGTCCGGCGAGGGGCTGAAGTACGCCCGCGCCTCCTACCAGCTGCAGGCCGGGCGGGCCCAGCTCGGGGCGGCGTACAGCTGGCTGGAGTACCGGCTCGGCAAGGAATTCGAGAGCCTGGGCGCGCACGGCACGGCGCAGATCGCCAGCGTGTACGGCCGCTACCCCGTGATCCGCAGCCGCAACAACAACCTGTACCTGCAACTCGCGTTCGACGCCAAGAAGTTCGACGACTTCGTGGATTCGGTTCCCGCGGAGACGGAGCGCAACTCGCGCGTGCTCATGGCCAGCGTGTTCGGCGACCACCGCGACGGCATCGGCGGCGGCGGCGTGAGCTCGTACTTCGTCACCTGGTCCACCGGCCGGCTGGAGATCGAGACGCCGGCGGCGCTGGCGCAGGACGCTGCCACGGCCCGCACCAACGGCCACTTCAACAAGCTGTCGTACAGCGCGATGCGCCTGCAGCGGGCCGGCGGCCCGTTCTCGGTGTACGCGGGCGTGAGCGGCCAGCTGGCGTCGAAGAACCTGGACGTCTCCGAGAAGATGGAGCTCGGCGGCATGAACGGCGTGCGGGCCTACCCGGAGGGCGAGGCCTATGCCGACCAGGGCTGGCTGTTCACGATCGAAGGCCGCATGGACCTGCCGCCCTTGCCGGCGCCGATCCCCGGCCGCATGCAGCTCGTGGCCTTCGCCGACACGGGACACGTGACCCTGAACCGCGATCCCTGGCTCGCCGGCGACAACCACCGCACCCTCAGTGGCGCCGGCGTCGGGGTGAACTGGGCCGATCCCGGCAACTTCCTGGTCCGCGCGTTCTACGCCCACAAGCTCGGCAGCGAAAAGGCCACCTCGGCCCCGGATCGCTCCGGCCGCTTCTGGATCCAGCTCGTCAAGTATTTCTGAGCAGGCTTTCATCATGAACAAGCGCTTCCTTCCGGGCACCCGCCCGCCGCATGCATTGGCTGTCCTGGCGCTGATGATGTTCTCCTTCGAGGCGGCCCACGCCGCACCGGTCGGCGGCGCGGTCGCCGCGGGCGCCGCGGGCATCGCCACCACGGGCGCCAGCACCACCATCACGCAGACCACGCCCAGCGCGGTGATCAACTGGCAGGGCTTCGGCATCGCCGCGGGCGAGTCGGTGCGCTTCCAGCAGCCGGCCAGCAGCTCCGTGATGCTGAACCGCGTGGTCGGGCCCGACCCCTCGGCCATCTTCGGCAGCCTGTCCGCCAACGGCAAGGTCTTCCTGGTCAACCCGGGCGGCGTGCTGTTCGGCCCCGGCGCTTCGGTCAACGTGGGCGGCCTCGTCGCCTCCACGCTGGACATCGCGGACGGCGACTTCATGGCCGGGCGCTACAGCTTCAGCGGCAGCGGCCGGGGCGCGGTGGTGAACCAGGGCACGATCAACGCCGACGGCGGCTATGTCGCGCTGCTGGGCACCGACGTCGCCAACCAGGGTGTCATCTCCGCCCGCCTGGGCTCCGTGGCACTGGCGGCGGGCCAGGCGATCACGCTGGATGTGGTGGGCGACAACCTGCTGAACGTGGCGGTCGACCGCGGCGCGGTCGACGCGCTGGTGAGCAACGGCGGGCTGATCCAGGCCGACGGCGGCCGGGTGCTGATGACAACGCAGTCGGCCGGGAACCTGCTGTCCACTGCGGTTAACAACACCGGCGTGATCCAGGCCCGCACCATCTCCAGCCGCGACGGCAGCATCATGCTACTGGGCGACATGCAAAGCGGTACCGTCAGCGCCGGCGGAACGCTGGACGTGTCGGCCGCGGGCGCTGGCCAGGTTGGCGGCAGCGTCACACTCACGGCTCACAACGTGGGCCTGTTCGGCGCCTACGTCGACGCCTCCGGCGCCGGCGGCGGCGGCACGGTGCTCGTGGGAGGCGACTACCAGGGCAGGAACGCCGGCGTGCCCAACGCCACCGCGGCGTACATGAGCGCGGACTCCACCATCACGGCCAGCGCGACGATTGACGGCAGCGGCGGCAAGGTGGTCATCTGGTCCAACGAATCGACCCGCGCCTATGGCAGCATCACCGCGCGCGGCGGCCCGCAGGGCGGCGACGGCGGGCAGGTCGAGACGTCCGGCGGCTGGCTGGATGTGGCCGGCATTCATGTGGACGCCGGTGCATCGGCCGGAACGCGCGGCATGTGGCTGCTCGACCCGGCGGACATCACCATCGGGCTGGGGGCGACCACCGGCGCAACCGTGACCGGCGGCGTGTTCGCGCCCAACTCCGGCGTCAGCACGGCGACCATCGCCGTCGCCGACCTCACGACGGCACTGGGCGTGGGCGCGGCCGGCACTGACGTCACCATCACCACCACCAACAGGGGCGCGGCGGGGTCCGGCGCCGGCAACATCACGATCGCCACGCCGCTCAGCTGGTCGCCCACCACGCCGACCACGCTGACGCTGAACGCGGCCGGTGACGTGAACATCAATGCGGCCGTCACTACCACCCGGGGCAACCTGGTGGTCTGCTGCGGCAACGACGTCAACGTCAACGCGCCGATCGTGACCACCAACGGCAGCGTGCTGCTGAGCGCGGGCCGCGACGTCAACATCGTGCGCGACCTGCTGCATCCCACGGCGGGCCTGACAACCACCACCGGCAACATCATGCTGTGCGCCGCCCGGGACATCAACCTGACCAACACCGCCAACGGCGCAGCGCTGATCGTGCTGACCACCGGCAGCGCCACGGCAGGTGAGAGCCTCGCCAACCTCGGCGTGCCGCGCGGACTCTCGCTGCGCTCGGGCACGGGCTCCACCGGACCGGGCGCGGCCAACGGTACGGTGAAGTTCGGCGTCGGCGCCTACGCCACTGTCACCGGGCCGGCCGGCATCGCGCCGATCGACATCGTCTACAACCCGACTTCCTACCTGACGCCGACCGATTACACCGGTTTCTTCGCTACCGGCAACGGCGGGCCGTTCACCTCGCGCATGCTGGTCCATCCCGCCGTCCCTGACCGGTTCGAAAACGGGACATCCGTGGCCACGCTCACCGGCCTGCAGGGATCGCCATCAGGCGTGACGCTGGTGGCAGGACCGCTGGCGACGGCCAGTTTCGCCGACGGCGCGCCAGGCACGGGCAAGACCGTCATCTACAGCGGCTACACCGTCAGCGACCCGGCCAACTTCGCCTTGCCCGTTAGCTGCTGCGCGCCGATCCAGTCCACTACCACCGGCACCATCAAAGCCGCTGCCGTGGTGCCACCGGTCGTGGTCCCGCCGGTGGTGATCCCCCCCGCCGTGGTGCCGCCGGTGGTGATCCCGCCGGTCGTGGTGATCCCGCCGATCCCCATCGCGCCGACGCCCATTCCCCCGGTGCCGATCGCGCCGGTGCTGCTGCCGGAGGTGGAGGTGCCGATCGCGACCTCCGACACCGTGCTGCCGCAGTTCGCGCCCTTCATCGTCGCGCCGCTGCTGCTGCGCCCGCCCTCGCCGCTGCTGGTGGTGTCGCCGGTCGCGCCGCCGCCCATGCAGCTGGTGCTGGTGCAGCCGCCGGTGCCGGCTCCGGTGGTCGCTCCCGCGGCTGTGCGGGCGCCCGAAGCCGCACCGGCGCCGGCCGCACAGCCCGCGCCGCCCGCTCCCGCGCCGTACGTGGCGCCGCCCCGGCCCGCCAGGCCGTACCGGAACTAGGCCCGTGAGCCGGTCCGCGTCGTCGCGCCTTGGCTGGGCCCTGGTGGCTGCGGCCTGCCTGGCCTGGGTGCCGGCGGCCGCCGGCGAGCGCGCCGACTTCGGGCAGCAGGCCGTGTCCGCCGAGGCGCGGCATGTCGCCGACTGGGTGATCGGTTCCAACGACCACGCGGGCCGGCCCTTCGTGGTCGTCGACAAGGTGCATCCGCGCGTCTTCGTCTTCGACGGCCAGGGCGTGCTGCAGGGGACGGCGCCGGCGCTGGTCGGGCTCGCGCGCGGCGACGAAACGGCGCCGGGCGTCGGGCAGCGGCCGATGGCGGGCATCCGGCCCGAGGAGCGGACCACGCCCGCCGGCCGCTTCATCGCCTCGCTGGAACGCAGCCTGAAAGGCGAGGAGATCCTGTGGGTCGACTACGACGCCGGGGTGGCCCTGCACCCGGTGAGCGTGGCGGTGGCCAAGGAGCGGCGGCTGCAGCGGCTGGCCAGCCTGGCCCCCGCGGACCACCGCATCACCTACGGGTGCATCAACGTTCCCGCGCAGTTCTTCGCCGAGGTGGTGGCGCCGCTGTTCCGCGGCGGCATGGGCGTGGTCTACGTGCTGCCCGAGACGCGCTCCGCGCGCGAGATCTTCGGCACGCATGAACCGGTGCGCCGCTGAAACCGAATCCAAGGAGAAGTCCATGTCCCGTTTCGCATTCCGCTGCACGATCGCGCTGGCCCTGGCCGCCGCCGTCGCCCCCGCCTGGTCCGCTGGCAAGGGCCAGGTGTCGCAGGCGCAGGCCGACTACCGGCAGGAGCGCGCGCGCTGCCTGCGCGGCGACAGCGGCCAGGCGCTGGCCACCTGCCTGAAGGAGGCGGGCGCCGCCTACGAGGAGGCCCGCCGTGGGCGCCTGGGGGACGCGGCGCCGGCGGACCTGGAACGCAACGCGACGCAACGCTGCGCCGCGCAGCCGCCGGCCGACCGCGAAGCCTGCAGGCAGCGCATCCTCGGCGCCGGCAGCAGCGAAGGCAGCGTCAGCGGCGGCGGCATCCTGCGCCGCAGCGAAACCCCCGCCAACTGAGAATCCCGGGCCGCTACGCACGCATCCCGCTCGCATACGCAGCGCAGTCGGCGGCGTAGCAGCTGCAGGACGCACCCTGCAGGCCATCGCGGTCGAGGACGGTCATGACGCCGCGGTGATAGGCGATCAGCTGCCGCCTTTGCAGCACCGCTGCCGCGCGGGTGACGCCGGCACGGCGCACGCCGAGGGTGGCCGCCAGGAATTCGTGGGTGGCATGCACGGGATGGCCGGGGGCGCGATCCTGCGTCATCAGCAGCCAGCGCGCGAGCCGTTCCTCGACGCGGTGGTAGCGCGTGCACAGGGTCGCCTGCGCGAGCTGGGTGAGCGTCACCAGCACGTACTGCTGCATGCGCTTGCGGAAGTCGTCGCTCTCGCGCAGTTGCGTCCGCAGCGCCACCACCGGGATGCGCAGCGCCGCGCCCTCGCGCACCACCACCGCGCGCAGGGACGAGGCGGTCGACCCGAGCAGCAGCGGAATGCCGACCATGCCTTCGGCGCCGACCATCGCCACGCTCAGGGAATGCGGCTTGCCGGCCGCGGGCATGCTGAGCGAGACGATCGCGTCCAGCGGGAACCAGGCGTGCGTCGTGCGCAGTCCGGGGCGCATCAGGACCTGGTCCACCTCCAGCTCGGCGGACTCGCAGTGCGCCGCCATGCGCGCGCGGTCCTCCCCGGCGAGGCGCGCCAGCAGGCGGTTCGCGCGCGGTCCGGTTTCGGGGTCGGCAAGCACGAGGTTCTCCTTCGTTGCACCGGGAGCCTGCACGCAAATCTCCGGCCTGTCTGCGCGCTGGAGCACACAGCGGCCTTCGTACGCTGGCGCACAGACGCCGGGCCGCGGCCGGTCCAAAGTGGTCCGGTGCGACCGCGAAAGGATTGCCAGGGACCCGGCGAACACCTGGGGTCGCCTGCAGTACGGCTCATGAACCACCGAGGAGAAGACGATGCCCAAGGGACAACAGCGCGGCAACAAGGAAGCCAGGAAGCCGAAGAAGGCGCCGGTGCCGGCGCCCATCGCGGTGGCCAGTGCCGCCGTGACGCCCGTCCAGAAGGCCTCGCCTGCGCGCTCGCAGAAGAAATAGCGCGCCGGCCGGCGCCCCGAAGCGGGGCCGCGTGAAGGCATCGACCCACTCCCGCGTGCGACCGCGCCGCGCCGGCGCCGGCAACGCACCGCCGTGGGCCACGGTGGATGCGGCGTATGGCGACGCGCCCCTGCGCGCGGAGCTGCTCAGCGCCGACCAGATGGAGCGGCACGGCCGCTCGCTCGCCGAAACGCACGACTGGGAACTCTCGCGCGCCCCCGACCGCCTGCTGCCTCGCCTGGCCGACAACCGCCACACGCTCGCCGCGGTCTGCGAGCTGCTGTGCGAGGGCGAAGGCTCCCAGCGCCGGAGCACGCCCGCCGGCGAATGGCTGGTCGACAACCACTACCTGCTGCAGGAGGAAACGCGCAGTGCCGCGCGCTTCCTGCCCACCGGCTACAGCCGCGAACTGCCGCGCCTGCGCACCGGCCCGGGCGCGGGGCTGCCGCGCGTCTATGACCTCGCGGTGCAGTCCGTCTCGCACGGCGACGGCCGCCTCGAACTCGCTTCCCTGACCGGCTTCGTCGCGGCCTACCAGTCGGTGCGGCCGCTGCTGCTCGGCGAGCTGTGGGCCTTCCCGATCATGCTGCGGCTGGCGCTGATCGAGAACCTGCGCCGCGTCGCGGTGCAGGTCGCCGCCAGCCGCGCCGAGCGCAACCTGGCCGGCGAGTGGTCCGACCGCATGTTCGAGATCGCGGAGCGCGACCCGAAGGGGCTGATCCTCGTGGTGGCCGACATGGCGCGCTCCGAACCGCCCATGACCGCGCCCTTCGTGGCCGAACTCGTGCGCCGCCTGCATGGCCACACCGCGGCCCTCGCGCTGCCCCTGAGCTGGCTGGAGCAGCGGCTGGCGGACAACCAGCAGAGCGCCGAGCAGCTCGTGCAGATGGAGGCGCAGCACCAGGCCGCCGAACAGGTGTCGGTCAGCAACAGCATCGGCAGCCTGCGGCTGCTGGCCGCCACCGACTGGCGCGAATTCGTCGAGACGCTCTCCACCGTGGAGCGCACCCTGCGCGGCGACCCGATCGGCGTGTATGCCCGCATGGACTTCGCCACCCGCGATGCATACCGGCACGCGGTGGAGCGCATCGCGCGCCACAGCGAAGCCAGCGAGGACGCGGTGGCCGAGGCGGCCCTGGGGCTCGCCGGCGGCGCCAACCGCCAGGATCCCGGCGCGGACCAGCGCCAGGCCCACGTGGGCTACTACCTGGTCGGCCCCGGCCGCAGCGAGCTCGAGGCGCGCGTGGGCATGCGCCCCGATGCGGCCGCGCGCGTGCGGCGCGCCCTGGCGCGCCAGCCGCTGGCCTGGTACGCCGGCAGCATCGTCGGCGCCAGCCTGGTCCTGCCGGCGCTCGTGCTGTGGTGGGCCGGTGGCGCGCCCTTCGCCTGGCTGCGCGCGCACCCGGCCGGCTGGCTGTTCGCGGCGGTGCTGGCGATCGTGCTGGTGCTGGCGGCCAGCCAGCTCGCGGTGGCGGTGGTGAACTGGCTGATGGGCCTGCTGGCGCGGCCCGAGGCCTTGCCGCGCATGGATTTCTCCCATGGCATCCCGCCGGCCTCGCGCACGCTGGTGGTGGTGCCGACCATGCTGGCCAGCGAGGAGGGCATCGCCTCCCTGGTCGACGCGCTGGAGGTGCGCTTCCTCGCCAACCGCGATCCGCAACTGCGCTTCGCCTTGCTGACCGACTTCCAGGATGCACGCTCCGAGCACGAACCCCGCGACGAGGCGCTGCTGCGCGCCGCGCGCGCCGGCGTCGACGCCCTGAACGCGCGCTATCCGGATCCTCCCGGGGCGGCCGGCGGCAGCCGCTTCTTCCTCTTCCACCGCGCGCGCAAGTGGAATGCGCGCGAGCACACCTGGATGGGTTACGAGCGCAAGCGCGGCAAGCTCGCGGACATCAACGCGCTGCTGCTCGATGGCGACACGGGCCGCTTCGCCGCCGTCGTCGGCGACCTGTGGCTGCTGTCCGGCGTGCGCTACGTGATCACGCTCGACACCGACACCCAGCTGCCGCGCGACGCCGCCTGGAAGTTCGTGGCGACGATGGCGCATCCGCTGAACCGCCCGCGCTTCGGCGGTGCCCCGGGGGCGCCGCGCGTGGTGGAGGGCTACGGCATCCTGCAGCCGCGCGTGAGCGTCAGCCTGGTCGCCGCCAACCGCTCCCTCTACGGCCGCCTGTTCGGCGGCGACTCGGGCGTCGACCCCTACACGCGCGCCGTGAGCGACGTCTACCAGGACGTGTTCGGCGAGGGCTCCTTCATCGGCAAGGGCATCTACGACGTCGAGGCCTTCGAGCACGTGCTGGCCGACCGCATGCCCGAGAACCTGATCCTCAGCCACGACCTGCTGGAAGGCTGCTACGCGCGCA
Source organism: Ramlibacter sp. AN1133 (assembly GCF_037890035.1). Lineage (NCBI taxonomy): Bacteria > Pseudomonadati > Pseudomonadota > Betaproteobacteria > Burkholderiales > Comamonadaceae > Ramlibacter > Ramlibacter sp. AN1133. The sequence goes on from NZ_JBBKTQ010000002.1 coordinate 297,559, forward strand.
GCGGCCTGCTCAGCGACGTCGAACTGGTGGAGGACTCGCCCTCGCGCTACGACGCCGACGTGCGCCGCCGCCATCGCTGGATGCGCGGCGACTGGCAGATCGCCGGCTGGCTGCTGCCGCGGTTGCGCCTGCCGCTCACCGACGCGGCCGGTGCCGTGCGCGAGCAGCTGGTGGCCGTGCCCAACCCGCTGTCTTCGCTGTCACGCTGGAAGATCCTGGACAACCTGCGGCGCAGCCTCGCGCCCGGCGCGCTCACGGCGCTGTTCGTGCTGGGATGGACCGTGCTGCAGCCGGCGTGGCTGTGGACGCTGGCCGGCCTGGCGGTACTGTTCGTGCCCTGCCTGCTCGGCGTCGTCGCGGACTTCGTGCGCAAGCCCGAGGAGCAGACGTGGCGGCAACACCTTGCGGCCATCGTGCCCGCGTCGCAGCGCGCCCTGGGCCAGCCCGTCCTCGCGCTGGTATGCCTGCCCTATGAAACGTGGGTGAGCTTCGATGCGATCCTGCGGACGGTCTGGCGCATGCGCCTGTCCGGCCGCCGCCTGCTCGAGTGGCAACCCTCCATCGAGACGGACCGCTCCGGCGCCGGCTCCCGCGCGGACGACCTGCTGGCCACGCTGCGGCGCATGTGGGTCGCGCCCGCCTTCGCGCTGGCCGTCGCCGCCGTCCTCGTGGCCCGGCGTCCCGACGCCCTGCCCGCCGCGCTCGCCGTGCTGCTGGCGTGGCTGGCCGCGCCGGCGATCGTGTGGTGGATCAGCCTGCCGCTGGCGGCCGCGCGCAACGTGCTGGCCGCGAGCGACTACCCCGAGCTGCGGCAACTCGCGCGCCGCACCTGGGCCTTCTTCGAAACCTTCGTCACCGCCGAAGACAACTTCCTGCCGCCGGACAACATGCAGGAGCTGCCGGAGCAGCGCGTGGCGCACCGCACCTCGCCCACCAACATCGGCCTGTCGCTGCTGGCCAACCTGGCCGCGCGCGACTTCGGCTACCTCACCGAGCACCAGCTCGTGGAGCGCACCACCGCCACCTTCGACACGATGGACCGGCTGGAGCGGTTCCACGGCCACTTCCTCAACTGGTACGACACGCGCACGCTGCAGCCGCTGCGGCCGGCCTACGTGTCCAGCGTGGACAGCGGCAACCTCTCGGGCCACCTGCTCACCCTGCGCTCGGGCCTGCTGCTGCTGGCCGAGGAGGCGCCGCAGTGGCAGCCGCTGTTCGAGGGCCTGCGCGACACGCTGGCCGTCCTGCGCGAAGTCGCCGACGGGGATCTTCCCGGCGCCGCCGCGGTGCGCTTCGCGGCGCTGCTCGCGGGCGCGCAGGATGCGCAGGCCGCGCCCGACCCGCACGCCTTCGATGCCCTGCATGCCTGCGCCGTCGACATGCTGGAGCAAGCCGACCTGGGCCCGCAGGCTCAGCGGGTCGAGGTCATTCGCTGGCTGCGCGCGCTGGTCGACCAGTGCGCGGCGGCCCGCAACGCGCTGCTGCGCCTGGAACCCTCCGGGCACCGCGGCGCCGCCGGCACCTGGGACCCCGCGGCGCTGCGCGTGCGCCGGGCCGCCTTGCAGGCGCTGGCCGAGCGCGCCGGCGCGCTGGCGGAGGCGGACCCGACCTTCCTGTACGACCCGAGCTGCCACCTGCTGACGATCGGCTACAACGTCGACGACCGGCGCCGCGACGCCGGCTACTACGACCTGCTGGCCTCCGAAGTGCGGCTCGCGGTGTTCGTGGGCATCGCGCAGTCGCAGCTGCCGCAACAGAGCTGGTTCGCGCTCGGCCGCCAGTCGGCATCGCTGGGTCGAACCGCCGTGCTGCTGTCCTGGAGCGGCTCGATGTTCGAGTACCTCATGCCGATGCTGGTGATGCCGACCTACGCCAACACCCTGCTGGCCGAGGCGATGCACGGCGCCGTGCAGCGCCAGATCCAGTACGGCCGCCAGCGCGGCGTGCCCTGGGGCATGTCCGAGTCGGGCTACAACCTGACCGACGCGCACCTGAACTACCAGTACCGCGCCTTCGGCGTGCCGGGGCTGGGGCTGCAGCGCGGGCTGGCCGAGGACCTGGTAGTCGCGCCCTACGCCACCGTGATGGCGCTGATGGTCGCCCCCGCGGCCGCGGTGCAGAACCTGCGCCGCCTCGCCGCGGAGGGAGCCGCGGGCCGCTTCGGCTTCCACGAAGCGATCGACTACACCGCCACGCGCCTGCGGCACGGCGAGACGCGGGCCGTCGTGCGCTCCTACATGGCCCACCACCAGGGCATGAGCCTGCTGGCGCTGGCGAACGTGCTGCTCGATGCCCCGATGCAGCGGCGCTTCGAGGCGGAGCCGCGCCTGCGCGCCACCCTGCTGCTGCTGCAGGAGCGCATTCCCAAGGGCGTCGCCTTCCACCGCGAGGCACCGGAGGCGGCGGACGACCGCGCCAGCATCGGCGCCGCGGCGACGCCGCTGCGCGTGATCACCACGCCCGACACGCCCACGCCGGAGGTGCAGCTGCTGTCCAACGGCCGCTACCACGTGATGCTCACCAACGCCGGCGGCGGCACCAGCCGCTGGAAGGACCTCGCGCTCACGCGCTGGCACGAGGACGGCACGGCCGATGCGGCGGGCAGCTTCTGCTACCTGCGCGACCTGGACACGGGCAGCTTCTGGTCCGCGACCCACCAGCCCGCGCGCTCGCCGTCGGACCACCACGCGACCATCTTCACCGAAGGCCGCGCGGAGTTCCGCCGGCGCGACCAGGACATCGAGGCCTACACCGAGGTGGTGGTCTCGCCCGAGGACGACATCGAGCTGCGCCGGCTGCGCCTGACCAACCTGGGGCGCACCCGACGCACGATCGAGATCACGAGCTACACGGAACCGGTGCTGGCAACGGCCGCCTCCGACGCGCAGCATCCCGCCTTCAGCAAGCTGTTCCTGCAGACCGAGATCGTGGAGGATCCGCCGGCGCTGCTCTGCACGCGCCGCCCGCGCTCCGCCGAGGAGGCCTCGCCGTCGATGTTCCACCTGGTCGCGGTGCACGGCGCGCCGGCGGGCCCGCCCTCGCACGAGAGCGACCGCGCGCGCTTCATCGGCCGCGGCCGCAGCCTGGAGAGCCCGGCGGCGCTGCGCGGTGCGCAGCCGCTTTCCGGCAGCAGCGGCGCCGTGCTCGACCCGGTGCTGGCCACCCGCCGCGTGGTGACGCTGGAGCCCGAGCAGAGCGCGGTGGTCGACCTGGTCTGGGGCGCCGCGGACACGCGCGAGGCCTGCCTCGCGCTGGCGCACAAGTACATGGACCGGCGCCTCGCGGACCGTGTGTTCGAGCTGGCATGGACGCACAGCCAGGTGAGCCTGCGGCAGCTCAATATCAGCGAGGCGGAGGCGCAGCTCTATGCGCGCCTGGCCAACAGCGTGGTGCACGCCGATGCCACGCTGCGGGCGCAGCCCGCCATCCTGCTGCGCAACCGCCGCGCCCAGTCGGGCCTGTGGGGCTACGCGATCTCCGGCGACCTGCCGATCGTGCTGCTGCAGGTGAGCGAGGCGGCCAACATCGGCCTGGTGCACCAGCTGGTGCAGGCGCACGCCTGGTGGCGCCTCAAGGGCCTGCAGGTGGACCTGGTGATCTGGAACGAGGAGCGCGACGTGTACCGCCAGCGCCTGCAGGAACAGATCCTGGGGCTGATCGCGGGCAGCATCGAATCGCACGAGGTCGACCGGCCGGGCGGCATCTTCGTGCGCCAGGCGGAGCAGATCGCGGTGGAAGACCGCGTGCTGCTGCAGTCGGTGGCGCGCGTGATCCTCAGCGACCGGCTCGGCTCCCTGGCCGAACAGGTGGGGCGCAAGCGGGCACCGCTGCGCCTCGTGGCGCCGTTGGAACCGACCCGCGCGCCCGCCTCCGTGCCGGCGCCCGGTGCGCCCGCGCGCCCCGCCCTGGTGTTCGACAACGGCCTGGGCGGCTTCACGCCCGACGGCCGCGAGTACGTGATCGCCGCCCCGGCCGGCCAGCGGCCGCCGGCGCCGTGGGTCAACGTGATCGCCAATCCGCGCTTCGGCACCGTCGTCTCCGACGGCGGCAGCAGCTACACCTGGTGCGAGAACGCGCACGAGCTGCGCCTGACGCCCTGGAACAACGACGCCGTCATCGACGCCTCCGGCGAAGTCCTCTACCTGCGCGACGACGAGACCGGCCAGGTGTGGAATCCCACCTCGCTGCCGCAGGCCGGAAGCGACGACGACCCCGCGCCGTACGTCACGCGGCACGGCTTCGGCTACAGCGTCTTCGAGCACGCCGCCAACGGCATCCACAGCGAGCTCACCGTGTTCGTGGCCACCGACGCGGCGGTGAAGTTCTCGCGCCTGGTGCTGCGCAACGACAGCGCGCGCACCTGCCAGCTCTCCGTGACGGCGTACGTCGAATGGGTGCTGGGCGACATGCGCGCGCGGACCGCATCGCACCTGCACACCGAAGTGGCCACCGACAGCGGCGCGGTGCTCGCGCGCAACCGCTACAGCAACCAGTACGGCGACTGGGTGGCCTACCTCGACGTCGACGAGGCCGACCGGCTGGCCGGCACCATGACCTGCGACCGCGGCGAGTTCATCGGCCGCAACGGCTCGCTGCGCCATCCGGCCGCCCTGCGCCGCGCGCACCTCTCGGGCCGCAGCGGCGTGGGGCTCGACCCGTGCGCCGCGATCCAGGTGCCCGTGCGGCTGGCGCCGGGCGAGTCGCGCGAGGTGAGCTTCCGCCTCGGCATGGGCCGCAGCGTCGACGAAGTGCAGCAGCTGGTGCGGCGCTTCCGCGGCCGCGCCGCCGTGCAGCAGGCGCTGGCCGACGTGCACGCGCACTGGAAGCACCTGCTTGGCGCCGTGCAGGTCCGCACGCCCGACGCGGCGCTGGACCTGCTGGCCAACGGCTGGCTGGTCTACCAGACGCTGGGCTGCCGCATGATGGCGCGCAGCGGCCACTACCAGTCGGGCGGCGCCTTCGGCTTCCGCGACCAGCTGCAGGATGCGATGGCGCTGGTGCACGCGCGCCCGCAGGTGCTGCGCGAGCACCTCGTCACCTGCGCGGCGCGCCAGTTTCCCGAGGGCGACGTGCAGCACTGGTGGCATCCGCCCTGGGGCCACGGCGTGCGCACGCACATCTCCGACGATTACCTGTGGTTGCCGCTGGCGCTGTGCCGCTACGTGGAGGCGACCAACGATACCGGCGTGCTGGACGAGATCGCGCCCTTCCTCGACGGCCGCCCGCTCGCGCCGGAGCAGGAATCCTGGTACGACCTGCCGGCCCGCTCCGGCCGCGGCGCCAGCGTGTACGCGCACGCGGCGCTCGCGCTGGAGCACGGCCTGCGCTTCGGCGCCCACGGCCTGCCCCTGATGGGCGGCGGCGACTGGAACGACGGCATGAACCGCGTCGGCCACGGGGGCCAGGGCGAGAGCGTGTGGCTGGGATTCTTCCTGTGCGAAGTGCTGCGCCAGTTCGCCCCGCTCGCGCGCCGGCGCGGCGACCTGGCGCTGGCGCAGCGCTGCGAGACCGAAGGGCGCGCGCTGCGCGAGCGGCTCGAGGCCGCGGCCTGGGACGGCCAGTGGTACCGCCGCGCCTGGTTCGACGACGGCACGCCGCTGGGCTCGAGCACCAGCGTGGAATGCAGCATCGACGCGATCGCGCAGAGCTGGTCGGTGCTGGATGGCATGACGGACACGCCGCGCACGCGCGAGGCGATGGCGTCGCTGGCGACGCGGCTGGTGCGGCCGGAAGCGATGCTGGTGCAGCTGCTGGACCCGCCGTTCGACCGCAACGGGCCGGACCCGGGCTACATCGCCGGCTACCTGCCCGGCGTGCGCGAGAACGGCGGCCAGTACACCCATGCCGCGGTGTGGGCCGCGATGGCGTTCGCGGCGCTGGGCGACGCGCGGCGCGCCTGGCAGCTGATGGACATCATCAACCCGCTGCACCACGGGCGCACGGCGCAGGAAGTCGCGGTGTACCAGGTGGAGCCCTACGTGGTGGCGGCGGACGTCTACAGCATGCCGCCACACACCGGGCGCGGCGGCTGGAGCTGGTACACGGGGTCGGCCGGGTGGATGTACCGCCTCGTCCTCGAATCGCTGCTGGGGCTGCGCCTGCGCATCACCGACGAAGGCGCCTGGCTGGCGATCGCGCCCTGCGTGCCGGAGCACTGGGAGTCCTTCGAGGTCGACTATCGCTTCCGCGATACCACCTACCGCATCGAGATCGTCTTCGCGCCGGAGGCCGGCGCGCTGGCGGCGATCGAGCTGGATGGGCGGGAGCAGCCGGGCCATGCGCTGGCGCTCGTCGACGACGGCAAGGCCCACGTGGTGCGCGTGCGCACGCCGCGGACCGCGAGGGCAACGGTTACGGCTGCTTGAGGAAGTGGTTGCGGGTCTGCGTGAGGCACCGCTCCCTGAGCTTGTCGACGTAGGCCTCGCATTGCATCCGCGCCGCCGAGTAGCGCGCGGCCAAGGTGTCGCTCGATGCCTCCTCGCGGTCATCGTCGGCCTGCTCCGTCGCCCTGGCACGGGCCGCGGCGTTATTGAGCAGCACCCTGGCCTGGTCGCGCTCCGCGGTCCGCAGCGCGGTGGCCGCCGTCATGCAGGCGTCCCGGGCCACGCCGGTGCGATCCTCGCAGCGCACCCGCGCCACCGCGTAGCGGCTGTCCGCCGCCACGACGAGCGCGTGGTGGCGCGCCTTGGCGGAGGGACGGTACTGCGCCTCGAGGTCCACGCGGGCGATCCGCTCTTCGGCCTCGGCCTCGGCGAGGCACACGTCCTCGCCGTGGCCCTCCAGCGGCGCGCAGGCCGCCACCGCCGTGCGGTAGCGGGCGGTGATCCGCAGTTCTCGCGCCTCGTGGTCCCTGCTGGAGAACACCTGCGCCGTGGCGGCGGTGCAGAGAGCAAGCCCCGCCGCCGCGGCGAGCCGGGGGATCCGGATGTGGGTCACTTCGTTTCCTGTTACCCGTCCAGCTTGGCAGATCCCGCCGCCGGTGTCTGTACGGTTGCGAACGGATGGGCACCGGGCCTCTTATACTGAAACGGCATGTCCATACCATCGCCCGACCCGCGGAAGAACCTCCTGCTCGCCGCCCTTCCGCCCGAGGAGTGGGCCCGCTGGGAACCCGAGCTGGAGCCGGTGACCATGCCCCTGGGGCAGGTGCTCTCCGAATCCGGCGTGGCGATGACGCACGTGTACTTCCCCACGACCGCCATCGTTTCCCTGCTGTACGTGATGGAAGACGGCGCGTCGGCGGAAATCGCGGTGATCGGCAACGAGGGGCTGGTGGGCATCTCGCTCTTCATGGGCGGCGAGACCACGCCGAGCCGCTGCGTCGTGCAGAGCGCGGGCGAGGGCTTCCGCCTGCGGGGCCAGGCGCTCAAGGCGGAATTCAACCGCTCGGGGCCGGTGCTGCATCTCCTGCTGCGCTACACGCAGGCCCTGATCACGCAGATGGCGCAGACCGCGGCCTGCAACCGCCATCACTCGCTGGACCAGCAGCTGTGCCGCTGGCTGCTGCTGAGCCTGGACCGGCTGGCCGGCAACGAACTGGTGATGACGCAGGAGCTGATCGCCAACATGCTCGGCGTGCGGCGCGAGGGCGTGACCGAAGCGGCCCTGAGCCTGCAGCGCGACGGCCTGATCCGCTACCAGCGCGGCCGCATCACGGTGCTGGACCGCGCGGGGCTGGAGCAGCGCACGTGCGAGTGCTACGCCGTCGTGCGCCGCGAATACGAGCGGCTGCTGACGCCCCTGCCGCTGTTGTAGGCTGGGCGGCGCGAAGCGCACCCCGGCTGTGGGCCGCCCAGGCCGGTGTCGCCGGCGGCGAGCCCGGCCTACGCGGATGTCGCTGGTGCCGCCCGATGATGCGGCGGCGTCTCGCCGGCGATCCTGCGCCGCAGATGCCTGAACCGATCCCCCGCATCGCCCCCCACCAGGGGATCCGCCTTCGCGGGCGCGGCCTCCTTCGCCGCCAGCCAGTCGTCCTCCGTCAGGGAGCGGGCCGCGACCGGAAGCACTTCCTTTTCCTCCGTCGCGATGTGGTTGCGGTAATAGACGATGTAGGTGGACGCGGCGGCCTCGATGTCCGCCCGCGGCAGCACGGCATCGCTGACGGCCTCCTCCACCAGTTCGCGCAGGCGGTCGCCGGACTGCGCGATCACGCGGTGTTCCTGGTGCAGGCGCACGAGGATCGGCCGCAGCTCCGGGCTGCGGCGGGCCAGGCGCTTGAAGGCCTCGTCCTCGCGCGGGTGGTGCACCTGGTCGCTGTACTCGCGCAGGTAGGACACGATGTCGAGCAGCAGTTCGTAATTGGGCGTCTGCCCCGTATAGAGCGTGTCGACTTCCTCCTGCAGGACCTGCAGCAGGCGAGCGAAATAGGCGTGCTCCTCATGCCATGCCATGACCGGGTTCATGCGTCCTCCTGAGCTTGCGAGCCTCAGGATGCACTGTGAAGGCCGGAACCGATTTGATTGCGCTCAAGGAAAGAGGGCCGGCCGAGTGCGTCCGCCTACAGCCGCGGCGCGCGCCAGCACTCACAGTGTCCCCATGCACCCACGAAGCCCCCAATGAACAGCCCCTCCAGTCCACCGGCGGACGATGGGCAGCGCCTCGCCGCCGTCCCGGTCTTCATGGGCGAGGACGGGGACTTGCCGCCCGAGGCGAACCAGCCGCTCTCCACCCCCGTGGCGGCCGACCTCGATGCGATGGAAGCCCTGGGCATCCGCTTCGATGGCGGCGCTTACTGCTTCGCGGGCTATCGCTACCGCGACCTCGCTGACGCGCTGAGCGACGCGCGGCGCGTGCACGCCAACGGGCCCAGCTCCGAGGCCTGGCATTGGGTCTTCAAGTGAGCGAAAGGATTCGAGGAGGGCGGCGCCGCAGATCTTGACGTTGGAGCCATTCCGGAGCCAGAATGGCTTCGAGCCATGCCCAACCTCTCGATCAAGGATGTTCCCGAAGAGCTCGCACAAGCACTCCGCGAGCGGGCGGCGCGCAACCACCGTTCGCTGCAAGGCGAACTGATGGCCATCATCCACCAGGCCGTGCAGGCGGGCGGCGTGGCCGGCCCGACCCCGAATGCAACGCCCTTCGAAGGGCGAAGGGGCACGCGCACGATGGAAGACTTCGCTCGCGAATCACGCATCCTCTTTCCCGAGCCCGTTCGCGGCGGTCCTCAAGCCGTCGACATCATTCGCGCTGACCGCGACAGCCGGTGACCGCGCGATCTCCCGGCAAGCCTCTCCTCCACGTCGCGGAGCCGCCGCCCGCCTTCCTCGGCCGACCGCCCATCGTGGTGGATTGCAGCGTGCTGAGCGCGGCGCTCTTCGAGGAGCAGACACGCGACGAGGCATTGCGCGCGCTCCTTGGCAAGACCTTGCATGCGCCGTTGCTCCTTGACAGCGAGTTCGTGAGCGTCGCGGCCAAGAAGCAACGTGCCGGCGTGCCCGAGGCAGTCATCGCACGCGCGCTTTCCGAGTACGTCCAGCAAAGTATCGAGCTGCATCGGCCCGACATCACCGCGCAGTATGGTCTTGCACTGCGTTATGGCGTCTCGACCTACGACGCGGCATACCTGTGGGTCGCGCAACGCCTGCAGGCGCCGCTGGCCACCTTCGACGCGAAGCTGGCCAAGGCGGCGCGGGCGCACCTGGCCGGGCCTCGCTAGGACGCGATCACTCCGCCTCGCCCTCAGAACGGAAGGTCGTACCCGTTGCGCGCCAGCCGCTGCCGCTGCTGCTTGAGCCATCTCTTCGTCGCCGCCGCATCCGCGAACATGCGCAGGTCCTTCTGCAGCTGCGCGAGCTCGGCGCGCCAGGCGCGCTTCATCTGCTCGATCACTTCACCGAGCCGGCGCGGGTCCGCCTGCGTGAAGGGCGGCAGGTTGAATTCGACCGACCAGCCGATCCCGGCGTCCTGGATCTCGGTCTTGAGCTCCTCCAGCTGCTCCGCAAGCACCTTGTTGTAGTGCTTCAGCCGCGACTCGCTGGCGGTGGCGACGTGGCTTGCATCGATCTGCTCGATGCGCAACTGCAGCTCCAGCAGCGCCAGCAGGTCGCCGGCGGCATAGGCCTGGTTCACCTGCTGCATCAGCTGCGTCTTCGCGGCGCGTTCGCGCTCGTCGGTCTCGCGGTCCGGATGCAGCGAGCTGGCCAGCTTGCGGTAGATCTCGCGCACCGACTGCGTGGCCTGCTGCGCCTCGGCCTCGCGCCGCTGCTGCGCGGCGGTCTTGGTCTTGCGCGCCGCCCGCGCCTGGCGCCTGGCCTCCTGGGCGGCCGACTGCTTCGTGAAACCCTCGCGCATGCGCTCGAACAGCACGTCGTCGGAGTGGATCTCGTCGTCCCCGAGGTCCAGGCCGGTCACTTCCTCCGCCAGGGCCTTCATCACGAGCGTCATCTCGCGCTGTTCGGTGTCGAAGTCGACGTCCGCGTGCTTGTCGTACAGCGCCTTGATCCCGGCGTCTTCCCCGCGCGCCAGCAGCATGTTCTGCGCGCTGTCGCAGATCAGTTCGCGCAGCGTGGAGCGCTCCGCCTTGCTCCAGCCCTTCTGGTCCACCAGGATGTCCAGGGCGGACAGCCATTGCCGGAAGGCCGCCTGCAGTTCCTGCTGCAGCGGCACCAGCACGTGCTGGTGCGCCTGCCGGTACAGGGGGACGTTCTCCTTCCACGCAGCCAGCGTGCCGCGGGCCTGCTCGATCTGGCGGATCAGCGTGTTGAAGCGCTTCTGCTGCGGCCCCAGCGGGCCGGCCTTGGCAGCGGGGATCTGGAGGGTGGGGAGGCGGGACATCGACAATCGATACTCCCTTCGTTCAGTCCAGGGCCTCCCTGACCACCTCCGGATGCCGCCTGGCGATGCGAATCAGCGTCTGCGCCGCGCCCGACGGGGAGCGCCGGCCTTGTTCCCATTCCTGCAGCGTGCGCTTGGAGATGCCCAACGCTTCTGCGAACTGGGTCTGGGACAAACCCGATTGCTGGCGCGCTTGAGCGACCTCATTCGGCTCCACCTTCGTCACGCGAGCGGCCTGCGCTGCCTTCATCTCGCGAACGGACTGCAGCAGCTTGAGGCCCAGCTCCTCGCCCACAGGGACTTTCTTGCGACTAGCCATGTTCAATTTCCTCACGTACGGCCTTGAGCAGATGGCCAGGGACGTTGTCTCGAGCCGATTTCGAGTAGATCAAGAGGAGCCAGATTTCCCCTGAGGTGAGGCGCGTGAAGTAGATGACCCGTACCCCGCCTCGTTTGCCGGAGCCTGTACGCGACCATCGAACCTTTCTGCATCCGCCACTTCCCGGGATGACGTCCCCGGCATCGGGATGATGGGCCAGCCATTCGAGAAACTCGAGCCGCTCCTCTACGCTCCAGAGTTTGTCCGCTTCAGCGACAAACGTCGGAGTTTCGATGAGTGTGTACACTGAGCATGAGTGTACGTCACTGACGGATAGACTACAAGTCGCCGACCGGGCCGCGCAAGGGGCTACTTCGCCACCCGCTCCCGCCCCGCCCAGGCCGCCAGCACCTGCTCCATCGCCGCCGGCTCCACCGGCTTGGTCAGGTGCAGGTCGAAGCCGGCGTCCAGGCACTTGCGCTTGTCTTCGTCGGAGCCCCAGCCCGTGACGGCCACCAGGATCCCCTCGCGCAGTTCCGGATCGGCCTTGAGCGTGCGCGCGACCTCGTAGCCGCTCATGCCCGGCAGGCCGATGTCCAGGAAGGTCACGGCCGGGCGGAACTCGCGCGCGCCCTTGAGCGCCGACTGGCCGTCCGCCGCCACCCGCACCTCGTGGCCGGTGAGCTCCAGCAGCAGGCTCATCGCCTCCGCCGCATCGACGTTGTCGTCCACCACCATCACGCGGATCGGACGCACGTCGCTCGCGGCCGCAGCGGGCGCGACCGGCGCGGGCTCGCTTCCCGCGGCAAGCGGCGCTGCCGGCAGGCGCACGGTGAACGTGCTGCCCTGCCCCTCGCCCGCGCTGTGCACGCGGATCGAGCCGCCGTGCAGTTCCACCAGCCGGCGCACCAGCGCCAGGCCGATGCCCAGTCCGCCCATGCCCGGCTGCCACTGCGTGCCCACCTGCACGAACAGGTCGAACACGCGCGCCTGCATCTCGGGCGCGATGCCCAGGCCGTTGTCGGCCACGGACAGCTCCACCTCGCCGTCCGCCTCGCGCACCGTGGCACGGATGTCGCCGCCGTCGGGCGTGTACTTTGCCGCGTTGAGCAGCAGGTTGGCCGCCACCTGCGCCAAGCGCGTCGCATCGCCCGTCACGCACAGCGGCTCGGGCGGCAGGTCCAGCGCGAGGCGATGGCCGCGCGCCTCGATCAGCTCGTGTGCGGTCTCGATCGCCTGCGCGAGCACGTCCGCCATGTCCACGCGCTCGCGGCGGATCGCCAGCTTGCCCTGGCTGATGCGCGAGACGTCCAGCAGGTCGTCCACCAGGCGCACCAGGTGCGTGAGCTGCCGCTCCATCATGCCGTGCGTCTTCTCCTGCTGCGGCGCGGCGCTGCCCTGCGTGACCTGCAGCAGGTGCAGGCCGCTGCGCAGCGCGGCGAGCGGGTTGCGCAGTTCGTGCGCCAGCGTCGCCAGGAATTCGTCCTTCAGCCGGTCGGCCTGGCGCAGCGCCTCTTCGGCGCGGTGGCGCTCGCTCACGTCGCGCACGCTGCCCACCAGCTTGAGCGGCCGGCCGTCCTCGCCGCCCACCAGTTCCGCATCCGACTCCAGCCACGCCACGCTGCCGTCCGCGCGCATGGTCCGGAACTCGTCGTGGAAATGGCGCGTGACGTAGGCGTCGCACAGGTGCTGCTGGATGCGCGCCAGGTCCTCGGGGTGGATCGCGTCGCGCCAGAATTCGTCCGGTACCTGCTCCAGCGACGGCGGCCTGCACCCCATCAGCGTCGCGGTCTGCTCGGTCCAGAAGGCCAGCTGCGTCTCCATGTTCCATTCCCACACGCCGATGCCGCCGGCGCGCTGGGCGCGGCGCAGGCGCTCCTCGCTGGCCGCGAGCGCCTCCTGCGCCTGCTGCAGCTCGTGCACGTCCACGGCGGTGCCGATCCAGCTGGCCAGCTCGCCGGACGGATCGAGGATCGGCTGGCAGCGCACCTTGAACCAGCGGTACGTGCCGTCGGCGCCGCGCACGCGGCACTCGACGTCGCAGCCTTCCTTGCGCGCGAGGGCCCAGTCGAAGCGCGCGACCATCGCGGGCCGGTCGTCGGGATGCAGCGCGGACGGCCAGCTGTGCCCCAGGAGCTGGCTGCTCGGGATGCCGGTGTACGTCTGCCACTGCTCGCTCAGGTAGTCCCACCAGCCGTCGCGCGTGGTGGTGAAGGTCATGCCGGGCAGCGACTCCAGCGTCTGGCGGTAGAAGGATTCGCTGCGGCGCAGCGCCAGCTCGGTGTGCTTGCGATGCGTGATGTCGACGCAGGCGCCCGTCATCGATGCGGGCCGGCCGGCGTGGTCGCGGAAGGTCCGGCCGCGGTCGTACAGCCAGCGCTCGCTGCCGTCCGGCCGCACGATGCGGAACTCCATGTCGAAATTGGCGCCGTCGGTGCGGCAGCGCTCGCAGCGCGCGATCACGCCGGCGCGGTCGTCCGGGTGCACGCGCGCGATGAACTGTTCGAGCGAGCGCACCGAGGCGCCGGGCGTCAGGCCGAACAGGCGGTCCAGCGCGTCGTCCCACCACAGCTCGTTGGTGCGGATGTCCCAGCGGAAGGTGCCGGCGCTGCTGGCCTCCAGCGCCGCCTGCATCGCCAGTTCGGCGTGCCGCGTGGCGGTCACGTCGGAGATCGTGCCCAGCATGCCCACCGCGTTGCCGTCGGCGTCGTAGCGGGCGCGGCCGCCGTTGGCCACCCAGGCGATCGAGCCGTCGGGCCGCACGATGCGGAATTCGCACTGGTACCGGTGGTTGCGCGCCAGCGCCTCCCGCACGGCCTGCTCGACGCGCTGGCGGTCCGCCGGATGCACCAGCGCGAAGAAGGCCGCGCCGGTGCCGCCGAAGGCGTCGTGCTCCAGCCCGTGGATGCGGTACGCCTCGCTGGACCAGGTGACCGCCTCCGTCGCGAGATCCCAGGTCCACAGGCCGATGCCCGAGGATTCGACCGCCAGGCGCAGTCGCTCCTGGCTGTCGTGCAGCACCTGGCGCGTGTGCTTCGGCTCGGTGATGTCGCGCATCGAACCCGCCATCCGCTCGGGGGTGCCGTCGTCGCCCGCGATGCAGCGGCCGCTGGCGGCCAGCCAGCGCAGCGCGCCGTCGGGTCGCAGCGCGCGGAACTCGGTGGCCAGGGTCTGGCCCGAGCGCACGCACTGGGCGATCTCCTCGCGCACGCGGGCGCGATCGTCCGCGTGGATGCGGGCCAGGAAGGCGTCGAAGGTGAGGGCCGCGTCGTCCTCGGGCAGGCCGAGGAGCCGGTAGCACACGGAAGTCCAGGTGACGCCCTGGCCGGCGAGATCCCAGGTCCAGAGCCCCGTGTCCGAAGCGTCCAGGGCAAGAAGCAGCTCCGCCTGGGGACTGCCGGTGAACGCACTATCCAAATCGATCCCCACGCGCTGGTTTGCCGAGCTTGAAACTATACGGGCCGAGGCCCTGCCTTACGGCAGCGCGTCATTGCCGCGCCGCCGCATTCCAGCGTCGGAGGCGTCCTACGCCGCGCAAAGGTTGGGGCTTCTCACCCACGGTCGGGCCCACTTCCCCAGCATTGCGGAGGAAACGTGGCAGGAATGCGCAGAAATGGGCGCGTTGGCGCAGGCCCGATGCTTGCAATATCCCCTGCAAGAGATAGAGCCGGTGGCGCGCAGGAAGGCACCCCCGGCGACCCGTTGCACAGGTCCCGGGATTCGTCCCGGGGCCTTTGCAGGGGCGGATGGCTCACCGGCATCCGCCCCACCTTTCATCGAAGCCTGGAACAGGGAAAAGGAAGGCAGCTATGTGGAGCAGCGCGGCGTTGGCGCCGCAAGGCCAAGCGGACGAGATCTGCATCTTCGATCCGATCGACGACGCCTACGACGCCTGGAAGGCGGCCGATGCCGCAGCGCGCGTCATCGAGCGCGAGGTGCAGGAAACGTGGCAGCGCTACGAGCGCGGCGTCGGCGCCGGCCCGTCCCGGGGGCTGCTGCGCGAGGTGGCCTGCCTGCGCCTGGAAGCCCGCGACCGGCTGCGGCACGCCATCCGGCTGCTGCACGAGGCCGGCTACATCCAGCCGGTGCCCGGCGCCAAGCGGGTCAGGGCGACCAGCGTCGTCTAGCGGCTAGCATGGGTGCCCCGCGCACCCCCGCCGCACGATGCCCGTCGCCCCATGACCACCGCCCGCACGCCGCGCTTTCGCGGCCTCTTTCCCGTCGTCCCCACCACCTTCACCGAGGCCGGCGAACTCGATCTCGCGAGCCAGAAGCGCTGCGTCGACTTCATGATCGACGCCGGCTCCGACGGCCTGGCCATCCTGGCCAACTTCTCCGAGCAGTTCCTGCTCGCCGACGAGGAGCGCGAGGTGCTCACGCGGACCATCCTGGAGCACGTGGCCGGCCGCGTGCCCGTGATCGTGACCACCACGCACTTCAGCACCAGGGTGTGCGCCGGGCGCTCGCGCCGCGCGCAGGAGATGGGCGCGGCGATGCTGATGGTGATGCCGCCCTACCACGGTGCGACCTTCCGCGTGCCCGAGGCGCAGGTCCGCGACTTCTATGCGCGCCTGTCGGATGCGGTGGACATCCCCATCATGGTCCAGGACGCGCCGGCGGCGGGCACGCCGCTGTCGGCGGAGTTCCTCGCGCGCATGGCCCGCGAGATCGAGCACGTCGCCTACTTCAAGATCGAGACGGCCGGCGCGGCGGCGAAGCTGCGCGAGTTGATCCGCCTGGGCGGCGATGCGGTCGAAGGCCCGTGGGACGGGGAGGAGGCGATCACGCTGCTGCCGGACCTGGAGGCGGGGGCCACGGGGTCGATGACCGGCGGCGGCTACCCGGACGGCATCCGCACGATCCTGGATCCGTGGTTCGCGGGCCGGCGGGAGGAGGCGATGGCCGCCTACGAGCGCTGGCTGCCGCTGATCAACATCGAGAACCGGCAGTGCGGCTTCCTCGCCGCCAAGGCGCTGATGAAGGAAGGCGGCATCATCGCCTGCGAGGCGCCGCGGCATCCCTGGCCGGGGATGCATCCCGAGAGCCGCAGGATGCTGGTCGAGGCGGCGCGCAGGCGGGACGCGCTGGCTTTGCGCTGGGGCCCGTAGGCCCGGACGGTCCGCGGTCGTTCAGGCGCCGTCCGGCCGCCAGCTCA
The DNA here is from genome assembly GCF_037890035.1 of Ramlibacter sp. AN1133. Taxonomy (NCBI): domain Bacteria; kingdom Pseudomonadati; phylum Pseudomonadota; class Betaproteobacteria; order Burkholderiales; family Comamonadaceae; genus Ramlibacter; species Ramlibacter sp. AN1133. The sequence goes on from NZ_JBBKTQ010000002.1 coordinate 313,806, forward strand.
GTCCACGCAGGGCAGCCGGCCGGCAGTGAAGCGTGCGCGGTGCGGAGCCCGCCTCGGTCGCGATCCTCCTGCGCAGGCTCCTGAACCGGTCGTCCCCACCCTCGCCGGCCAGCGGATTGCCCCGCGACGGCGCGGCGTTGCGCGCGGCGGCCCAGTCGGCGGCGGTCAGCTCCCGATTCGCGGCAGGCAGGATCTTCGTCTCCTCGGCCCCCATGTGACTGCGGTAGTAGACGGTGTAGGTGGCCGCGGCGGCCACGATGTCCGCGCGCGGCACGACCGCGTCGGCGGCGGCCTCCTCCACCAGTTGGCGCAGGCGGTCGCCGGCCTGGCCGATCACATGGTGCTCCTGGCGCAGGCGCGCGATCGTCGGCCGCAGTTCCGGGCAGCGTTGCGCCAGGCGCCTGAAGGCCTCGTCCTCGCGCGGGTGGTGCACCTGGTCGCTGTAGTCGCGCAGGTAGGAGACGATGTCGAGCACCAGCTCGTAGTTGGGCGCCTGCCCCGCGTACAGGGTGTCGACCTCCTCCTCGAGCACGTTCAGCAGCCGGTTGAAATAGGCGTGCTCCTCATGCCATGCCTTGACGGGATTCATGAGACCTCCGGGGGGCTAGAGAATCGCAGGATGCGCCGCGGGCCCCGGGCGGGCTTTGACAGTGCTCAAGGAACGGTTCATCGTCACGCGACCGATCCGGAGTCACGGGTGTGGCATCGACCCCTGAAGCGTCAGGACGCGAGCGTCGGCTGGTATGCGCGTCCGATTTCTGCGGCCACGGCCGCGAGGCGCTGGTCCCAGGTCCAGAGCTTCGTGCGCGCGTCCAGCAGTGCCGAGGCGAGCAAGCCGATATCCACGAATCCGCACCCGCGACCGAACAGCGTTCGCTGCCGCAGGAGCTCCAACACCTCGGCTGTGGTCGCTACCGGGGCACTCTCGAGTTCGGGCAGCATGGCGACGACTTCACCCCGCCTGGGCGGGGTGCCACAAGCCACCTCCACGACCACACAAGGATGGCTCACGACCAGTCCGGCCTCCAGCAGGCTCACGAGATGCTCATCTCGTTGCCTGAAGAGCCCGGGGGGAGAGGGAGCAAGACCGCAGGCTTCTACGGCTTGCCCTTCGCGGTGCGGTAACGGTCGCTCGCTTCCGACTGCTCGATGTCGGTCCAGGCGTGCGACAGCGCGCAGCGCAGGCCCGTCTGGCGCTGCAGGTAGCCGCTCGAGGCCTCTCCCGGCAGCGGCGCAATGCCGGCGAGCGAGGTGATGAATGCGGCCTGGTGCCGCTGCAAGGCCGCGCGCACGGCGGGGTCCATCGTCGACACCATGGCCGCATCGAACTTGCCGGCGACGGCGCTCTTCGCCTCCGCGGCGCATCGTGCGGAGGCGGCGTCCCGGGCCCGCGCCGAGGGAGCGGTCTCCGCAACGGCCTTGCTGCAGCCGTGCAGGGCACGGCGGGCGGCGTTGCGGTAGTCGTCGACGCTGCGGTCGGGGGGTGTCTGGGCCTGCGCGGCGGAGACGGGAAGCAGCAGGGCAGTCACGCAGGCCAGCACGAGTGGGCCGCGGCGGGGTCGTCGCATGCGCTTGTCTCCTCTTTGTAGTTGTCGGGACGGCGCGATGCGATGCAGCTTCGGAGGCGTGACCGCGCCGGGCCCGTCGGCGGGATTCTAGGCCCTGGTGCGGCGCGCGATGTCGATCGCGCCGGGGAGGGCGTCAGGCTGTGCGCGCCGCCGTGAGTTCCAGCACGAACGCGCCGTCGTCCGCGCGCCGCAGCGCCGCGTGTTCCAGCTGCGCCAGCGCGATGAGGTCTTCCCACGCCATCGGCGCCTGCCGCGGCCGCAGGAAATCCGCCGCCACGGCGCCGGCGTCGGGCCGGTGGGAGACGCGCACCGCGCAGACGCCATCGTGGTGCTCCAGCCTGACCCGCATCGCGCCCGGCCCCCCCGCGTGGTCGCCCGCGTGCGCGAGCACCGCGCAGATCATCGTGCGTGCCTGGTCCCGGTCGATCGGCAACGGCTTGCCTGCGGACGAGAGCTCGATGCGCAGCCCGCACAGCTCGAATTCCGGCCGCAGCAGGGCCGCGCACTCCGCCGCCAGGTCCGCGGAAGGCGTGCTGGCGCCCGCCTGCGGCAGCAGCCATTCCGCCGCCGCGGTGCCGGCGTTCATCGCGCACTGCACCGCGGGCCCGATCCGCTGCGCGTGCCCGCGCAAGGCCGCGAGGTCGGGCGCGGGCCTGGCCAGCGCCACGCGCAGGACTTCGTGCAGCAGCAGCAGCGGCTGCAGCTGGGCCAGCAGGTCGTCGCCGACCGCGCCCCCCACGCGCCGCAGCAGCATGAGCTTCGCGGCGCTGCCGCCGTGCGCCGTCCGGGCGGGACTTCTTTCAGCCGAAATCATCTGGACTCCTCCAGCGCATGGGACGCCGCCGGCCGCCCCCGGTTCCCCGTCGCCGCCAGAACCTCGCACGCCGTGGCCGTGCCTGCGCAGGACTACACAGGTGTGTAGGTCGCAGGCCCAAGATCGGAACGGCTGGGGCAGCGCCTCGGGATAATCGAGGACCGCAAGGAATGGGCAGCAACGTGGCGAGCCGGAAACGCAGCGTGGAAGTGCGGGTGTTCCTCGTCGAGGACCTTCAGACCATGCACACCCTGCTGAAGGGACTGTTCGCGGCGCTCGGCGGAATCCGGCTCGTGGGTGGCGCGGGCACCGAAGCGGAAGCCAACCTGTGGCTGCTGGAACACCCCGGCGCCTGGGACGTCGCGCTCGTCGACCTCGTGCTGCAACAGGGTTCGGGCATGACCGTGATCCGGCGCGCGCGCGAATCGCACCCTCCCGGCAAGGTCGTCGTCTTCAGCGCCTATGCGAGCCCCGCGGTGTGCAGCCATTGCCTCGGCCTCGGCGCCGACGCCGTCTTCAACAAGTCCGACACGGAGCCCTTCATCGCCTGGCTGTCCAGCCAGTGCGGCCACCCGCCGCTGCCCGGCCAGGGCGCTTGCGCCTGAACTTCCTCCCCCTTCCGGAGGAGCCTTTCCTCCTCCATCGAGCCGAAGCCTGCGCCCTCCTCGTGACCGAACATGGCGGCACCAGTCAGGTGGCGAGGAGGGCTCCATGCGCACTGATCACCCCCAGCAGCTGGACGAAGTCCTGGCAGGAGGATTCCTGCGCTGGGACGCGAGTTCGAAACAGCGCTTCCTGGTCGGCGGGGTGGGCGCGTGCCTGCCGATGGTGCTGCAGTTCCTGGCACTGGACAACACGGCCTCCCTCAGCGACGCGAACATGGCCGGCGTATTGATCCGCAACGGCTTGCTGTTCGGCCTCGGCGGCCTGCTGGCCTACCTCCACACCGACGAAGTCAAGCCGATCAAGCTGCTGCAGATCGGCATCGCGGCGCCGGCGCTGATCACGGTGATGGTGACGGGCAATGCGGCGAAGTCTCCGCAGGCCAGGCCCGTGCAGGCCGCAACGGCGGCCGAGCACCGCAGCGCGTCGCCGGCGCTGTCCTGGGACTTCTTCCTGTCCTCCGCCCATGCGCAGGCCTCGCAGCAGTTCGTCCGCGGCCGCGGCGCCGGCGACATCCTGTCGGACGTCGTCGACGGCATCACCGGGCGTGCCTACCGCGGAACAAGCTATCCCACGGAGACGGATTGGGTGCCGGCGGCCCGCGGCGCGCTTCCCGTGGGCCTCGCGCCCGCGGGCCGCGAGGCACCGCCCGCCAGCACGGAGCTGTATATCTGCCGTGCGGTGTTCGCCAACGGCGTGCACCCCGGCAAGATCCGGCCCGGCTTCGCCGGCTGCAACGTCGGCTGGGGTGGGCGGGAGTACACCAGCCCCGACTACCAGGTCCTCGTGAAGCACGATCTGAGCTGGGCGCCGGCCACGGGAGGGTCCGTCCCGAGCAACGCGATGAAGGCGGGCGAGGAAGGCACGCCGGGGCGCGAGCCGCTCTTCATCTGCCGCGCCAGCTACCGCAATGGCGTGCATCCGGGCAAGGTCCGGCCGGGGTTCGGCGGGTGCAATATCGGATGGGGCGGAAGGGAAGAGGTGGTGGCGCGGTACGAGGTGCTGCTGGGGCCGTAGAGGGCAGCGAGCGCCACCTGCTCGAAATCGTGAAGCCGGGCCGCTTCGCCCGCCGACGCCAGGGACTTAGACGACGACGTCCGGCACGCGCCGGCCTTGACGCTGGAGATACAGAGCGGCGGAGGAGCTCGTCAGCCGCCTTGATCCGCGAGGCCGTCCAGAATCTGTTTGACTGCTTCGCGCAGCTGCGGCAAGGACTTCTGGATCGCATTCCAGACGACGTCGTGGTCCACCTCGGCGTACCCGTGAACCAGCACATTCCTGAATCCCACGATGGCGCGCAAATCCGGAATCCGTGCGGCGGTTGAGGGGTTGGCTCTCGAGAGTTGGTTCAGCGCCTCGCCGACGATGAGGAACTTCCGTTCGACGGCGGAGTGCACCAATGGCTGCGCAGCATATGCGGCAGCATCCAACCCATGGACGAAGGACTCGATATCGTGCGCTGCATCGAGTACGTCCCACAACCCCATGAACGCACGTCACGATCCATAGACCACTTCACGCGCCCGGTTGATACTTGCCAGCACATAGGGGTTTCGCACCGCGCGTGCCTGGAGGAGATCCACTTTCCTCCGGAGGAGCGCCTCGAGGTCGTCCTTCAGCCCGAAGAACGTGTCCAGCCCCGGGTGCGACCCAGGCTCGAACTCCACCAGGAAATCGGCATCGCTGCGTTCCGGGTCGAAGTCGATCCCCCGTGCTGCGGAGCCAAACACCTCCAGACGCCGAACGCGGTGGAGCCGGCAGACGCGGGCGATTTCCGTGCGTTTCTGTTCAATGAGGGGGTGCATCGCGGCTCGATCCTGGACCTTGAATGCGATCGTATCAGTCGGATCAGGTCAGACAGGATGTTGTCGTCGCTTTTGGCGGTCAACAAGACTACCTGCAAGCAGCGCGCGCGTACCTCGCGGGCCCGCGCCGAGCCCTGCCCCTTCAGCCACCCAGCTCCATCTGAACGCGTGCCGTGGCCGCGCCACCGTGCTGGCGCACTGAAGACCGCGTGATCACGCCGCGCACCAGCAGCAGTTCGATCGTGCGCTCCATCGTCTCGCGCAGCGCGACGACCTGCTGTTCGACGTCCGCGGCGTCCGGCGCGGACTCCAGCCGGCCCGCCTGCTCGGAAATCGCGCGCAGTCCGAGCATGCCCGCCGTGCCGCGGATGTGGTGCGCCTCGCGCCGCACACCTTCAGCGCCGGCGGCGCGTTCGAGCATGCGCGCGCAAGCGGGGCCGAAGCTGTCCAGGGCGCGCCGCAGCAGCGCCTCGACGTCCTGCGGATCACCCATTTCGGCGAGCGCGGCCAGCGTCGGTGCGTCCAGCAGGGTGGGCGCCGCGAGGATCTGCGCGCCCGCCTCCCTGCGCGGGGCCGCGGCAAGGCCCGCCCCGTGGCGGGCGACCGCGGCGACGAGCTGCCCCCAGTCGAAGGGCTTCATCAGGCAGTCGTTCATGCCGGCCGCAAGGTATTGCTCCCGCTCGCGCGCCATCACGTTCGCCGTCAGGCCGAGGATGGGAACGGCGGCCCCGCGGCCCCCGAGGCGGCGGATGCGGCGGGTGGCCTCGACGCCGTCCATCACCGGCATCTGCACGTCCATGAGCACGAGGTCGAAGTCGCTGCCCTGCACCTGCTGCAGGGCCTCCTCGCCATTGGCCGCGAAGGCGAGCACGTGTCCCTGCCGCTCCAGCCCCACCTGCAGGATGCGCCGGTTGGTCTCCACGTCCTCGGCCACCAGGATCCGCAGCGGCTTCACCGGCGGCGCGTGCAGGTCGCCTTGCGCCGCCGGCTGCAGGAACCGCCCGACCCCGACCGGCAGCTCGAAACGGAACACGCTGCCCCGCCCGGGCGTGCTTTCCGCGGCGATGCGTCCGCCCATGCGTTCCACCAGGCGCTTGCTGATGGCCAGGCCCAGGCCGCTGCCGCCGTACTTGCGCGAGATGGAGCTGTCGGCCTGGACGAAGGGGGCGAACAGCCGTTCCAGCTGATCGGGCTCGATGCCCACGCCGGTGTCGCGCACCTCGAAGTGCAGCCATACCGCATCGGGCTCCTGTCCGGGCCGCCGCTCGATGCGCACGTGCACCCCGCCGGCGCTCGTGAACTTGATCGCATTGCCGATCAGGTTCAGCAGCACCTGCCGGATGCGCAACGCGTCCCCGACCAGCGTCGAGGGGAACGGGGAGGCCAGCTCGATCTCCAGCGCGATGCCGCGCTCCGCGGCCAGGGGATGCATGATGGAGCGCACGCCCTCCGCCAACTCCGGCACTTCGAACTCGGCCTGCTCCAGCTCCAGCCGGCCGCTCTCGATGCGCGAGAAGTCGAGGATGTCGTTGACCACGCAGAGAAGGTGGCGCCCGGAGGTCCGCATCGAGGCCACGTAGCCTTGCTGCCGCGCCGTCAGTTCGTCGGCGGCCAGCAGGTCGGCCATGCCCAGCACGCCCGTCAGCGGCGTGCGGATCTCGTGGCTCATGGAAGCGAGGAATTCGCTGCGGGCCTGCGCGGCGCTGCGCACCCGCTGCGTCAGCTCGTTCTGCTTTTCGTGCAGGACGGCCAGCGACACGCTGGAGAGCAGCAGGGCGGCCAGATAGAGCTGCACCGACTCCAGTCCCTCCACCACCCCGCTTCCGGGCGGCGCCAGCAGGGTGAACGCGCCGTGCCCTTGCAGCGTTTCGATCACCGCGGAGAGCGTGGTGAGCAGCAGGCCCGCGGTGGCGCCGAGCAAGCCGAAATACCAGGTCACGGCGAACATCAGGGGAAAGGTGAGGAAGATCGCCGCCTGGTGGTGCCGCTCGTGGACCAGCAGCGCGCACACGAGCGCGCCGCCCACCAGCATCGCCGTGCGGCGGCGGGAAAGCTGCTGCATGAAGGCCTTGCGCAGCGCAGCGTCCGTCCAGCCCAGCAGGCTCACGCCGCCCACCAGCAGGCCCAGGGCGGAGGCCAGGTACCAGGCCTGGAAGGCATCCGGGAAGGAGACCGCCTGCGTCCAGGCGCCGACCAGCGCCGCGGCGGCCGCGCTGGGCGCGGGAACGAGCAGGAAGACGGCCGCCATGCGCGCGAAGCGCGTGCCTTCCAGCAGCGGGCCCGGCATGCCCGCGAAGCGCTGCATCAGGAACCCCACCAGGCCGATTTCGACGGCGTGGCAGGCGGCGTAGAGCAGCGCCGGACCGTCCCCGAAGAAGGAGAAGGCCAGCGCGTTGGCGGCGTAGATCGCCGCCAGCAGCACCGGCCAGGTGCTGCGCGGATGCCGCAGCAGCGCGACCACCCCGACGGCGTTGGCGTACCACAGGGGCGTGAAGCTGCCGAAGGCGAGGAGGAGGCCCGCCGCCAGGACGAAGGACGCCAGGCAGACGGCGGCCAGGCTGCGCAGGGGAGGAGATCGGTGGAGCACGGGTGTGATCTCGGGGCGCGTCGGGAGGGGACGCGGTGGGGATATGCAAGGGGTGGGCCATCGACCTTCGCTCGGCGCGGGCGCGGTGTGGATGGGCCGGCGACCGTGAACTCGCGCGGTGTGGCGGGCGTACCGCCGGTCCTCCCGCGCAGCGTGGAGAGGTGCCCTGCGCCGTGGCGCTGGTGAAAGATGGGGAAGTTCCCCCGATGGCGGGGGGGGCTTGCGGCGAGCGGCGCGGTGCCGGATCGACGGACTAGCTGCTTCGGCCGGGAAGCACTGCCCACAGCGGCACCGCTTCGACGCCGTCTGCCAGCGCGTATCGGTGCCGGCCCGGATACACGACGTAAAGCGCGTCGAGCCTCAGGTCGTCCCTGGCGATGCGCATCGAGGGCGTCATGCGCGGCGCATCGCTGCGCTTGAACTCCACGCCGATGCGGCGCTCCCCCCGGAACATCAGGAGGTCCAGCTCCGCGCCCTGGTGCGTCGCCCAGAACCAGGCGTGATCCGGCCTTGCCAGGCGCAAGACCTGTTCGAGCGCGAAGCCTTCCCAGCTTGCGCCAGAGCGCGGATGCACGAGCAGCTGCGGCAAAGTGCGCACATCCAGCATCGCGTGCAGCAGGCCGCAATCGCGGAAGTAGATCTTCGGTGCCTTGACCTGGCGCTTGCCCAGGTTCTCGTGCCAGGGTTGCAGCTGGCGCACCATCATGGTCTGCGTCAGGATGTCCAGGTAGCGGCGGATGGTCGGCTCCGACACCCCGAGCGAGCGGGCAGGATCCGCCGCCGACCAGACCTGGCCGTGGCAGTGCGCCAGCATGGCCCAGAAGCGCAGCATGGCGGGCGCCGCCACATCGAGGCCGAACTGCGGCAGGTCGTTCTGCACGTGCATCGCGATGGCGCCCTGGCGCCACGCAAAGCTGTCGTCGCTGGCCGCGAGCCACGAAGGCGGGAAGCCACCCCGAAGCCAGAGCTGGTCGGCGCGGCCGTCGTCCCACTTCCCCTGGGCCGCCACCTCCTCCAGGTCGAAGCCGCCCACTTCGATGGTCTCGACGCGCCCCAGCAACGATTCACCGGCCTGCCTTGCCAGGTTGGGGGAAGCGCTCCCCAGCAGCAGGTACTGTCCGGGGCGGTCGGACCGGTCCATCAGCACGCGCAGCAGGGGAAAGAGCCCGGGCATGCGCTGGACCTCGTCGATGACGACGAGCCCTTCGAGCCGCTCCAGGACCTGCGCCGGCTGCGACAGGCGCTGGACGTGGGCCGGATACTCCAGGTCGAAATAGTTCGGCGATTCCCGCGGCAGGATGGATCGCGCCAGGGTGCTCTTGCCGGCCTGGCGCGGCCCGACGAGGACGACGCCGGGGGAACGCGCGAGCGCGCGCCGGACGGCGGATGCGAGGCGATCGCGCGACAGCAGCATGGCCGAGGGACTCTACACCATGAAAAAGGAAAGAGCCACTTTCGAATTTCATGGTGCGGCGCGCGCGGCGCCGAAGGAGGCACGCGCCTGGATGGAGAAACCCGCCCTCAGCGCGCCGCGGCCAGCCTCTGCTCGATCGCCGCGACCACCACGCGCACGCCGTCTTCCTGCGCCATCGCCGCCCCGAGCCGCGCCGCATTGCGCGCGAGGTCCGGCGCGTCGAGCACGGTGCGGATCGCGGCCTGCAGCCGCGCCGGGCGCAGGCCATGGCGGCGCTGCGTGGGCCCGGCCACGCGCAGGCGCTCCAGCTCCTGGCCCCAGAAGGCCTGGTCGACGATGTGCGACACCACCACGCTCGCGCGGCCCGCGCGCAGCGCGGACTGCGTCGTGCCCGCGCCGCCGTGGTGGACGATCGCGGCGCAGCGCGGAAAGAGCAGCCGGTAGTCCGCCCAGTCCACCGCGAAGATGCGCGCATCCTGCGGCACGAGGGGAAGGAAGGCCGCGGGCAGCTGGAACACCGCGCGGCGGCCCAGGGCGGCGGCCGTGCGGACCCACAGCGCAGCGTGCATAGTCCTGAGCCTGCAGGGGCAACAGACTGCGAGCATTCAGGCCTTCAGTGGTGTACATACCTTGTTGCAGAGTCAATAAGGGTGGTATATAGTCCCCGGACGCCCCCTTATAAGTGCTATGGACAGAGTTCCCAACGACAAGCTAGTGGAAGCCGCCTTAGCAATGACTGCCGCGGTGGGAAAGCCGCTAACTCGACTCCAGACGGGGACGAGGGCGATGAAGTACTCCATGGCCGACGGGAAGACTGTGCGGATCAGGACCTGCAATGACCACGTACTCGTCGTCCTGGCCAGCAGTGCCGAGGACGACGCAACCCTGAACATCGAGGGGACTGATTACCTCTTAGTCGCCATGCCAGAGGTTCCGAGGAGGGACGGTCCCGTCGTGGCGTATTTCCTGCCTACATCCGTCGCCGTCGCGGACGTCCGCTCTGCGCACACCCAGTGGTTGCAATCCGGACCGGCAACGAGAGGCAATAACAAGACATGGAATCTGTGGTTCGACGATGGTCCACCTGGCTGCTCCGGGTTCGCCGAAAGATGGGCGCAGTACAGACTCCCAACCTTCAAGACACCAGCGAAGCGCTCGGACGCTTCCGTGTTGGGAGCTGGGGGCAAGACTCTTGGTGACGTGATTGCCCGAGCGCGAGCGGAAATCGCAGCAGCTGCTGGAGTACCAGTGGAAGCGGTGAAGATCACCGTAGCTCTTGCCTGAGTCGGCCAAGCTGGCCGCGGAAATAGACCGTCGAGATCAAAAGCAAATGGTGCGGACTATGCTCGGCTCCGAGTTAGACACGCTTGCTGTTAGGGAAGCACGACTTCTCAGATGCATTGAGGCTCAACGGTGGGAAGTGGCCGCAAGCAAAGTGTCAAGCTGGTGCTGCGCAGGTGGGAAAGAGATGAATTCAAGCTGTAATGAGGGAAGGGAAGCATGAGCTGGATTTTCGAGAGGAGCGGTCCTATGGGGGGAGCCGCCGGGGAAGCCTACGCGAACACTTTGAAGTCGCCAGGCATGCCGCCGGCGCACGTGCTCGCACGTGAGGCGATACAAAACTCTGTAGACGCGGGCAATGGCGCGAAAGTAGCGGTGCGCTTCCGGGCCACGAGCCTGGCAAACACCGCCAAGAGAAATTTTGTGGAGGCTGCGGGGTTAGTCGACATCGTGTCGCGGGCCGAAGCGTTGAAACTCGGCCCCAACTCACTCTCGACGCTCGAGAAGGCCCGCACGCCCCTGCGCCTGCTCTACGTAGAGGACTACAACGCCGAAGGCCTGTCGGGCGAGCCGCACGACAGCGGCTCTAACTTCTACCGACTCCTGCTATCTCTCGGAGATCGCGCGAAAGCGCGGGGGGGCAAGGGAACCGGTGGCTCCTATGGGTTCGGCAAGTCGGTCTATTCCTCGAGTTCCGCGATCCAGACCATCTTCGCCTACACCCGCTTCGAAGATGGAGACGGCAAGGAGCGCACGCGCGTTTTCGGCTGCGGATACTACGCCAGTCATGAGTTCAGGCACCAGGGATACAGCGGGCGCGCCTGGCACGGGACGAAGGAGCGAATGGAGAACGGGTTCAGGGTAGTCGACCCGCTCGAAGGCCTCGCCGCTGAGCGTTTGGCGGAGAAGCTCGGGTTCGAACTGCGCGCCGAAGGAGAAACCGGAACCTCGATACTGATTGTGGATGCCGACGTCGACACCCAAGAGATCGTTAGGGGCGTCGAAGACTGGTGGTGGCCCCGGCTCGTGGAGAATCGCCTTGACGTCGACATCTTGGATGCGGACGGCAACAAGCATCTGCCCCGGCCGCGCAAGCGCGCGGACTTGAAGCCCTTCATCGATGCCTTCGACATCGCCCGGATGCGTGCCGAGCCCAAGGGGGGTACCCAAGCGCGCTTCGAGCCGAATCGCGAGCTCGGGGTGGATATCGGGACGTGTGGGGTCGTCGTCGTCCCGGCGGAGGACTCGGGAGCGCCCGTCGTCCCCGGGGAGCGATGCAATTGTGTTGCACTCATCCGCTCGCCCTTGATGGTGGTCGCCTACAAGAGCGTCTCCGAATCTGCTCCGCCAGTTGTCGGTGCGTTTGTCGCTTCTGGCAACGACGAGCTCGAAACCGCGCTCAAGAACAGCGAACCTCCCGCGCACGACCGCTGGGACCCTGACTCGACGAACCTCCGCGATGAGACTGGGCGCGGGCGGCGTCTAGTAAATGCGGTCCTGAGCAGGGTAAAAGCAGGCGTTCGGAGGTTCCAGCAAAATGCCGCTCCCCCGACTCCGCCGAAACAGCGTCGGTTGACGCTCTTAGAGCGCGCGCTGGGCAGCCTCTTCAAGCCTCAGGGTCACGGGGGCGGAATTGGACCCGATCCCACAGCCTCGCCGCTGCACCTGGAATTCACGAAGCAGCCGTACGCGGAGGCAACCGAGGACGGCATGCTGCGCGTCAAGAGCACGTTCATGGTGAAGCTCGACGACCACGCCGCGGACGACCTCGTGGAACTCCGGCTGCGGGTTAATTGCCCCGTGCTCGAGGACGATAACGAGGAAGGCGACGATCTCCCTATCGAGGTGAGCTGCGAGGGCGTGCGGGCTCTGGTTGACGAGGCGGACCCGTTCCTCTTTCGTTTCAGACTGGCTAAGGGCGAGAAAGCAAAGTTCAGCGTCGCCTCGGAAAAATATGATCCGGCGTGGACGGTGCGGTTACGCCCAGACATCGATAGGGAGGAGGCATGAGCAGTCCGAAGATTACTTGGCGCAAATCGGCAGCGCGCGACGTCCGTCCCTTCTTCGGGGCCATCGCCCTTACCGAGAGTCTGAACAGGGCGGAATTGCGTTTATTCGCCGACGGCAAGTTCAGCGCGGAACCTGCATATTTGGTCGAACCTTCCGCTGCGGAGCGTCTGGCGCTGTCGCTCCGGCTCAATTTCGACGCGAACGTGGACTTCGGAACCATCCATAAGAATGATCTGGTGATCGCCGTCACGGCCGCACAGCCCTTCTTGAAGAAGACCCAGCTGGTTGCAACCCTGCCGCTGTCGAAGGGGTTGCCGCCCGAGCTCGAAATCGGAGACGAGGTTCTCGCGCAGCTCGGAGGCGGCGCTAACATCGACGTCGTCGTGGTGCTTTGCCTGGCTAAGCGACTGGAGAAGCGCCCCGGCTCGCCCTTCCTTCTCGGGCATTGGCTGGCCAAGAAAAGCTTCTCGCTGCGCGCGCCGCAAGTTGCCGAGGAGTTCGACGTCGATCCCACCGACGATGAGACATGGGCCAAGCTTGGTTATCCCCCGAGAACGCTCTACGCAGTCGAATACCTTGGGGGTATGAACGAGCCAGCTCAGAAAGACGGGAAGACGGCCCGCGTCCGGGTGCACGCTGACATCTTCAAGAAGTTGACGGGCGAAAGCAACCAAAAGCTGGCGCGACCGGTCCTCGGCAACATGGCGGCCGAGATCGCCTGCCAGATGCTCGCCGCGAGCTTTCCGGACTGGGAGGGCGCCGAGGAGGTCACGCAGCATAGTCCGTTGTCTGCGTTTATCAAGCGGATCGAGAAGGTCCAGCCCTGCGATTTAGACGGCCTTAAGAAGCTTGTGAGGGAGCCGGGCCAGGTCAAGCTCCGCGCGATCCTTCACGCCGATCAACAATGCGTCCGAGCCATCGTGGAGGCGTAAACCATGCGATACCTAGCAATGTCCGCTCCCGATGCGAGCATCTACCTCACCGCCAAGCGCAACGGGGCTCCGTTCGAGAGCGAAGGTCTCGTGAAGACAAAGGGCTCCGGCGTCGAGTTCGATACTTCCTTTGTGGAGGAGCTGCGTGCGGAACTCGCCGCCGTACAAGCCCGATGGCCCAATGGGCTCAAGAACGACGGCGAGCGCAACACGTTCGAGGGTACCGCCGCGCGGCTAGTTCACAGCGTGGTGCCTTGCGAGCCCGAAGTGTTGAGCGATCCGGAGTTCTGGATTTGGCTCGCAGTCGTTAGTTTCCCGGACGTCATCGAATGGCGCTACGGCAACAAGCACGGGGGCACGAAACCGGCGAACTACGGAATTGGATCGAAGACCGAGAATTTGCTGTATCGCCTCTGGCTCCGAGCGGAGCTCGTGCTCGACGAGCAGCACGAGGACCGGTATCATCTAGCGGACGCCGGCCAGATCGACTTTTACCGAAGCCATCTTTTTCGCCAGGGCTACGCCAATGCCAGAACGTTCGCGCGAGCCTTGCTGCGCTTCCAGTATCCAAAGACGGACTCGGCGCCCAACTTGAAGATTCTAGAGATCCGAGAGCTCGTAAAGCGTCTCAGGCGCCTACGAGCGAACCTGTTTTTAGAGATTCTGCCTGAGGAGGAATGCCGGGCTGTCATCGAATCGGAGGCTGCCGTCGTATTGGCAGCGTAAATGAAATTCGACTTTGTTGAGACATACGGCTTTAAGGAAGGACAGATCGTCCGGGCGCTGACCGCTCGTGACGGCTTGCCTATCGGCTCGGCGGTGCAAAACCGTGCCGATGAACAAGTGCCAGGATCCTCTGCTTGGTGGCAGAGTTTTCTGCGCGGAGGGCAGGTGTTCACCGACGCGCGCGCACAGGAGCGGCCCGTGATCCGCAGCGTCGATGTGTTCTGCGGCTGCGGCGGGCTGACGCTCGGCGCCATGCAAGCGTCGCTAGGCATGGGCAGGCGCTTCGAGTCGGTGGCCGCGATCGACGTTGACGACGAAGGTCTCGAGGTGCACAGGGCGAACTTCGGGACCAAGCACGTTCTGCACGCCAACGCCTCCAGCCTCGTGGATTGGCACGTCAGCGGGGACGGCGTGCAGGCGGAATTCGCCTACGAGCCCGAAATCGTCGATCCGGTCCTGGCCGAGGAAGTGGGCAAGATCGATCTCTTGCTGGCGGGGCCGCCTTGCCAGGGGCACTCGAACCTGAATAACCGCACGCGCCGAGAGGACCCGCGCAACCTCCTCTACATTACGGCCGTCGCACTCGGCGCCGCACTGCGGGCCCGAGCCATCGTGATCGAGAACGTCCCGGACGTTGTAAACGACCGGAGTGATGTCGTGGCCACCGCTCGCGCGCTACTCGCAGCGTCAGGATACAAGTGGATCGACAGTGGCGTGCTCGCGACCGATCGACTTGGGGGCGCGCAGACTCGCAAGCGCTATTTTCTCGTCGCCACCTTAGACGATGCGGACGGAGCGGCCGACATCAAGCACATCGCGCAGCGGTTGAAGCAGCCACCGCGCCCTCTGAGTTGGGCGATTTCGGACCTCCTGGATCGGGAGAATGAAGGGCCCCACGTGGGCATCATGGACACGGTCCCTGCGATGTCCGCCGAAAACGCGATTCGCATCAAGCACTTGTTCGATAACGATTTGCACATCCTGCCCAACGAGGTCCGTCCGGACTCGCACAAGAACGGCCACACCTACCCGTCCGTATATGGGCGTCTATGGTGGGACAAGCCAGCGGGGACCGTGACCACCGGCTTCTTGACACCTGGCCGCGGCCGGCACATACACCCTTTGAAGCCGCGGGTGATCACGCCGCGTGAGGCGGCTCGCATCCAGTCGTTTCCGGATACCTTTAGCTTCGTGGTGAACCCCGAGGTTCCTCCAAGCCGGGCGGCATTGCAGAAGTGGATCGGGGACGCCGTACCGCCGCTCCTAGGGTATGCGGCGACGCTGCCGGTTATCCTGCGTCTATAAGGAGGCTCGTGGATCGGCTGTCGAAGGAGCAGCGCTCAGCCTTAATGAAACGGGTGCGGCGCTCCGATACCGCACCGGAGTTGAAGCTACGCAAGGAGTTACATCGGCAGGGCCTTCGCTATGTTGTTAGCGACAGGCGCCTCCCGGGATCGCCGGACCTGGTGTTTCCTAAGTACCGCGTGGTGATCTTCGTTCACGGATGCTTTTGGCACGGCCACGAATGTCGCCAAGGGCGGGCGCCATCAAGTAACGAGCCATTCTGGCTGCCAAAGATCGAGGCCAACAGGCGACGCGATCATCGCAAGTGCGAAAACCTTGAGGAACTGGGGTGGCGCGTGCTTACGGTTTGGGAATGCGAATTTAAAAGACTTGAAGGCCTTGCTATGACGAGCTTCGCTTCGGATTTAAGGTCTCGAATTATTTCGGGCTGAAAGCGGGGCCGACCGCCGTGTCTACAATCCCCGCCGCTACGAATGCCGAGCGCTGCTTTGAGAGCCATGATGCAGTATTTCCGCAAGCTGGCACGAACTCCGTAAGCATGCGTCAATCCCAGTCGGGAGCGCCGCGGCCCGGACACACGTCCGGCAAGTGCTTGCAGGACCCAGGCCTTCGTTCCGTTGTAAGCGAGTAGATCGTTCCACCGCCGGCCGATATTGAGCTCCCGTGCTTCAACGGAGGGCACCGTCCGCAAAGTGCTGAGCGCCATGCACACCGTATTTGCGTCTGCACGGCGCAGCACAGCAGCTCACGTAGCCGTTGGGCGCGACTACAACTTCTTTCTGCGGGCGAAGAGAGGAATCCAGTCCACTCCTCCAACCCTTCCGCGCGCCCAAATCGCCGTTAGAGTCTGAGTGGGAACGTTGAACGGCGAAGCCAAGAGCATCGCCCTATTACCGTATCCCAGCGCACGCTGCCCGACCCTTTTTAGGGCGGTGGAGTCGTGGCTGCGACCATCCTGCTCAAGCTGTGAGATCAGCAACGATTCGCCTATCTCTTGGCAGCGGTTCATAAAGGCCTCCACTATCTGTGGTTCAACTCCTTCAAGCGCGTCCTCCGCAAATGGGATGGCATCTTCTCCAATGTGTCGGTAAACACGAGAGTCCAGCTTCAAGTCGCATGCCGCATTTTCCACCGCTGCTATACCCGAGTCCCATGCAGCGGTGAATACGAACCCGATCTTTGCCCGGCGGAGATACGCCTGAACGTCATCCTCGAAAATCGTCCGCTGTTCATTTAGCGAATCGACCCGAAGCCCCACTTGGCCAAAGCCCGCACCCAGTATGTCGCTAGCTTGGCCACCGGAGCCTACAAAATCGTCAATGAAGATGAGGGGCCGGCCGTCCTCACGTCGTGCTGCCTCTTCCAAGGTCAAACAAGAATGGATCAGCGACCCGAGCAGATCCGCCGTGAAGTAGGTCTGGACTGCCCCGCTGTCCTTAGCGCTGCCGAACGGTACCACGCACGCACCACGGAATTCAGGATTTTGAGTTACGAAGGCTTCAACGGCTGCTACGGTGTTCGCGCGGGTTAGCATTTTGAACTTGGACAGCAGCCGCAGGGCGCAGTCTATGTTTTGGTCATCACCGAATTGCCGCAGCCAAGCATGGGTTCGCTCCGGGCCCGCCGGGGCAAGGTCACCGGCTAGCTCCGGCGCGCGCGGCTCTAGGTACATGGAACGGACGCGCTCAAAGTCGTCAAGTACCTGAGGAATGTCCGCTTTGAGCAGCCTGTCCGGAGTAGGGCGTATATCGAACGGTACTCCCTTATAGTAACCCGCGTGTTCCAACTGACGTTTAACTTGCTCTAGAGATGCGGCGTCTCGTTTACTGGTCTCGCGGGCAGATTGAGGAAGCCGCACTTGGTATCGCATGCGAAGCAGTTTTTCAACTGCAAGAAAGACGGCATCAGCAATCTTCGCATCGGCGAAGATGAAGCCCTTAGGCTGGTCGGACAAGTAGCTATCCGCCCAGGCAGACCGGTTTACCGTGTACTCGCGAAACGGTAACGGCCTGCCGGACGATGGCAGCAGGTACGCGCGCGCAATCTTTGTGCCCCCAGGGGTAGGCCCAAGGGTATGAAGCATGACCAAGGACTCCAGCTCAAGGCGGCTCGGACCCTGAGTGGCATCAAGCAACGAAAGGATCCGATGCACTTCATCAAGCAGGACGCCCATGAAGTCGTTTCGCTTCTGAGGATGCTCAACGTCTTCTAAGAACTGAATTAGTGCATCACGGTGCGCTTCATTTCCCTCCAGGGGATCAGCTGGGTAGCGACGATGAATTTGGAAGCCTCTCACCCAGAGGCGCCTATCTCGAACGGCGCGCAACGTGCGGACCGCATACTCAAGGCGGTGTTTCGCGTCAGACTCCAGGTTGCTGTAGTCCACGTTGAGCGCAGACGCGAGAGCTGCTGAAGTCATATTAAGCAGCGCGTCATCACAATGCTCATATAAGCATTTAATCACTGCACTCGGGGCCGCGATATGCGTCATCGTAAGTACGACCGCGCGCAACATCTGTTCGATTGCGGCCACCTTTGGGTGGCGATAAATCTTGGCAAAGAGCAGTACCCGCGCCAGCAAGAGCTCGTCAATTACGGCCACGCCAGACCACTTCAAACCGAAAAGGCAGTACTTGCCTTCAATACGGTTCACATTCGTGCTGATGTCGCGCGGAAGTTCGCTCCCGTCAAGGAACCGGACGGTGAGCTTCTGAACGAGCCTGGATATATCGACTAGGGAGGGCGTCCCCGCAAGCTTTGCATCGCGAACGAAGTAGTCTAGCTTGTCGGCGTCAAACGGCCCTGAGATAAGCTCGTGCAGTAGCGGTAGGCGATCATCAATCTTTTTTCCAATGATCGCGTCCGAAATCTTCTCAATAATGGCCGTAAGATTTCTAGAGCGGTCGGAGTCGAGCTGGATATGCAGCTGAGATCTGTCGAGAAGGAGTTCAAACAGCGCCTGCATTGCAGGTGAGCGAACAATATAATAGGCAAAGATCTCCGAAAGCTGCCTTTGTTCGACGCGCGTAACTGCCGAGAAGGCGGCTCCGATAGGGCTCACGTCGGGGACGCTTTCAATCGCCATTTCCGACACATGAGAAAAGGCGGCGTGACCCACATCGTGTAGGATCGCACTTAGCCGCAATAGCTGCAGCATGCCGTTGTCGATAAGGGGGGGACTGCCAGGAAGCTGCGACGCAGCGTCGGCATTTAGTGCAGAGACGAGATGCTGTACTTGATAGATTACGCCTAGCGTGTGCTCAAAACGCGTGTGCCCGGCTCCAGGGTAAACCCAGTGGACAACACCGAGCTGCCTGATGTACCGCAGGCGCTGAAGAAGGGGCGAGTCAAGCAGAACGACTTCGGCTGCTGTCAGACCGATCGTGCCCCAGAGAGGATCATTAACCTCTTTGCGACTGGGCGAGCGGCGCGAGCGCGTAATCTCGACCACATACGCATCCAGATATTGGCTTGCGAACTCAGTCGCCAGGCGCTCAACTTCACCGAGAATTCCGGCCAGCTTCGCCACAACAGAAGCAGACTAGCTGGTGAAGTTCTCGTCTACTATGCGATTTAAGAACTCGGCTGGCAGGGGCAGGTTCTGCAAATATCGATTTGCCCGCTGATCGCTCAACTTGATGTCGAACGTGTGGAAGCTTGGATTGTTCAGGGCAATAAGTTCTTTTTCCTTGGCGGCAAGTAGCGTTTCTCGCAACGCCACAGAGTCGCCGTGGAGAGGATCACTGATAAATGTAAAGTTCGGCGTGACTTCAAGTGAGCCTTCTTCCGCCACTAGGGCCTCAAATGCTCGCTCAAACTTCTCATCTAATTCCGTATCCTTCAGCACAAAATGCTTCCTCCCACGCAGGGCGAGGACGGAAATTATTCCAGCGACAAACTGATCGGCTGTGATAATGGTGGGCATGGTGGCAGTGAGACTGTCGGTCGGCCGTTCGGCAGCCAAGGAGAGCCGTTAGTTGTAATTATGAGACGCGGGCGGGCGCGAGCACGCCGGTAAACGGGCTGTATGGTCGTACGGATGGACTGACAACGCAAGGGGGTTTCGGACGAGCGTCGACAAACCCCACCCAAATGGGACCGCAAAGCCACAAGATGGCGCGATTTCTGGTAAAGCGTCCCGTCTGGAGTCAGCTATACGTCAATGTTGGCCGCGCGTAGGGCATTCGTCTCGATGAAGTCTCGCCGCGGCTCCACCTCATCCCCCATCAGCATCGTGAACACCTTATCCGCCTCAATCGCATCCTCGATCTGCACCCGCAGCAATCGACGCACATTCGGATCCATGGTGGTCTCCCACAACTGCTCGGGATTCATCTCCCCCAGCCCCTTGTAACGCTGACGCGAAGTCGACCGCTCCGCCTCCGAAATCAACCACTTCATCGCCGTCCGGAAGTCCCCAACCTTCTCCTCCTTCGCCCGCTCCCCCTCGCCGCGCATCACGCGCGCGCCGTCGCCAAGCAGGCCACGGAAGGTATCCGCCGCATCCGCCAGCGCCTTGTAATCCGCCCCATGCACGAAGTCCTGCGTGATCACGGAGGACTTGATGTTGCCGTGGTGACGACGCGAAATCCGGAGAATCGGCTTGTCCGTCCGCGCATCGAACTCCCCCGCCACTTCCGCCGGAGCCGCATTCGTCAACCGATCCAGCTCCTGCAACTTCGCCTGCAGCTTCACCGCACTGGCCTCCGCTTCCACCACGGTATCCAGGTTCAACTGCACGCCATCCGCGATCGCCCGCAAGCCTTCCCGATCCATGAACCCCGACAGCCGCTCGATCACCCGCTCCGCCGCCTGGTGCTTGCGCGCCAGCTCCGCCAGCGTGTCGCCCTGCAGCACGGTGGGATTGGGGCCACCCGTGTCCACCTTCGCGCCCAGCAGCGCGATGCGCAGCAGGAAGCCGTCAAGCTCGGTGCCGTCCTTCAGGTACAGCTCCTCCTTGCCCGCCTTCACCTTGTACAGCGGCGGCTGCGCGATGTAGATGTGGCCGCGCTCCACCAGCTCGGGCATCTGGCGATAGAAGAACGTGAGCAGCAGCGTGCGGATGTGCGCGCCGTCCACGTCGGCGTCGGTCATGATGATGATGCGGTGGTAGCGCAGCTTCGCCACGTCGAAGTCGTCGACGCCGCTCTTGCCCGATTCGACCGCGGCCTTGCCGATACCGGTGCCCAGCGCCGTGATGAGCGTCACGATTTCATTCGACGTCAGCAGCTTCTCGTAGCGCGCCTTCTCCACGTTCAGGATCTTGCCGCGCAACGGCAGGATGGCCTGGAACTTCCGGTCGCGGCCCTGCTTGGCGCTGCCGCCGGCGGAGTCGCCCTCCACGATGTAGATCTCGCACAGGGCCGGATCCTTCTCCTGGCAGTCCGCCAGCTTGCCGGGCAGGCCCATGCCATCGAGCACGCCCTTGCGGCGCGTCATCTCGCGCGCCTTGCGCGCGGCCTCGCGCGCGCGCGCGGCTTCGACGATCTTGCCGACGATGATCTTGGCGTCGTTGGGTCGCTCGGCCAGGTATTCGCCCAGCTTGGTGGCCACCACGTCTTCCACCGGGCCGCGCACTTCGCTGGAGACCAGCTTGTCCTTGGTCTGGCTGGAGAACTTGGGCTCGGGCACCTTCACGCTCAGCACGCAGGTCAGGCCTTCGCGCATGTCGTCACCGGAGATTTCCACCTTGGCCTTCTTGGCCAGGTCGTTCTCGTCGATGTACTTGTTGATCACGCGCGTCATCGCCGCGCGCAGGCCCGTGAGGTGGGTGCCGCCGTCGCGCTGCGGGATGTTGTTGGTGAAGCAGATGACCTGCTCGTTGTAGCCGCTGTTCCACTGCATCGCGACTTCCACGCCGATCATCGTGCCCTGGTCGCTCTGCTTCTCGCCGATGGCGGTGAAGGCGTTGGGGTGCAGGATCTGCTTGCCCTTGTTGACGTAGTCGACGAAGCCCTTGACGCCGCCGGTGCCCGAGAAGTCGTCTTCCTTGCCGGTGCGTTCGTCCAGCAGGCGGATGCGCACGCCGTTGTTCAGGAAGGAGAGTTCGCGCAGGCGCTTGGCCAGGATCTCGTAGTGGAAATCGTTGTTTTCCTTGAAGATCTCGGTGTTGTCCGGCAGGAAGTGCACCTCGGTGCCGCGCTTGTCCGTCTCGCCCAGGATGTGCATGGGGCGGATCAGCGCCATCTCGCCGGTGACGGGGTCCTTCTCCTCGTGCACCTCGCCGCTCAGCGTGGGCACGCCGCGGCAGAACTCCAGCACGTGCACCTTGCCGTCGCGGCGCACCGTCACGCGCAGCATCTTGGACAGCGCGTTCACGCAGCTCACGCCCACGCCGTGCAGCCCGCCGGAGACCTTGTAGCTGTTCTGGTTGAACTTGCCGCCGGCGTGCAGCTCGGTCAGCGCGATCTCGGTGGCGCTGCGCTTGGGCTCGTGCTTGTCGTCCCACTTGATGCCGGTGGGGATGCCGCGGCCGTTGTCGGTGACGCTGATCGAGTTGTCGGTGTGGATGGTGACGACGATGTCGTCGCAGTGCCCGGCCAGCGCCTCGTCGATGGAGTTGTCGACGACCTCGAACACCAGGTGGTGCAGGCCCGTGCCGTCGGAGGTGTCGCCGATGTACATGCCCGGGCGCTTGCGCACCGCTTCCAGGCCTTCGAGGATCTGGATGGAGCTCGCGCCATAGGCGTCGCCGCTGGGCACCGGCGCGCCGGTTGCCGTGAACTTCGGGGCTTCACCGTCGTCCTGGGGGGCGGGGGTGGGAGTGTCTTGGGCCATAACCTGCTTTTCAAAAACTCTTCGGGCGCGCGTTCCGCGCCGGGGATCCGTAGGCTGCCGGTGAGCTGCGCGAACCCCAGCGCCTGCGCGCATCGCTGGGGTTCGGCGCTTCGCGCGCTCACCGCCAGCCTGCGGGATGCCAGCCCCCGCGAAACGCCATCGACGCCGGGCGCCGGTGCCGATGGAATCAGATGCGCATCGGCATCACCACATACTTGAAGCTCTGGTTCTCGGGGATCGTGAACAGCGCGCTGCTGTTCGCGTCCGCCAGTTCCATCTTCACCATGTCCTGGTCCATGTTCGCCAGGGCGTCGATCAGGTAGGTGACGTTGAAGCCGATCTCGATGGCGTCGCCGGCGTAGTCGATGTCGAGTTCGTCCACCGCTTCTTCCTGCTCCGCGTTGTTGCTCGCCACGCGCAGCGTGCCGCCATCGAGGTTCAGGCGCACGCCCTTGAACTTCTCGCTGGTCAGGATCGCGGTGCGCTGCAGGCTCGCCAGCAGCGGCGCGCGGCCCAGGGTGACGGCGTTCTTGTGGTTCTTCGGGATCACGCGGTTGTAGTCGGGGAACTTGCCCTCGACCAGCTTGGTCACGAATTCCATGCCGCCGAAGGCGAACTTGGCCTGGTTGCTGGCGAACTGCATCTCGATGGCGCCCTCGGCATCCGACAGCAGGCGCTGCAGCTCCAGCACCGTCTTGCGCGGCAGGATCACTTCCTGGCGGGGCACTTCCACATCGAGCGTGGCGCTGGCGTAGGCGAGGCGGTGGCCGTCCGTGGCCACCAGCGAGAGCTGCTTGCCCTCGGCCACGAACAGGATGCCATTGAGGTAGTAGCGGATGTCGTGCACCGCCATGGCGAAGGAGACCTGGTTCAGCAGGTCCTTCAGCGTCTTCTGCGGCACGCTGAACTGCGGGCCGAAGCTGGGGGCTTCCTGCACCAGCGGGAAGTCTTCGGCCGGCAGCGTCTGCAGCGTGAACTTGCTCTTGCCGCCCTTCAGGACGACCTTGTTCTGCTGCGACTCGATGGTGACCGTCTGGTCGCTGGGCATGGTGCGCAGGATGTCGATCAGCTTGCGCGCGCCGATGGTGGTGGTGTAGCTGCCGGCGTCGCCGTCGAGGTCCGCCGTCGTGCGGATCTGGATCTCGAGGTCGCTCGTCGTGAACTGGAGGTCGCGGCCGGTCTTGCGCACGAGGACGTTGGCGAGGATGGGCAACGTGTGCCGTTTCTCCACGATGCCGGCCACCGACTGCAGCACCGAGAGCAGTTTTTCTTGCGTTGCCTTCAGGACAATCATGTCTTCCTCTGTTCGTGATTCGGTTTTGGTCTTCGGCGGTGGCCGGAATTACGTATTTTCGCCTGTTTTGACGGGGGGTTACCGAGGCTGGGCAGGGGGCGTGGAGCGCTGGGGTTCGCGCGCTTCGCGGCTCACCGCCAGCCTACGAAAACCTTCAACACTGGGGGATCCCGTAGGCTGGTGGTGAGCCGCGCCAGCGCGCGAACCCCAGCGCTTCTTCTCCCCCACCCGACTCATCCCTTCAGCGTCTGCTCCAGCACATGCAGCTGCTGGTTCAATTCCGTCAGCTGCTGCCGCTCCGCCGAAATCTTGCGCACCGCGTGCAGCACCGTCGTGTGGTCGCGGCCGCCGAACAGCTCGCCGATCTCGGGCAGGCTCTTCTGCGTCAATTCCTTGGCCAGGTACATCGCGATCTGGCGCGGGCGGGCGATCGAGGCCGGGCGCTTCTTCGAGTACATGTCGGCGACCTTGATCTTGTAATAGTCGGCCACCGTCTTCTGGATGTTTTCCACGCCGATCTGCCGGTTCTGGATCGACAGCAGGTCGCGCAGGGCCTCGCGCGCCAGGGCGATCGAGATCTCCTTCTGGTTGAAGCGCGAATAGGCCAGGATCTTGCGCAGCGCCCCCTCGAGCTCGCGGACGTTGGAACGCACGTTCTTGGCCACGAAGAAGGCGACTTCCTCGGGCATCTCGGCGTTTTCCTGCCGGGCCTTGTTGATCAGGATGGCCACGCGCATTTCCAGCTCGGGCGGCTCGATCGCGACCGTGAGGCCGGAATCGAAGCGGGAGATCAGGCGCTCGTGGATGTCCGCCAGGCCCTTCGGATAGGTGTCCGACGTCATCACGATATGGCTCTTCTTGGCCAGCAGGGCCTCGAAGGCGTTGAAGAATTCCTCCTGCGTGCGGTCCTTGTTGGCGAAGAACTGCACGTCATCTATCAACAGGAGATCGAGCGAATGATATTTGTCCTTGAATTCGTCGAAGGTCTTGCGCTGGTAGGCCTTGACGACATCCGAAACGAACTGCTCCGCGTGGATGTAGAGCACCTTCGCCTGGGGCCTGTCGGCCAGCAGCCGGTTGCCCACGGCATGCACCAGGTGGGTCTTGCCCAGGCCCACGCCGCCATAGATGAACAGCGGGTTGTAGAGCTGCCCGGGGGTGCCGGCCACGTGCATCGCGGCCGCGCGGGCCATGCGGTTGGCGGTGCCTTCGACCAGGCTGTCGAACGTCAGGGCGGTGTTCAGGCGGGTCTTGAAGGCCGACGAGGCGGCGTCTTCCTCGCTGTCCGTCGGCTCCGCGACGGGCGCGTTGGCCGCCACCACCGAGGGCGTGGGATAAGCCCTGGTGCTGTTTTCGCGCTGAGTGATCGCTAACTCAAGCTGGACCGGCTGGCCATAGAGCTTTTCCAGCACGGCGCTGATGCGGCCGGCGTACTGGGCCCGGATCCAGTCGAGCTTGAACCGGTTGGCCACGTGCAGCGTGACCTTGGAGAAATCCTCCGTGACCTGGGCCGCGAGCGGCTTGATCCAGGTGTTGAACTGCTGTTCCGGGAGGTCTTGCGCCAGCTGCTCGACGCATGCCTGCCAGAGGCTGTCTCCTGCCTCCAGGCTGGGTGCGGCCGCCAGCCTGCCGTGTTGCCCCTCGCTCATGTTGCCCCGTCGCTCCTGTGGATTAGTTTTCGCGCACGAAACAGCGCATTCTATGCGTCTACACCTTATCCACAAAGCCGCGCGCGCATGGCCCGACAGCCGTCGTGAAGGGTCTTGACATCGCGTTTGATTGCCGGGGCTGCCCGTTTCTGCGAGAATGCCGGGTTTTCCCGAGAACCAACATGAAACGCACCTACCAGCCTTCCAAAGTGCGCCGCGCGCGAACCCACGGTTTCCTCGTTCGCATGAAGACGCGTGGCGGCCGTGCCGTCATCAACGCCCGCCGCGCCAAGGGGCGCAAGCGCCTGGCCGTCTGAGCGGCATCCGCGAAGCAGAGCGCCAGAGCCTGCGCCTGCCGACCGTGCAGCGGCTGAAGACCCGGGCACAGTACGAGGCAGCGATGGCAGGCGGCACAGTCTCCCGGACGCCGCATTTCGTGCTGCACCGCGCGCCCCTGGCCGCGTCGTCGTCCGAATCCTCCGAGGCCCCCGCTTCCTCCACCGGCGCCGCAGGCGCCGTTGCCGTGCCTGGGGCCAAGGGCCGCCGCGCGAAAGTGCTGTTCCCGGTCGTCGACGACGCCTGGATCGGCGCGGTCGTGCCGAAGCGCTGGGCCAAACGCGCGGTCACCCGCAACGGCATCCGGCGGCAGATCTACAACGTGAGCGAAACCTTCGCGTCGCGCCTGCCCGCAGCCGCCCACGTGGTGCGCCTGCGGACGGACTTCGCACGCGCGCAATTCCCGAGCGCCTGGTCCGACGCATTGAAGGTCGCCGTGCGCGGGGAGCTGCTGCAGCTGTTCGAACGGGCGAAGACCGTCCCGCCCGCGCCCCATTCCGTCACCCCCGCGCAGGCGGGGGCCCAGGGGCGCCCATGAACATCGCCCAGCGCGCCCTGATCGGTATGGTGAAAGCCTACCGCCTCGTCCTCTCCCCCTGGATCGGCTCGTCCTGCCGCTTCACGCCCACCTGTTCCGCCTATTCCCTGCAGGCGCTGCAGGAGCACGGCGCGGCGGCGGGCACGTACCTCACCCTGGCCCGCATCGCCCGCTGCAACCCCCTGTGCGCGGGCGGCCACGATCCGGTCCCGCAAGCGAAGCCGAGAATCTTCGCCTTCCTCCATCAGAAGAAACTTCCATGACCGACATCCGCCGCACCATCCTCTGGGTGATCTTCGGCTTCTCCCTCGTCATGCTGTGGGACCAGTGGCAGGTCTACAACGGCAAGCCGGCGACCTTCTTCCCCTCGGCCAAGCAGACCGCCACGGCGCCCAAGGGGCCGGCCAGCGCCGTGCCCGCGCCGCCGACGGCGGGCGCCTCCGCCGTGCCCGGCACCAGCGTCGCGACGTCGCCGTCGGCCGTGCCCGGCACCAGCGGGCCCGCGCCCGCCGCGCCGCGCCAGCAGGTCACGGTCAAGACCGACCTGATGGACGTCGTCTTCGACACCGAAGGCGCGACCATCGTGCGCACGGACTTCCCCAAGCTCGCGGGCGAAAAGCCGGGCGTGCCCTTCACGCTGCTGGAGCAGGACCCCGAGCGCGTGTACGTGGCGCAGAGCGGCCTGATCGGCGGCGACTTCCCGACGCACAAGACGGTGATGACCGCGGTGCCGGGCGATCGCGTGATGAAGGAGGGGCAGAACGACCTGTCCATCCGCTTCGAGTCGCCCGTGCAGGGCGGCGTGAAGCTGGCCAAGACCTATACCTTCCACCGCGGCCAGTACGACGTCGACGTGAAGCACGAAGTGGTGAATGCCGGCACCGCGCCGGTGTCGCCGCAGCTGTATGTGCAGCTGGTGCGCGACGGCAACAAGCTGCCCGGCCAGTCGTCCTTCTATTCCACCTTCACGGGCCCCGCGGTCTACACCGAGGAGAAGAAGTTCCAGAAGGTGGAGTTCAGCGACATCGAAAAGGGCAAGGCCGATTTCGAGAAGGCCTCCAGCAACGGCTACGTGGCGATGGTGCAGCACTACTTCGCCAGCGCGTGGATCCTGCCGGATGGCACCAAGCGCGACCTGTTCATGCGCAAGGTGGACAACAACCTGTACGCCGCCGGCATGATCACCGCCCTGCCCGCGATCCCGCCCGGCATGGAGCAGGTGGTGAACGCGCGCTTCTTCGCCGGCCCGCAGGAAGAGAAGATGCTGGAGAAGGTCTACCCGGGCCTGGACCTGGTGAAGGACTACGGCTGGCTCACCATCCTGGCCAAGCCGCTGTACTGGCTGCTGTCGAAGCTGCACTCGTTCATCGGCAACTGGGGCTTCTCGATCATGGCGCTGGTGCTGCTGATCAAGATCGCCTTCTACTGGCTGCAGGCCAAGGGCTACGAGAGCATGGCCAAGATGAAGGCCATCAACCCCAAGGTGATGCAGCTGCGCGAGCGCTACAAGGACAACCCGCAGCAGATGCAGCAGGAGATGATGCGCATCTACCGCGAGGAGAAGGTCAACCCGCTGGGCGGCTGCCTGCCGATCTTCATCCAGATCCCGGTGTTCATCGCGCTGTACTGGGTGCTGCTGTCCTCGGTGGAGATGCGCGGCGCGCCCTGGATCGGCTGGATCCACGACCTGGCGCAGCCCGACCCGTTCTTCATCCTGCCGGTGGTGATGACGCTGTCGACGCTGCTGCAGACGGCGCTGAACCCGGTGCCGCCGGACCCGATGCAGGCCAAGATGATGTGGTTCATGCCGCTGATCTTCTCGGTGATGTTCTTCTTCTTCCCGGCCGGCCTGGTGCTGTACTGGATCACGAACAACGTGCTGTCGATCGCGCAGCAATGGCTGATCAACGTGCGCATGGGCGTGCCGCCGGAGTTCAACCTGCCGAAGTTCAAGTAAGGCAGGTGCGTCGTCCCCCGCGCAGGCGGGGGACCCGGAAAAAAGGGCCGCTCTGCGGCCCTTCCTTTTTGCCCGCCTCAACGCAGCACGGTGAACGTCACCTTCTTCGAAGCGCTCAGGCCGCTGTTGTCGGTCACCTGCAGCGTCACCGACTGCTTGCCGGCCTTGGCGAAGGTCCTCGTGAACACGGCCCGGGTGGACCACACGGTGCCGTTGTTCTCGGTCCAGCGGTAGGCCGCGATGCTGCCGTCCGGGTCGTAGGAACCGGTGGCGGCGAAGCTGCAGGTCCGCCCCGCCGTGCACGTCACGGCGGCAACGGCGACCGGTGCCACCCCCGGGGCCGGCGCCGGGCCCGGATCCGGTCCCGGACCGGTGGTCGCGACAGGAATCGCGAAGTCGCTGAGCGTGCCCCGGGTGCGGTCGAAGATGCGCGTGCCCAGCGCGGCGTTCTCGAGGAGGAAGGCGACGGCGCCGACGCCGCACGGCCCCTTGTAGCTCCAGCTCACGACGCCGGAGGCGTCGGTGGTGCCGGTGACCTGCCGGTTGGTCCAGTAGTCGTCGAGGAAACGGCCGCTCACCAGCGCGTTGGCGAGCGGCGTGCCCGTCTCGCTGGCGATCGTGGCCGACACGGTGGTCAGGTTGTACATCTTCCCGCCCTGCGCGCAGATGCCGGGCAACGCAGGGTCCTGCACGAACTGGCTGGTCACGACGAGCGAGCGGCTTACGAGGCAGTCCGACGTGCACGCCGTCGCCGGCGTCAACTTCACCAGCCGGTGGCTGCGGCCGATCATCACCCGCGCGAGGATCTGCCCGGAGGCGTTGATCGGGCCCGCGGTGCCGACCGTGGCGCCCGGGTAGGCCGGCGAGAGGCGATCGGCCAGGGGCTCGCCCACGCCGGCCGGGCCCGGCGCGACGAAGCCGGTGCCCAGCGCCGTGAAGGTGACATCCTGCCCCGCGCTGATCGATCCCATGCCGGAAGCCGACAGCTGGCCCGTCGGACCGGCGATCTGCTGCCAGGTGCCGCGGGCGGAAAGGCGGAACGGGTAGACGAGGTTCTTCGAGGTGGCGATGGAAACCAGGAAGTGGGCCTGGTCGCCGAAGTCGTTGATCGCGCTGCCATTGGAGCCGGCGCCGCGGAAGCCCGCCGGCAGCGGCGGCAACGGCACGACGCTGCTGCGGTCACCGAGCTGGTACCAGGAGCCCCAGGTCACCACCTTGCCGCCGGGGCTCATCGCCGCCGGGCGCTCGTTCGGGTAACCCAATGCCCGCAGGTCCACCATGCCCGTGGCAGGCGACCACATGACGGGCAACGCGATCGTCGGGATCGCACCCCCCAGGGTGGACCAGCCGACCAGGCGATCCTGGTCGTCCAGGCCGAAGACGTCGACGCTGGACGTGCCCGGATAGACGCCGAGATCCTGGGCGACGTAGCCGCTGCCCTCCGGCCGCCACAGCGTCGCGCGCGTGCTGCTGCCGATCGTGCCCGTGATACCGGCGATCGTGCCGAGGTTGTTGATGAACAGGGGGTACTGGCCGCCGGCGGCCGCGCCGGCCACGGGCGGCAGCACGATGCGCTGGCCGTCCTTCCAAACCACCGTGTCCTCGGGCGGCAGGCAGAAGGGCCCGCAGCCAGGGTCGGCACGGGACCTGCCGATCACGTCGCCATCGTCGTTGAGGTCGGCGCCGGTCGCCGCCGGGGCGATGAAATCCAGCGCGTACATGGGAGCCACCACGCTGTCGGCGAGCACGGCGGCGCTGCGCACCGGCAGCGTCTCGGCCGCTGCATCGAAGGTGGGGCTGTCGCCGCCGCCGCCGCAAGCGGCAAGGAGGCTGGCGAGGAACAGGGGTGTGAGTGGGAGATGTCGGAGTCGGAGGTATTTCATGGTTTCTTGCTCGCTGGTCGAGCAAGCGCAAGGGACTGCGGCGGCTCGCCTGGACGAAGCAAGTTCAGGCTAGTCCGCGAGCGCGCGTACCGTGTTTGACGGCGGACAAGTTTGGCCGGAGCGAATTCGTCGTGCGACGGCTCATACATGCGCTTACGCGCTCATCTGTCGCGGAGACCTTGCTCATGCACTGAGACAATGGGGGCATGCTCGCCCGCCTCGACCAGCCCATCGCCGCCATCGCCACCGCGCCCGGACGCGGCGCCGTGGGCATCGTGCGGGTGTCGGCCAAGAGCGTGCAGGCGATCGTCGAGGCAGTCTGCGGCCGCGCGTTGAAACCGCGCGAGGCCACCTACCTTGCCTTCCGCGCGGGGGATGGCAGCGCGATCGACCAGGGCCTCGCGATCCACTTCCCCGCCCCGCATTCCTACACCGGCGAGGACGTGCTCGAACTGCAGGCGCACGGCGGCCCGGTGGTGCTGCAGCTGCTGCTGGCGCGCTGCCTCGAAGCGGGCGCGGCGATCAACCTGCGCGTGGCGGAGCCGGGCGAGTTCACGCAGCGCGCCTTCCTCAATGGCAAGCTCGATCTCGCGCAGGCCGAGGCGATTGCGGACCTGATCGACGCCAGCACGGAAGCCGCCGCCCGCAGCGCGACGCGTTCGCTGGCCGGCGAGTTCTCGCGCGAGATCCATGCGCTGCGCGATGCGCTGATCGACCTGCGCATGCTGGTGGAGGCGACGCTCGACTTCCCCGAGGAGGAGATCGACTTCCTCCGCAAGGCCGACGCGCAGGGCCAGCTCGATCGCCTGCAGGCGAACCTCGCGCGCGTGATGCAGCGCGCGCACCAGGGCGCGCTGCTGCGCGAGGGCATCAACGTGGTGATCGCGGGGCAGCCGAACGCGGGCAAGAGTTCGCTGCTCAATGCGCTGGCGGGCGCGGAGCTCGCGATCGTGACGCCGATTCCCGGCACCACGCGCGACGTGGTGCGGCAGACGATCCAGATCGAGGGCGTGCCGCTGCACGTGGTGGACACCGCCGGCCTTCGCGAAGGCGCGGAGGAGGTCGAGCAGATCGGCATCGAGCGCGCGTGGGGGCAGATCGAGAAGGCGGACGCGGTGGTGTTCCTGCACGACCTGACGCGCGCCGAGTCGCCGGAGTACCGCGAGGCGGACGCGGCGATCGCGGCGAAGCTGCCGGGCGATGTGCCGATCGTGGATGTGTGGAACAAGAGCGATGCGGTGGACGCAGCGCGGAGCGTCCCCACCCCGGCCCTCCCCCAAAGGGGGAGGGAGGAAGGCAGCACTGCTTCCTCGACCCTCGCCCAGGCGGGGAGGGAACAAGGGAGCGCTCCCTCCCCCTCTGGGGGAGGGCTGGGGTGGGGGCGCTCCGGCGCCGAAATCCGCCTCTCCGCCAAGACTGGCCAAGGCCTCGATCGCCTGCGCCGATCCCTCCTCGACCTCGCCGGCTGGCAATCCGCCCCCGAAGGCGTCTTCATCGCCCGCGAGCGCCACCTGCACGCGCTGCGCCGCGTCGACGCGCACCTCATGGAAGCCGCCGCGCACCTCGCGCGCGAAGCGCAGGCCCTCGACCTGCTCGCGGAGGAACTGCGCCTGGCGCAGAACGCGCTGTCGGAGATCACCGGCGAGTTCACCGCCGACGACCTGCTCGGGGTGATCTTCAGCCGGTTCTGCATCGGCAAGTAGCGAAGCTCGGCGCGGCACGGGCTTGCCGTGCCCCGTTTGCGGTGACGGGCTCCCACGTGAGCGGTGCGGGTCCGCCGACGATGACGGTCGATGCAGCGGACCGACCTCGTGATCGTGGCGATCCTCCAAGGCACGTCGCTGCTGTTCCTCACGACCGATGGCCTCTTCCTGCCGTTGACGAAGACTTGAAGTCGGGCCCGGACGCCGGGGGATCGCGGCCGTGGCGGGCCTGCGCTCAGAACGGCAGCGGCCGGCTGTAAGCCACGCCCAGCACGCGCGAGTGCACGCCGTCCAGCCGGTCCGCGCCGACGTATACGCGCCAGCCGCCCCAGCGGGCATCGAGCACGAGCCGCTGCTCGTGGAACTGCCAGGTGGCGCCGGTTTCCAACTGGCCGAAGCGCTGCGTCCAGCCCACCGAGGGCAGGGCCCCGAAACCGCGGAACCAGCGCGCGCCCGCCTGCAGGCTGCCGCGCTCCGTCGCCTGCCAGCCGGCCGAGACCTGCGCGCGCCACGGCGCGCTGCGCGTGAGCCCCGACTGCGTATTGCGCCCCTGCAGCAGCGGCCGGAACACGACGAAGCCTCCCGCGTCGATCGCGCGCGTGCTGGTCGACAAGGTGAAGTCCTGCTGCGGCACGCCCCGCCAGTGCAGCAGGCCGACGTCGCGCAGCGCGGCGCGCGCCGACCACGGGCCGCGGCCCCACGCCAGGTCGCCGCCGAACAGCAGGCCGGCGCCGGCCGCGCCCTGCGGCTGCTGGAACGGGAACTGCAGCCGGTCGTTCAGCTCCGATGAACGCAGGTCGAAGGTGTAGGTGGAGGTCGCGCCGACGAAATCGGCCGCGCCACGGATCTCGCGCTCGCGCCAGCGGGTGAGCGCCAGCGCCTGCACGAGGAGCGCGCCGCTCCACTGCGGCTCCAGCACGAAGCCGCGCTCCACTTCCACGCCGGCGCCGGCGAAGCCGCGCAGGTGTGCGTGCACGTCGAAGTGCCGGTCGCTGGCGTCGCGGCCGAGGCCGCGGCTGTGCCGCAGGGCTTCGATCGCATCGCGGTTGCCCACCAGCGTCGCGCTGCTGCGTCCGAGCAGGGAGAGGCTCCACGCGCCCTCGCGGCGCTGCAGTCGCACTTCCTCCTGCACATAGGCGAGATTGCGGCCGAAGCGGGCGCGGTAGCCGGCCGCGTTGTCGTCCCGCAGGTCGTCGATCGAACTGAAGTCGCTGTGCCGGTCGCTTTCCAGCGTCAGCTCCCATGGCGCGGCGGACGCGGCCAGGGGCAGCAAGGCCGCGAGGACGAGGGCGGCGAATCGACGGAAGCGGAGCGGGGTACGGCGCACGGTCACTGGCTTGTGGTTCTTGTCGGCCGCGCAGGATAAGCGCCAGTGTTTCCCGCTTCAACGATTGCACACGTTTGCGGCCACTGTGTGTCGACGCGGGGCGACACACCTTCGCACTACAGTGCTTCGCGTCTTAGGTGGAAAGAATTTTTCCCTCCTGCCGAATGAATCGGAACGTAGCAACACGCCGCGTCGCACTCCACGGTTCACCCCAAGAGTCGATTGTTACGAGGCGCCGCAAATCGTAATCTCGCCGCCGGCGTTGGCGCAGGAGGCGCCTTCGCCGTCAACAAACCAGCAGGACCAAGAAGGAAGAACAAGCGTGAGATTTGCAATCGCAGCAATCGCGAGCGCCGTGTTGCTCGCAGCGTGTGGAGGCGGAGGTGGAAGCGGGGACGACGCCACGCCGGCGCCTGCGCCGCAGGCGTCGGTCGAAGTGAGCGGCGTCGCCGCCAAGGGTGTGCTGGCGGGCGGCATCGTGACCGCCCACGCTGTGCGGGCCGACGGCACGATCAGCGCCGAGGCGCTGGCCACCGCCTCGGCACCGACGGACGCTTCGGGGCGCTACACCGTGCGCTTCGTGGGGGTGCCGGCCCAGCCCTATGTGATCAAGGTAACGGTGCCGCAGGGCGGCGCCACCCACCGCGACGAGGCCACCGGCCAGACGCAGTCGCTGCCGCCCGGCTTCGCCATGCGCGCAGTGGTCGTTCCGGCCACGGCGACGATCACGGCGAACGTGACACCCTTCAGCGAAATGGCGGCCGAGGCCGCGGAAGACGCGGGCATCACCGCCGACAGCGCGCGACAGGCCAACCACACGATCAAGTCCATGCTGGGCATCACCGCGGCCGAGGACCTGACCGCCGTGCCCGTGAAGTCCACCGCGGACGCAAGCAGCGCCGACGAACAGCGTCTTGCCGTGATGCTGACCGCCGTTTCGCAGATGGCCCTCGACGCCGCCGCAGGCTGCAGCGGCGACGCCGGCGCGCGTGCGCAATGCGTGGTCGAGACGCTCGCGAACGCCACGACGTCCACCAGCAGCTACGCGCTGTCCGGTGCTGCCGCCGGCGCGCTGGGCACCGCGCTGCGGACCGTGCTGGCCACGCCCACCCTCGTCGGCAACGTTCCGCCGGCCGTGCTGGCTCCGGCCGTCGCCGCGCTGGAATGCGAAGGCGTCGCGTGCAACGCGCCCGCGCCCGCCGCCGCGCTCGATGCGGACGGCGCCATCGGTGCCACCAAGACCCTCTTCACCGAGATCCGCAGCGACGTCGCTGCGCTGTTCGGCGGTGCCGACGCCACCCAGCCCGGCGCGTTGAACCTGGAGCAGAACAAGTTCGGCGCCGCGATGTCGGGCGTGCAGGTTCCCGCGCAGCTGCTGCAGACGGACCTCGACGTCCTGATGACCGGCTTCGACCTGTACTCCGACTTCAAGACCGGCCGATCACAGTCGACGTACGCCTATTCGGGCCCGGGCTACTGCTACGTCCTGAAGGACTCGCAGGGCACGCTGCCGACCGCGGCCGCTGACGCGAACGTACTCCAGTGCTCGGCGTACATGGGGACGCAGTTCGTCAACAACGTGCCTGTCGATACGATGCACCAGTTCGTGATCCAACCTGCCGTGACCGGTGACACCTGGACCTACACGGCGCGTGCGCAGAAGATCACGTACAACCCGAACGCCACCCAGCCTACCGTCACCCAGGTCGGCCAGGTGCGCAACGGAACGATCACGGCGACCAGGAACGCGAACGGCCAGACCACCGACTTTGCGGTGGGCGGCGAAGTGCCCGCGACCTTTCGCAGCACCGGCCAGGTCGATGCCGACCACAGCGCCTGGAACATCAGGGGCACCCGCGCCATCGACGCGGCGAACCCCTCGCTGAAGTCGATCAGCGCCCAGGGCTCCATCGTGTCGAAGAACGCCGGCGGCGACACGCTCGGCACGCTGCAGATCAAGTCGGCGACCTTCGACCAGATCCCAGTGGCGATCGACGGCAATGGCCGCAAGGTTGCGCCGAGCGCAGCGCGTCCCGCGACCGCCGGCGACCTCGCCAACGCGTCGCTCGACGTGCAGTGGACGGTAACGGGCGCCGAGTTCGAGGGCACCTTCGCGGCCACGGGCTCCACCTGGGACAAGAGCGGCACGAAGCACATCCCGACGCAACTGATGCTGCAGGGCCGCCTCGCCAACATCGCGTCCGGCGTAAAAACCGACTTCTTCCAGGGCAAGCTGTCCGTAGTGGCGGCCGGCTATGAGCAGCAGGAAGCGCAGAAGCCCGTCTCGGAGACGAACTTCTACACGCTGAACGCGACGCTCAGCGCGCAGGTCACCGCCCCGAACCGTCCGCTGCTGGCCGTGAGCTTCGGCACCAGCCTCAGGAGCTTCGAGGACGCGCCGAAGTCCGCCACGCTGGCCTATCGCAGCTTCGCAGGCGGGACGCCGCGCATGGCGATCACCGTCGACGCGACGCGCGATGCTCAGGGCGTGGCCACCGTCACGCTGGCCGAAACCACCAAGGGCATCTCGATGAGCGTGCGCGAGGACGCAGCGTCGGCGGACGTGATGCTGCGCGGCGCGACGAAGATCGGCGTGCTCGATGTGGACACCGGCGTGATGACCTTCACCGACGGCAGCTTCGTGTCGGCCTTCTGACCTGAGGGCGTAGTACGAAGTTCGACAGGGGCCGGTTCGCCGCCCCTGTCATTTCTGACACTTCCAACCGTTCATTCGCGCCCGCGCACCGCCTGTCCGCGCCAGCCACGGGACCCGCGTTACAGGGAGGGGCCGCGCCGTATCTCGTGTAATGCACAGTTAACAGCGCTGTTCATTCAGGGCGCGGGCGTTTACCTTGACGGCATGAATGCGCCACTCCCGACCCCCATCCACTTCGACGTGCAAGGCCTCGTGCAGGCGATCGCGCGCAACCAGTCCGCGGATGCCTTCCGGCCGCAGCTGCATCCGAAGCAGTGGGAGATGCTGGGCACCTACCTGCAGCCGTTCGCCGTGCGCCAGGGCCAGGTGCTGATCGAGCAGAACGCGACCGACCGCACCGTGTACCTGGTCGAGACCGGCTCGCTCACCGTGCACTACGAGGACGACAAGGGCCGGCTGCGGCTCGCGAGCGTGGAAGGCGGATCGGCCGTCGGCGAAGGCGCCTTCTTCACCCGCAACCCGCGCAGCGCCACCGTGCAGGCCGCGAGCGCGTGCAAGCTGTGGTCGCTGTCGCCGATCCGCTTCACCGAGCTCACCAACCGGCAACCGGAGCTGGCGCTGGAAGTCGCGATGGCGCTCGGCTCGCTGGTGTCCCGGCGGCTCGCCAATCGCCCGAAGCGCGTGGCGGTCACCTGAAGGCAGCGCACCGGCCGTCTCCGCCGCCTGTCTGTTTCCCTGCGACGCCCGTCCTCCGCCGCGTGCGGTGGGGGCGGGCGTGACAAATGCCCCAACACGCCGCGCGCAGTGTCCCTACACTGGGATCGCGGCCCGTCGAACCCACCCCTCAAGCAGCCGCAGGAAGTCCGTCATGTCCCTCTTCAGCTGGTTCTCTCCCGTCCGCAAGAGCAGGCACGAGGCGCGTGCCTCGATGCTGCCCGATTCGGGTTTCTCGCGCATGGACTCCACCAAGCCCGTGAACGGGGTGCACCACAACCACCCCGCGCCGCAGCCGGCCCCGGGCCACGGCACCCGCAAGCAGGAGCGCCTGGTGCACCGCGAGCAGCTCTATGCGGTGGTGCGCGAGGCGATGGTGCGCGCCGGCGTGCTGTCCTCCAGCTACAAGTTCAAGGTGCTGTCGCTCGACACGCACGGCAAGCAGTTCATGGTGATGGTCGACCTCGCGCAGGGCGCGGTGAACCACACGCCGCGGATGGCCGAGATCGAGGCGATGATCGCGCAGTCGGCCCGCGCCAAGCACGACATCCTCGTGCCCGCCGTGTACTGGCGCGCCAGCGAGCACGTCGCCGTCGGCGACCCCCAGCAGCGCATGCCCGCGGTGTCGCAGCCCGCGGCCCTGATGCCCGAGCCGCCGCAGCGCCGCGTGCCATCGCGCCCCGCGCCGCTCGAACCGGTTTCGCGTCCCACGCCGCTCGAACGGGCGGCGCGCGCCGCCCCTCTTGCAGCGGCGTCGCGGCCCGCCCCGGTGTCGCAGCCGGCGCCGCTTGCAGCGGTCCCGCAGCCCGCGCCGGCGCTCGCGACGGCGTCGCAGCCCGCGCCGCTGGAGCCGCTGCAGGCCGATGAAGTGGCCGCCTTCCGCAAGGCGCTCGATGCCGGGCTGCGCGGCGAGAAGGCGCTGGCCGCGGTGAACGCCGGCCGCACGCAGAACTACACGCTGCTGACCGGCTTCGAGGACACCGAGATGGCGCCGGAGGCAACGGACCAGGAGTTGAGCGGCACGCAGTACGGCGCGCTGCGCTGAACGGATTCCACCCTCAGTGCCCTTCGAAGTGCACGAGGGTGAACAGCTGCAGCCCGCCTTCGCGCAGCTTCTGCGAACCCCCCAGCTCCGGCAGGTCCACGATCGCGGCGCCTTCGATCACGGTGCCGCCCAGTTTCTCCAGCAGCTTCTTGCCGGCCATCATGGTGCCGCCGGTGGCGATCAGGTCGTCGATCAGCAGCACGCGCTGGCCCGGCTTGACGGCGTCGGTGTGCAGTTCCACCGTGGCGCTTCCGTATTCCAGCTCGTACGTCTCCTCCACCGTGGTGAAGGGCAGCTTGCCCTTCTTGCGGATCGGCACGAACCCCACGCCCAGCTCGTAGGCGATCACCGAGCCGAGGATGAAGCCGCGCGCGTCGAGCCCCGCCACCACGTCGGGGCGGCGGTCCATGTAGCGGTGCACGAAGGCGTCGATCAGCACGCGGAAGACTTTCGGGTCCTGCAGCAGCGGCGTGATGTCGCGGAACTGCACGCCCGGGGCCGGCCAGTCGGGCACCGTGCGGATGTGGCTGCGCAGGTAGTCCCCGACGCCGAACGGAATCTGTTGCATCTCTATCCCTTGAGCAGGATCTCTTCGGCCAGCGCCAGCGTATCCGGGCGGCCCGACAGGACGAGAGTATCGCCGTCCGCGAGCGGCGGATCCGAGGCGGGGTCCACCACCCGCCCGTTGCTGCGGCGCAGGCTCACCACGCGCACGCCCTGGCCGCCCAGCGCCAGCTGGCTGAGCGCGCGGCCCAGCGCCTCGGCCTCCGGCGGCAGCGTCACCGTGGCCAGGCGCTCCTGCTCGAAGTCCTGCGCGCCGGCGTCGTCGTCGGCGCCGTGGAAGTAGCCGCGCAGCAGGCTGTAGCGCGCATCGCGCTGGTCCCGCACGATGCGGATCACGTGCCGCATCGGCACGCCCACCAGGGCCAGCGCATGGCTGGCCAGCATCAGCGAGCCCTCGAGCGTCTCCGGCACGACTTCGGTGGCGCCGGCCTTCTGCAGCTTCTCCAGGTCGCGGTCGTCCTTGGTGCGCACGATCACCGGCACCTGCGGCGCGTGCTGGCGCGCCGCCCCGAGCAGCTTGATCGCGCCGGGCACGTCGAGGTAGGTGATGACCACCGCGCTGGCCCGCCCCAGGCCGGCGGCGATCAGCGCCTGCAGCCGCGAGGCGTCGCCGAAGACGACCGAGTCGCCCGCCGCGGTGGCCTGGCGCACCCGGTCGGGGTCGAGGTCCAGCGCGATGTAGGGGATGCCTTCCTGCGCCAGCATGCGCGCCACGTTCTGCCCGCAGCGCCCGTAGCCGCAGATGATGATGTGCCTGTTGGCGTTGATGGAGCGGCGCGCGATCTGCGTCATCTGCAGCGACTGCATCAGCCATTCGCTGGCCACCAGCTTCATCACGATGCGGTTGCTCCACTGGATGATGAAGGGCGTGGCGATCATCGACAGCACCATGCTGGCGAGGATCGGGTTGAGCATCTCCGGCGGCACCAGGGCGTTCTGCTGCGCGAGCGCCAGCAGCACGAAGCCGAATTCGCCCGCCTGCGCCAGATACAGGCCCGTGCGCAGCGACACGCCCGCGGTGGCGCCGAACAGCTTGGCCAGGCCGGTCACCAGCAGCAGCTTGAACAGCACCGGCACCGTGAGCAGCAGCAACACGAGCCGCCAGTGCTCCGCCACCGGCCGCCAGTCCAGCAGCATGCCGATGGTGATGAAGAACAGGCCCAGCAGCACGTCGTGGAAGGGCCGGATGTCCGCCTCGACCATCACCTTGTATTCGGTCTCGGAGATCAGGATGCCGGCGATGAAGGCGCCCAGCGCCAGCGACAGGCCCGCGAGTTCGGTGAGCCACGCCAGGCCCAGCGTCACCAGCAGCATGTTCAGCACGAACAGCTCGTCGCTCTTGCGGCGCGCCACCAGCGTGAGCCACCAGCGCATCAGGCGCTGGCCGCCGGCGAGCAGCAGCGCGATCAGCACGGCCGCCTTCACCGCCGCGATGGCGACCTCGCGCAGCAGCACTTCGGGCGGGCTGCCCAGCGCGGGGATCAGCACCAGCAGCGGCACCACCGCGAGGTCCTGGAACAGCAGCACGCCGATCACGCGCTTGCCGTGCTCGCTCTCCAGCTCGAGCCGGTCGGACATCATCTTGACCACGATCGCGGTGCTGCTCATGGCCAGCGCGCCGGACAGGGCCAGCGCGCTCTGCCATCCCATCGGCGCGAACCTGGGCAGGTAGTACGTCAGCGCGAAGGTGCCGATGGTCGCCGGGATCACCGTCATGAGCACCTGCGACAGGCCCAGCCCGAACACGTGCGTGCGCATGGCGCGCAGCTTGCCGAGGTTGAACTCCAGCCCGATCACGAACATCAGGAACACCACGCCGAACTCGCCGAGGTGGCGCACGCTGTCCGAGTCGTCGGCCAGCGCCAGCGCGTTGGGCCCGATCACCACCCCCACCACGAGGTAGCCGAGCATGGGCGGCAGCCGCGCCAGCCGGCACACCACCACCCCCAGCACGGCGGCCAGCAGGTACAGGAGCGTCAGCTCGAGCGAGGTCATGTGGGGATGCTAGCTGACGGCAATCCGGTCCCCCTAGAATCCGTGGATGACGGTCGCAGCCACTTCCTTACCTGAGCAGCAGGCTTCCTTCGAGCCCGCGCGGGTGATGCGGTTGGCCCGGGAAACCCTGCAGATCGAATCGGCGGCGCTGCTCGGCCTGGAATCGCGCCTGGGCGAGAGCTTCGTGCAGGCCGTGCAGGCCATGCTCACCGTGCGCGGCCGCGTGGTCGTGATGGGCATGGGCAAGAGCGGCCACATCGGCCG
The DNA here is from genome assembly GCF_037890035.1 of Ramlibacter sp. AN1133. NCBI lineage: Bacteria > Pseudomonadati > Pseudomonadota > Betaproteobacteria > Burkholderiales > Comamonadaceae > Ramlibacter > Ramlibacter sp. AN1133. Next base: position 353,613 of record NZ_JBBKTQ010000002.1, read on the forward strand.
CAAGATCGCCGCCACCCTCGCCTCCACCGGCACGGCGGCGATGTTCGTGCATCCGGCCGAGGCGAGCCACGGCGACTTGGGCATGATCAAGCCGGTCGACCTGGTGCTGGCCATCTCCAACGGCGGCGAGAGCGACGAGCTCACGGCGATCCTGCCCGTGCTCAAGCGCCTGGGCGTGCCGCTGGTCGCGATGACGGGCAAGGCGACTTCGACGCTGGCGCGCCACGCGGACATCGTGCTCGACAGCGGCGTGGAAAAGGAAGCCTGCCCCCTGAACCTGGCGCCCACGGCCAGCACCACCGCGCAGCTGGCGCTGGGCGATGCGCTGGCGGTGGCCCTGCTCGACGCGCGCGGCTTCCGGCCCGAGGATTTCGCCCGCTCGCATCCGGGCGGCGCGCTCGGCCGCAAGCTGCTGACGCACCTGACCGACGTGATGCGCACCGGCGAGTCCGTGCCCGCCGTGCTGCCCGAAGCGGGCTTCACGCAACTGATGCGCGAGATGAGCGCCAAGGGCCTGGGCGCCTCCGCGATCGTCGACGAGGCCGGCCGCGTGCTGGGCATCTTCACCGACGGCGACCTGCGCCGCCTGATCGAGAAGGGCGCGGACCTGCGCCAGGTGAAGGCGCGCGAGGTGATGCACCCGAACCCGCGGACGATCTCGGTGGACGCCCTGGCGGCCGAGGCCGCGCAGATGATGGAGGCGCACCGCATCACCAGCGTGCTGGTCGTCGACGGCGACGGCATCCTCGTGGGCGCCGTCAACAGCAACGACCTGATGCGCGCGAAGGTCATCTGAAGTGACCACCCCGGCGCTCACCTTCGCCCCCGAACTGCTGCTGGCCGCGCAGGGCATCCGCGTCGCCTTCTTCGACGTCGACGGCGTGATGACCGATGGCGGCCTGCTCCTGTCCGACGAAGGCGAGACGCTCAAGCGCTTCCACATCCTCGACGGGCTCGGCCTGAAGCTGCTGCAGCGCGCCGGCATCACGCCGGTGGTGATCACCGGCCGTGATTCGCGGCCCTTGCGGCGGCGCCTGGAGGCGCTGGCCGTGCAGCACGTGCACTACGGCACGGAGGACAAGCTGCCGGCGGCGCAGAAGACGCTGGCGGAACTCGGCTTCGACTGGCCGCAGGCCGCCGCGATGGGCGACGACTGGCCCGACCTGCCGGTGCTGCGGCGCTGCGCCTTCCCCGTGGCGCCGCCGCATGCGCACATCGAGGTGCGGGCCTGCGCCCGCTACGTCACGCAGGCTGCGGCCGGCCAGGGCGCGGCGCGCGAGTTCTGCGACCTGCTGCTGGTCGCCAGCGGCCGGTACGCGCAGCTGCTGGAGGCCTACGGGTGACGCCGCTGCGCGGTTTCGGCCGTGCCTGGGACCGGATCACGATCTACCTGCCGATCATCCTGATGGGCCTGCTGGCGCTGGGCACCTACTGGCTCGCGCGCACCACGCCGGTGTTCGCGCCGAGCGCGCCCGAAGCGCCGCCCACCCACGACCCCGACTACTTCCTGCGCGGCTTCTCGGTCAAGTCCTTCGATGCGGCGGGGCGCCTGAAGAGCGAGATCCGCGGCATCGAGGCGCGCCACTACGCCGACACCGACACGCTGGAGATCGACGAGCCGCGCATCCGTTCGTTCAGCGAGGAAGGCGCGGTGGTGGTCGCGACCGCCAAGCGCGGCGTCAGCAACGCGGACGGCTCGCAGGTGCAGCTGATCGGCGATGCGGTGGTCACCCGCGAGGCGCCGCCGGCGCGCCGCGCGGCCGAGGCGAAGCTGGAGATCCGCGGCGAGTTCCTGCATGCCTTCATGGAGCAGGAGCGGGTGATGTCCAACAAGCCGGTGACGCTGCTGCGCGGCGCCGACGTGTTCCAGGGCAACAGCCTGGAGTACGACAACCAGAAGCGTGTGCTGGAGCTGCACGGGGCCGTGCGCGGCACGCTGCAGCCGAAGGCTCCGGCCGCCGCCCCCTAGACATGGGCTCCCACGGTCGTTCACTGCGTGTCACTCCCTGCCTCCAGGGGGACCCGTCAGCTGGCGGACGCTGAATGGCACCGCTCGCGTTCATCACCGGCGCGTCCAGCGGCATCGGCCAGGCGCTGGCCGCGCGCTACGCGCAGGCCGGCTGGCGGCTGGCGCTGGTGGCGCGGCGCGGCGCCGAGATGGCCGAGTGGGCGCGCGCGCAGGGGCTGCCGCCCGAGCGCTGGCGCGTGTACGCCGCCGACGTGGCCGAGATCGACAGCATCGTGGCCGCGGGCCAGGCCTGCCTGGCGGAGCTGGGCGTGCCGGACGTCGTGATCGCCAATGCCGGCATCAGCCTGGGCGTGGACACCTCGCTGCGCGAGGACCTGGGGGTGCTGGCGCGGATTCTCGCGGTCAACAACGTGGGGCTGGCGGCGACCTTCCAGCCCTTCATCGCGCCGATGCGGCAGCGGGGCAGCGGCCGGCTCGTGGGGATCGCGAGCGTGGCGGGCATCCGCGGGCTGCCCGGTCATGCCGCCTACTGTGCCAGCAAGGCCGGCGTGATCGGCTATTGCGAGAGCCTGCGCGGCGAGCTGCGCGGCACGGGCGTGCGGGTGGTGACGATCGCGCCGGGCTACATCGACACGCCGCTCACGCGGCAGAACCGCTACGGGATGCCGTTCCTGATGCGGGCGGAGGATTTCGCGGCCAGCGCGATGCGCGTGATCGAGGCGGGCAGGAGTTACCGCGTGATCCCCTGGCAGATGGGCGTGGTGGCGAAGATCCTGCGCGCGCTGCCGGATCCGGTGTTCGACCGGCTGCTGGTCGGCCGGGCGCGCAAGCAGCGGCATACGGACTGAGGAAGGGGGCGCTCCGGCGCTTCGCGCCCGCGCAGCGCTGGGGTTCACGCCTTCGGCGTTCACCGCCAGCCTACGGGGAGGACGCTCCGCCACAAGCAAAAGGCTCCCGAAGGAGCCTTGCATCATCGCGCAGCGACGCGATCAGTAGCTGTTGCCGCCACCGCCGTACCCGCCGCCACCGCCACCACCCGAGCGGCCACCGCCACGCGGGCCGGCGCCGTACGGGCTGCGGAAGCCGCCATCCTGGCCGCCGCCGCCACCACCGCTGCCGCGGCGATCGCCGCCACCGCCGCCGTAGCCGCCGCCGCCGCCGGAGCGGCCACCGCCGCCGCCGCCGTAACCACCGCCGCCGCCGCCGTAACCGCCGCCGCCACCACCGCCGTAGCCGCCGCTACCGCCGCCGCCAAAGCCGCGCGGACGGTTGTTTTCCATCGGGCGCGCCTCGTTCACGACGATGCTGCGGCCGCCCATGGGCTGGCCGTTCATGCCGGTGATGGCCGCCTGGGCTTCCGCCTCGCTGGCCATCTCGACGAAACCGAAGCCCTTGGAACGGCCGGTCTCGCGTTCCATCATCACCTTCGCGCTGGTGACCTGGCCGAACTGGCTGAAGGCTTGTTCGAGGTCGCTGTCGCGCATCTGGTAGGGCAGGTTGCCTACGTACAGTTTATTGCCCATTCAATGGGACTCCCCACAAAAAACAATTGAACCGATTAGCGATGGAGTCCCGAAAACGCATTCAACCGACTGACGCGAAAGGCACCTGTCCAACGCAACCCGCGTGTAAAGCTCAGTCCACGCCAAGCCATTATGGAGCACACCGCCGGGAGGGTGGCAAGGGGGCGAAACCGGGGGCGCGGCAAAAAAGGAACGATGGTGCCGCAGGCGCGCCACCATGCAAAAAGGGCCCGTAGGCCCTTTGTTGGATTGCGAGGACTCGCGTCCGTGCGTTCAGTAACGGTCGCGGCCACCGCCGCCGCCGCCGTAGCCGCCACCACCGCCGCCGCCTTCACGGCGACCGCCGCCGAAGCCGCCACCGCCGCCGCCACCACCGAAGCCGCCGCCACCGCCGCCCGAACGGCCACCGCCGCCGAAACCGCCGCCGCCGCCACCGGAGCGGGGCTCCATCGGACGGGCTTCGTTCACCACGAGGCCACGGCCGCCGATCTGCTGGCCGTTCATGCCCTGGATCGCGGCTTGCGCCTCGGCGGCGCTGCCCATTTCGACAAAGCCGAAGCCCTTGGAACGGCCGGTGTCGCGCTCCATCATGACCTTGGCGCTGGAGACCGCGCCGTACTGGCTGAAGGCCTGCTGGAGGTCGTCATCGCGGTAGGAATAGGGGAGGTTCCCCACGTAAAGCTTGTTGCCCATTCAAGGACTCCTGAGAAAAGAAACGCTGCAAAGCGATGGAGTCCGCAAACGCAATCAACAACCACGCGAGACCGACAAACACCGCATACTCGTGCGCCCATTCGCGGACGCACGGCGGCCATTATGCGCTGGGTTTGGCTTTGTGTGCTTCGGGGATGCCCCGGAAGCCCCGCCGCCGTGTCACCTGCGGCGCCCGCGCGACACCTGAGGCACCCTTTCCCCCCCCAGCGTCACCAGTTCGGCTCGCGCTCGGGCGTCGAGCCGATCTTGTGGATCGCGAGGTCGGCGCCCTGGAATTCCTCTTCGGGCGACAGCCGCAGGCCCATCACGGCCTTGAGGAGGCCGTACAGGACGAAGCTGGCGACCAGCGCCCACGCCACGCCGATGAGGCTGCCGATCAACTGCGCTCCCAGGTTCACGCCGCCGAGCCCGGCAAAGGCCTTGGTGCCGAAGATGCCGCAGGCGATGCCGCCCCACAGCCCGCACAGGCCGTGCAGCGGCCACACACCGAGCACGTCGTCGATCTTCCAGCGGTTCTGGGTCAGCGTGAACATGCCGACGAAGATGGCGCCCGCGATGCCGCCGACCGCGAGCGCACCGAGCGGATGCATCACGTCGCTGCCGGCGCACACGGCCACCAGCCCCGCCAGCGGGCCGTTGTGCACGAAGCCGGGGTCGTTGCGCCCCAGCAGCAGGGCGGCCAGCGTGCCACCCACCATGGCCAGCAGCGAATTGACGGCGACCAGGCCGGACACCTTGTCGATCGTCTGCGCGCTCATGACGTTGAAGCCGAACCAGCCCACCGTGAGCACCCAGGCGCCGAGCGCCAGGAAGGGAATGTTCGAGGGCGGATGCGCCGAGATCCCGCCGTCCTTGCGGTAGCGGTTGGCGCGCGCGCCCAGCAGGATCACCGCCGGCAGGGCCAGCCAGCCGCCCACGGCGTGCACGACGATCGAGCCGGCGAAGTCGTGGAATTCCTGCCCGGTGAGCGACTTGATCCAGCCCTGGACGCCGAAGCGCTGGTTCCAGGCGATGCCCTCGAACACCGGGTAGATCACGCCCACGATCACGGCGGTGGCGATCAGCTGCGGGCCGAAGCGCGCGCGCTCGGCGATGCCGCCGGAGATGATCGCGGGGATGGCCGCGGCGAAGGTGAGCAGGAAGAAGAACTTCACCAGCTCGTAGCCGCTCCTGGCCACCAGCTCGTCGGCGCCGACCAGGAAGCTGGTGCCGTAGGCGATGACGTAGCCCACCAGGAAATACGCGATCGTCGAGACGGAGAAGTCGACCAGGATCTTGACCAGCGCATTGACCTGGTTCTTCTTGCGCACGGTGCCCAGCTCGAGGAAGGCGAACCCCGAATGCATCGCGAGAACCAGGATGGCGCCCAGCAGGATGAACAGGACGTCCGAGCCCTGTTTTAGTGCTTCCATTGTTTCCTCTTTGGATGAAATGCTTCGTTGTGGTGCGTTTTGGCCTGTTCTTCGGCCTGTGCACCAAACTAAAGCAATAACTGAGCCATCCACGTGCATGAGCAGATGCACGTACAATGCGCACCAGTCATTGGGGAGTAGCCTCCCTTCATCCTCGAAAGGGGCTGGCGTCAACAGACTTGGAACCCCGCGTTCCATGGCGCCCGCGATCCGAGAGGGCACCCCGCAAAAGGGCTGAAGCCTTTTCCCGGGGACCCCGCATTTGGCGAGACCTTTGACTGCGCAGCCTCCGTTTTGGCCGGGGATGCCGCGCAGTCAATGGTGCGTGTTCGCCGGCCGGAGCCTCTTCTCGCATGGAAGCCTTCCTCGTCTCCACCGGTATCGTCGCGCTCGCTGAAATGGGCGACAAGACGCAGCTGCTCTCGCTCGTCCTCGCCGCCCGCTTCCGCAAGCCCTGGCCCATCGTGCTGGGCATCTTCGTCGCCACCATCGTCAACCATGCGCTGGCCGGCGCGCTGGGCAGCTGGGTCACGACGGCGCTCGGCCCCGACGTGCTGCGCTGGGTGCTGGGCGGCTCCTTCATCGCCATGGCGCTCTGGATGCTGATTCCCGACAAGCTCGACGACGACGCGGCCGACAGCGCGCCGAAGTACGGCGTGTTCGTGACGACCGTCGTCGCCTTCTTCCTGGCGGAGATGGGCGACAAGACGCAGGTCGCCACGGTGATGCTGGCCGCTCGCTTCGACGCCTGGGCCGCGGTGGTGGCCGGCACCACGCTGGGCATGATCCTCGCCAACGCGCCGGTGGTGTGGTTCGGCGACGCGATCACCCGCAAGGTCCCGATCCGCGCCGTGCACGTGGTCGGCGCGATCGTGTTCCTGGTGCTAGGGGTGCTGGCCCTCCTGCGCTGACCCGTCTTCCTCCCTCCCCCTGCGGGGGAGGGCCGGGGTGGGGGCGCTCCCCGCGCCCTGCCCCTCCGCCGCGCGCCGATAGATGACGTGATACACGAGCCCCACCAGCACGCTCCCGCCCACCAGGTTCCCCGCGATCACCACGCCGAGGTTCGCCACCATCCCCGCCCACGTCACCGCCGGCGCCGCCCCGGTCTCCTGCACCAGCATCGCCAGCGGCATCAGGTACATGTTGGCGATGCTGTGCTCGAAGCCCGCGGCCACGAAGGCCATCACCGGGAAGATCACCGCCACCGTCTTGTCGACCACGCTGCGGCCGGCCATCGCCATCCACACGGCCATGCACACCAGCACGTTGCACAGCATGCCGCGCAGGAAGGCCTCGTGCACCGGCAGTTGCTGCTTGGCCAGCGCAATGCGCACGACGGTGCGGCCGATGGCGCCCGCGCCCATCGCCGTGTGCCCGCTCGCGTAAACCACCAGCGCCAGTCCCGCGGCGCCGACGAAATTCGCGCAGCACACCAGCACCCAGTTGCGCAGCACCTCGGGCGTGCCGATGCGGCCGTCGGCCCAGGCCATGGCCAGCAGGTTGTTGCCGGTGAACAGTTCCGCGCCGGCGACGGTGACGAGCACCAGCCCGAGCGAGAAGACGAGGCCGCCGACGACCTGCGAGGCGGCCAGGCCCAAGGTGGCATCGGCGCGCACGATCACGTACAGCATCGAGCCCAGGCCGATGAAGGCGCCGGCCAGCACGCCGAGCATCAGCAGCGGCAGCGTCGCCATGCGCGCCTTGGCGACGCCGACCGTCTCGACCCGGCGGGCGATCTCGGCGGGCGCATAGGCGTCGAAGCCATGCAGTTCGGTCGGCATCGCGCGTCCTCCCCGTGCACCGTATACTAGGCAAGCGCCGATTTGCCTCGCTTGCGGGCGCTCAATAAATGCCGCTAAAGAAGGCCGGAACCCGGCCCGCTTCAGCGGGGCCGGGTTTTTCGTTTGCAATGTCCTTCATCGCCACGCCCCAGTCCATGCAGTTCGAAGCGCCGCTTGCGCTGCAAAGCGGCGCCTCGATCCGCGGCTACTCGCTCGCCTACGAGACCTACGGCACGCTCAACGCCGAGCGCAGCAACGCCGTCCTGATCTGCCACGCGCTCAATGCCTCGCACCATGTCGCGGGCGTGTACGCGGGCCAGGAGAAATCGGAAGGCTGGTGGGACACCATGATCGGCCCCGGCAAGCCCGTGGACACCGACCGCTTCTTCGTGATCGGCGTGAACAACCTCGGCTCCTGCTTCGGCTCCACCGGCCCGATGCACGTGAACCCCGACACGGGGCGGGTCTACGGCGCCGACTTCCCCGTGGTGACGGTGGAGGACTGGGTCGACGCGCAGGCGCGCCTGCTCGATCGCCTGGGCATCCGCAGGCTGGCGGCCGTGATGGGCGGCAGCCTCGGCGGCATGCAGGCGCTGTCGTGGACGCTGCAGTTCCCCGAGCGCGTGCGGCACGCCGTGGTGGTGGCGAGCGCGCCCAACCTCACGGCGGAGAACATCGCCTTCAACGAGGTGGCACGGCGCGCCATCGTCACCGACCCCGACTTCCACGGCGGCCACTTCTACGAGCACGGCGTGATCCCCAAGAGGGGCTTGCGCATCGCCCGCATGATCGGCCACATCACGTACCTCTCCGACGACGTGATGAACGAGAAGTTCGGCCGCCAGCTGCGCGAGGGCATGGACCTGCGCTACACCACGCAGGACATCGAGTTCCAGATCGAGAGCTACCTGCGCTACCAGGGCGACAAGTTCAGCGAGTACTTCGACGCCAACACCTACCTGCTGATCACGCGCGCGCTGGATTACTTCGATCCGGCCAAGCGCACCAACGGCAACCTGACCAAGGCGCTGGCCGTGGCGCGCGCGAAGTTCCTGCTCGTGAGCTTCAGCACCGACTGGCGCTTCTCGCCGGCCCGCAGCCGCGAGATGGTCAAGGCGCTGCTGGACAACCGGCGCGACGTGAGCTACGCCGAGATCGAGGCGCCGCACGGGCACGATGCCTTCCTGCTGGAAGACGCGAAGTACCTGTCCGTCGTGCGTTCCTATTTCGACCGCATCGCGGCGGAACCGGTGGAGCTGGACGCGCCCGCCGACCAGCCTGCGGGAGCCGTGCTGTGAGCGCCGCACGGCCGCCCGAAGGCGCGAAGGCCCCCTCGGGGGGCAGCGCCGTCCACGAAGTGACAAGCGTGGGGGCAGCATGACCGACAAGGCGACTCTGCGAACGATCGCGAAGCTGGTCCCGCCCGGCTCGCGCGTGCTGGACCTGGGCTGCGGCGACGGCGCCCTGCTCGACTACCTGCAGCGCGAGCGCGGCTGCTGCGGCTACGGCATCGAGATCGACGATGCCAACGTGCTGGCGTGCGTGAAGCGCGGCGTCAACGTGATCCAGCTGAACCTCGACCAGGGCCTGACGGTCTTCGAGGACGGCTCCTTCGACGTCGTGCTGCAGATCGACACGCTGCAGCACCTGCGCAATGCCGAATGGATGCTGCGCGAGACGGTGCGCGTGGGCAAGCTGGGCATCGTCGCCTTCCCGAACTTCGCCCACTGGCCCAACCGCCTCTCCATCGTGCGGGGCCGCATGCCGGTGACCAAGCGCCTGCCCTACCAGTGGTACGACACGCCCAACATCCGGGTCGGCACGTACAAGGACTTCGAGGTGCTGGCGACCAAGAACCGCCTCACCATCCTCGACGCCTTCGGGCTGCAGGACGGCGAGGAGCGGCGCCTGCTGCCGAATCTCACCGCCAGCACCGCGGTCTTCAAGTTCGAACGCGGATAGGCTAGGATTCCCGCATCGGGAAACGCAGCCTCCCGGTCCCCTCGGAAAGACGGTGTCCCGTCCAAGCGCTGGCATCTTCGTCATGGAGCGAAACACCGTGGACACCGCCCTGCCTTCCCTTGCCCCGTCCCGTCCTTCCCGCTGGATCACGCGCGCGCGGCCGAAGATCGACCGCATCGCCTGCCCCTGGCTGATCCTGCGCTTCATCGATCCGCGGGCGGAGTTCTTCTACGTGCCGCGGGACGAGGTCTTCCCGCGCGCCGAGGAACTGCACGCGGTGCCGTACGACATCGATGGCGCACCCGTCACGCACGAAGGCGAGCGCTGCAGCTTCGACGCGCTGCTGCGCGCCTACGATCTGCGCGATCCGGCGCTGGCGCGGCTGGCCACCATCGTGCGCGGCGCCGACACCGACAGGCTGCAGCTGGCGCCCCAATCGGCCGGCCTGCTGGCGATCTCGCTCGGGATGTCGCAGCTGCACGCCGACGATCACGCGATGCTGCAGGCGGCGCTGCCGGTGTACGACGCGCTCTATGCCTGGTGCGGCTCGCGCCCCGACGAGACACACGGGGCGGGCGCGCGCGCGGAGCCCGCGGCGTGAGCGTGGTGCCGCTGCCCGCCGTGGAGGAGCCCCCGCGCACGGCGGTGCCCTTCGGCGAGGCGCTGAAGTTCTGGCTGAAACTCGGCTTCATCAGCTTCGGCGGCCCCGCGGGGCAGATCGCGATCATGCACCGCGAGCTGGTGGAGCAGAAACGCTGGATCTCGGAGCGGCGCTTCCTGCACGCCCTCAACTACTGCATGGTGCTGCCGGGGCCCGAGGCGCAGCAGCTGGCTACCTACATCGGCTGGCTGATGCACCGCACCTGGGGCGGCATCGTGGCCGGCGGGCTGTTCGTGCTGCCCTCGCTGTTCATCCTCGTGGCCCTCAGCTGGGTGTACGTCGTGTTCGGCGAGGTCGACTGGGTGGCGGGGCTGTTCTACGGCATCAAGCCCGCGGTGGCCGCGATCGTGCTGCACGCGGTCTGGCGCATCGGCAGCCGCACCCTGAAGAGCCCGCGCAAGGTGCCGCTGCTGTGGGCGGTGGCGCTGGCGAGCTTCGCGTGCATCGCGTGGCTGAAGGTGCCGTTTCCGATCGTGGTCGGCGCGGCGGCCTTGATCGGGGCGGCAGGCGGGCGCTACGCGCCGGGGCAGTTCGCGGCGGGCGGCGCGCATGGAAGCGCAAGCGCAGGGGCTCCCGCAGGCCACCGCAGCCTGCGGGCGCTGATCGACGACGACACGCCGACGCCCGAGCACGCCTTGTTCCGCAAGGCGCGCCTGGCGCAGGTGGCGGTGGTCGGTGCGGCCCTGTGGATCGCGCCGATGGCCCTGCTGGCGACGACGCACGGCCTGCACGGCACGCTGGCGCAAATGGGCTGGTTCTTCACCAAGGCCGCCCTGCTCACGTTCGGCGGCGCCTATGCCGTGCTGCCCTACGTGTACCAGGGCGCGGTGGAGCAGTTCCAGTGGCTCACGGGGGCGCAGATGATCGACGGGCTGGCCCTGGGCGAAACCACGCCCGGCCCGCTGATCATGATCGTGGCTTTCGTGGGCTTCGTCGGCGGCTGGACGAAGCAGGTGCTCGGGCCGGACGCGCTGTTCGCGGGCGCCGCGCTGGCGGCGACGGTGGTCACCTGGTTCACCTTCCTGCCTTCGTTCCTGTTCATCCTGGCCGGCGGGCCGCTGGTGGAATCCACGCACGGCGACCTGCGCTTCACGGCGCCGCTGACGGCAATCACGGCCGCGGTGGTGGGGGTCATCGCCAGCCTGGCGCTGTTCTTCCTCGTGCACATCGCGCTGGCTCGGCATCCCCTCGGGCTGCCGGTCGACGCGGTGGCGCTCGCGCTCGCGCTCGCCGCGGCGGTCGCGCTGCTGCGTTTCAAGGCCGGCGTGATCCCCGTGATCGCCAGCTGCGCATTGGTGGGCATGGTGCTGCGGCTGGCCGGCCCAGCCTGAGCCCGCGTATGCTTGCCGCATACGACATGGAGACATTCGCGTCATGAACATCCTGATCACCGGAGGCAGCGGCTTCCTCGGCGCGCGGCTGGCGCGCACCCTGCTGGCCAAGGGCTCGCTCGCGCCGGGCGGAGGCGCCAGCCAGCGCATCACGTCCATCACCCTGACCGACCGCGCACCGCCGCCGCCGGACCTGCAGGCCGACGCGCGCGTGCGCTTCGTGGGCGGCGACCTGAACGAGCTGCTGGCCGGCGGCCAGCTGCCGCAGGCCGGCACCGACTGCGTGTTCCACCTCGCGGCCGCCGTGAGCGGCGAATGCGAGGCCGATTTCGACCTGGGCATGCGCAGCAACTTCGAGGCCACGCGCGCGCTGCTGGCCAACTGCCGCGCACTGGGCACCCGGCCCACCGTGGTCTTCGCCAGCTCGCTGGCCGTGTTCGGCAAGCTGCCGGATCGCCCCATGCCCACCGGCATCGACGACTTCACCTTGCCCACGCCGCAAAGCAGCTACGGGATCCAGAAGCTGATCGGCGAGCAGCTCATGGCGGACTACGGCCGCAAGGGCTTCATCCGCGCGCGCAGCGTGCGGCTGATGACGGTGAGCGTGCGCCCGGGCCGCCCGAACGGCGCGGCCTCCGGCTTCCTCTCGGGCATGCTGCGCGAGCCGCTGGCGGGCGTGCGCGCGCAGGTTCCGGTCGCGGCGGAAACGGTGGTGGCGCTGGCTTCGCCCGGCCGAACGATCGAAGGCATCGTCCGCGCGGCGGAAGCCTCGGATGCGGAGTGGGGCCCGCTGACGGCGATCAACCTGCCGGCCCTGCGCACCACGGTGGGCGAGATGGCCGCGGCGCTGGAGCGCGTGGCCGGCACCGACGCGACCGGTCTCCTGGACTGGACGCCCGACCCCGCCATCGAGCGCCTCGTGAGCACCTGGCCGGGCGACGTGAAGTCCACGCGCGCGCGCGGCCTGGGCCTGCAGCCCGATGCGGATTTCGAAAGCATCGTGCGCGAGTACGTGCGCGAGAACCCGCAGGCCGTCAAGCTGCCGGTGCGCTGAAGGACGGAACCGCCATGCCTCGCTTCGCCGCCAACCTGTCGATGCTCTATCCGGAGCATGCCTTCCTGGACCGCTTCGAGGCCGCCGCGCGCGACGGCTTCCGGGCGGTCGAATACCTGTTCCCCTACGACTTCGATGCGAAGGAGCTGGCCGCGCGCCTGAAGGCCCACGGCCTGCAGCAGGTGCTGTTCAACGCCCCGCCCGGCAAGTGGGACGCGGGCGAGCGCGGGCTCGCCTGCCTGCCCGGGCGCGAGCAGGAGTTCCGCGAGGGCATCGTGCGCGCGCTGCAGTACGCGCAGGCGCTGGCGTGCCCGCGCGTGCACGTCATGGCCGGCCTCGTGCCCGGGGGCGAGGACCGCAGCGCGCTGCGCCCCACCTACATCGAGAACCTGCGCTGGGCCGCGCGCGAGGCCGCGCAGCAGGGCGTGAACCTGCTGCTGGAGCCGATCAACACGCGCGACATCCCCGGCTTCTTCCTCAATCGCCAGGACGAGGCGCACCAGCTCCTGTCGGAGATCTCGGCGCTGAACGTGCAGGTGCAGATGGACCTGTACCACTGCCAGATCGTCGAGGGCGATGTCGCGATGAAGATCCGGCAGTACCTGCCGACGGGCCGCGTGGGCCACTTCCAGCTCGCCGGCGTGCCGATGCGGCACGAGCCGGACCTGGGCGAGCTGAACTACGACTACCTGTTCTCGGTGATCGACGAGGTCTCGGCTGCCTGCGGCTGGGACGGCTGGGTGGGCTGCGAGTACCGGCCCGCGCGCGGCGCGCAGCCGGGCGGCACGTCCGCCGGACTGGGCTGGATGCGGAAATCGTAGGCTGGCGCTGAGCCGCGCCAGCGCGCGAAGCCCAGCGCTTCGCGCATCGCTGGGCTTGCGCTATCGCTCCAGCGCCAGCCTACTTTCGCATGATGTTGATGTTGCCGTCCGCCTCGAGGATGGCCATGCGCATGTCCTCGATCTCGCAGTCGGCGTCGCGCAGGGCCTTGTCGATGTCGCTGCGCGGCACCCGCTGGCTCCTGAGCACGTCGTCGTAGATCACGCCGTCGCGGCCGACCAGCACGGGCTTGCCCTGCATCGCGGCGTCGAAGCGGCGGCTGCGCGAGCTGCCGACGGCGATCAGCATGTCCAGCGCGATCAGGGTGGCGGCGGCGATGAGGCCGCCGGGCAGCGAGGCGTCCTGGCCGTTGATCGAGCCGCTGACGGCTTCGGACAGCAGCATCACCACGACGAGGTCGAAGGGCGTGAACTGGCCCACGGTGCGCTTGCCGCTGATGCGGACCATCGCCAGCAGGACGAGGTAGACCACGCCGGCGCGCACGATGAACTCCCACCAGGGCAGGTCCATGTCGAACATCTGTCGTTCTCCGCTGTGTGACGTTTGCCCGAGTGGAGCAGGCGGCATGGCTCAGCCATGTCGGACGGCAGCGCCCGCGGGTGTGCGGCAATGCTGCGTTACGCTCGGCCGATGGCCCTGACCCTGGCGCGCCCCGTCCACAGCGAGCTCGTGATCAAGAAGAGCCGCTTCATCGGCTGCGTGCAGCCGGTGGCGGGGCGCCCCGAGGCGCAGCAGGTGGTGGAGGCGCTGCGCGCGCAGCACCCGGGCGCCGCGCATGTGTGCTGGGCGCTGCTGGCGGGCGGCCAGTCCGCGGCCAACGACGACGGCGAGCCCGGCGGCACGGCGGGCCGGCCGATGCTGGAGGTGCTGCGGCACCAGCAGCTCGAAGGCGTGCTGGCGACCGTGGTGCGCTATTTCGGCGGCGTGAAGCTCGGGGCCGGCGGACTGGTGCGGGCGTACACCGATGCAGTGGCCCAGGCCCTGCTGAATGCGGAGAAGCTGCCGCTGCGGCGGACGCTGCAGTTCGCCTGTTGCGTGCCGTACTCGATGGAGGGCATGGTGCGACGGGAACTGCAGGAGGCCGGCGCCACGCTGGGCGAGGTGCGGCACGAGCAGGCGGTGCGGATCGCGTTCGGGGTGACGGAGGATGCGGCGGCCGGACTGCGTGCGCGCCTGAACGAATCGGGGCAGGGGCAGCTGCAGTGGCTGGAGGCGGACGCGTAGGCTGGCGGTGAGCCTGCGAACCCCAGCGAACAAGCGAGCGCAGCGAAGCGCCGGGGTTCCGGCGCTGACCGACGCTACCGGGTCGGACTACGCGCTGCCTTGCAGCGCTCGCACGCGCGTCACCACCAGCCTACGAAGCCGGCGCCTCGTCGTCGCTTCGCAGCTGCCGCAGGAACTCCATCGCCGCCGCCGGATTCCGCTCCTTGGCGGCGCTGATGAAGAACACGAACACTTCCTTGCCCTCGCCCATCTCCACCCACTCCCGCGCCGCGCGCACCCACGGCGTGATGCGCTCCGGCGCATAGCCGGTGGGGCAGTCCGGGGTGCTGCGCATCAGCCGCAGGTACGCCAGGTCGCTGCGCGCATGCGGGATTTCCGGGAACTTGTCCGAGTCGGTGTAGACCGTGGTGCAGCCGTGCCGCGCCAGCAAGTCCAGGTATTCCTCGCAGGCAAAGCTCGGATGCCGCACATCGAGCACGTGGCGCAGCGGCCGGCCCTGCACGTCCCCGGGCAGCAGGCGCAGGAACTGCTCCAGGTCGTCCGGCCGGAACGGGGTGGTGGGCATCAGCTGCCAGAGGATCGGGCCGAGCTTGTCGCCCAGTTCCGCGATGCCGCTGCCGATGAAGCGCGCGATGCCCTCGCCCGCGCCGGCCAGTTCGCGCCGGTGGGTGGTGAAGCGATGCGCCTTGAGCGAGAAGACGAAGCCCTCCGGCGTCTCGTCGCGCCATTTCGCGAAGGTCGACGGCTGGAAGGTGCTGTAGAAGGTGCCGTTCACCTCGACCGCCGTGAGCTGGCGGCTGGCGTAGTGCAGCTCCTTGCTGTGCGCGAGGCCCGCCGGGTAGAAGTTGTTGCGCCAGGGCTCGAAGGTCCAGCCGCCGACGCCGACGTGGATTCTTTCCATAAGGGGCTAGGGAGTACGGGCTGGGGGCCAGGGGAATATTGGCGCATCCTAGCCCAGCGGCCCCGCCCCGCGTACAGTTCCATTCCGGCCGTTTCCCTGGCCCCTACTTCCACGCCCTCCCCATGAACAAGCCCCGCGACCTCCCCTCCACGCTTCTCGACAGCGCCCGTGCCCTGGACCAGGTCACGCGCCAGTGGGACGGCGACATCGTGCGCCAGCTCACCGAGTACATCGCGATCCCGGCCAAGTCGCCGGGGTTCGACCCGCAGTGGGAGCAGCACGGCTACATCGAGACGGTGCTGCGCAACGCGGCGCAATGGGTGGAGGCGCAGAAGGTCGAGGGGCTGAAACTGGAGATCGTCCGGCTGCCCGGGCGCACGCCGATCCTGTTCTTCGAGATCGAAGCCACCCGGGCGGGCGCCGCGCAGACCATCCTGATGTACGGCCACCTGGACAAGCAGCCCGAATTCACCGGCTGGCGCTCCGACCTCGGCCCCTGGACGCCCAGGTACGAGGACGGCAAGCTCTATGGCCGCGGCGGCGCCGACGACGGCTACGCCGTCTACGCCAGCATCGCGGCGGTGCAGGCGCTCAAGGCGCAGGGCCAGCCGCATGCGCGCATCGTGGGGATCATCGAGACCTGCGAGGAATCGGGGTCGTACGACCTGCTGCCCTATGTCGACGCGCTGCGCACGCGGCTGGGCGACGTCGGCCTGGTGATCTGCCTCGACTCGGGCGCCGGCAACTACGACCAGCTGTGGCTCACGACCTCGCTGCGCGGCCTGGCCGGCGGCACCCTGAAGGTGCAGGTCCTCACCGAGGGCATCCACTCGGGCGACGCCTCGGGCCTGGTGCCTTCGAGCTTCCGCATCATGCGCCAGGTGCTCGACCGGCTGGAAGACAGCAAGACCGGCCGCCTGCTGCCGCAAAGCTTCCACTGCGAGGTGCCGGCGGATCGCCTCGCCCAGGCACAGGCCACCGCTGCCATCCTCGGCGAGGAGGTCTACAAGCGTTTCCCCTGGGCCCACGCCGACTGCGGCGGCTCCACCACCTTCGCGCTGCCGACCACCACCGATCCGGTGGAAGCGCTGATGAACCGCACCTGGAAGCCCACGCTGTCGGTGACCGGCGCCGAAGGGTTCCCTGCGCTGCAGGACGCCGGCAACGTGCTGCGGCCCTACACCGCCTTCAAGCTGTCGCTGCGCCTGCCGCCCCTGGTCGATGCCGCGCAGGCGGTGCAGGAACTCAAGACGCTGCTGGAGGACAACGCGCCCTACCAGGCGGTCGTCACCTTCGAGGCCGGGAGCGCCGCCTCCGGCTGGAACGCCCCCACCGCCACGCCTTGGTTCGAACAGGCCCTGAACACGGCCTCGCTGGCGCACTTCGGCGCGCCGGTGGGCTACATCGGGCAGGGCGGCACCATCCCGCTGATGAACATGCTGTCTCAGGGTTTCCCCCAGGCGCAGATGATGGTCTGCGGCGTGCTGGGGCCGCGCAGCAACGCGCATGGGCCCAACGAGTTCCTGCACGTCCCCTACGCCAGGCGCCTGACGGCCGCCGTGGCCGAGGTGATGGCGCAGATGCCCTGATTATTCCCGGCCAGGCCCCCCTCCAAAGGGGGCATTGACACGCGGGACGGCCCCGCCATGATGCCTGCGGATGAGTCAAGAAGCGCCAGAGTCGACGCTCTCCACCTACACCGCCAGCGACGGAGACAACCTGGCGGTGCAGGACTGGAACCTGCCGGGCAACGTGCGCCCGCGCGCCACGGTGCTGCTGGTGCACGGCCTGGGGGAGCACGCCGGCCGCTATGACGGCCTGGCGCGACTGCTCAATCACTGGGGTTTCACCGTCCGCGGCTACGACCATTACGGCCACGGGCAGTCCGGCGGCGCGCGCGGCGCCCTGCCGCAGCAGCACCGCCTGCTCGACGACCTGGCGGACCTGGTGGAAAGCACCCGCAACCGCTCGCCGGAACTCCCGCTCGTCCTGCTGGGGCACAGCCTGGGCGGGCTGGTGGCGGCGGGCTTCGTCGCCCGCGGCATCATCCCGGTCGATGGCCTGGTGCTGTCCTCGCCCGCCCTGGCCACGCGCCTGAGCGCCGTGCAGAAGATGCTGCTGGCGATCGTGCCGCGCGTGGCGCCCAACCTCACCGTCAGCAACGGGCTGGACCCGCAGTACCTCTCGCGCGATCCGGGCGTGGTGCAGGCCTACCGCAAGGATCCGCTGGTGCACGACCGCGTCTCCGGGCGGCTGGCGCGCTTCATTGCGGAGGAGGCCGAGGTGGTGCGCTCCTGCGCGCCGCGCTGGCTGGTGCCCACGCTGCTGATGTACGGCGGCGGCGACCGCATCGTCGATCCCAGGGGCAGCGAGAGTTTCGCGGCGGCGGCGCCGCGCGACGTGGTGAGCGCCTGCCGCTTCGACGGCTACTACCACGAGATCTTCAACGAGCCGCGCGCGCAGCCCGTGTTCACGCACCTGCGGCAGTGGCTGGACGCGCGCTTCTGATCGCCAGCCAGCCCAGGCCGGCGGCGATCGCCGCCATCGGCAGCAGCGAGCCCAGGTTCAGCCAGGTCCAGCCCTGCGTGGTGACCAGCACGCCGGAGGCGAACGAGGTCACGGCCAGGGTGGCGAAGAGGATGAAATTCAGCACCGCCTGGGCGCGGTCCTTTTCCTCCGGCGCGTAGGCCGTCAGTGCCAGGGTGGTGCTGCCGGTGAAGAGGAAGTTCCAGCCCACCCCCAGCAGGAACAGGGAGAGCACGAACTGCTGCAGCTCGATGCCGGACAGCGCGATGGCGATGCACAGCAGGTTCAGCGCCGCCCCGGCGCCCATCACCTTGAGCGTGCCGAAGCGCTGGATCAGGTGCCCGGTGAAGAAACCGGGCGCGAACATGCCGATCACGTGCCACTGCAGCACGAGGGCGGCGTCGCCGAAGGGCAGCCCGCATTGCTGCATGGCCAGCGGCGTGGCGGCCATCAGCAGGTTCATCACGCCGTAGCCCAGGGCGCCCGCGAAGGCGGCCACCAGGAAGGTCGGTTCGGCCAGCAGCTGCCGCACCGTGCGCCCCGCCTTCACCGCCGCGCGCGCGGCCACCGGGGGAAAGCGCATGAAGGCCAGCATCGCGAGCGCCAGCAGCGCCACGCCTGCCAGCGCCAGGTAGGCGCCCACGAAGGGCGCGGCCGCCCAGTCGCGGGTGCCGGCCGCCAGGCGCGGGCCGATCACGGCGCCGATCAGGCCGCCGGCCATTACCAGCGAGACGGCCTTTTCCTTGAAGGAGGGCGCGGCCAGCTCCGCGGAGGCGAAGCGGTACAGGCTGGCGTTGGCGGCGTAGTAGCCGGCCAGCAGGGTGCTGGCGCACAGCAGCCAGAACTGGCGGGTGCTGGCCGCGTAGGCGCACAGCAGGCAGGAGGCGATCGCCACCGCCAGCCCCAGCTGGAAGCCGCGCTGTCGTCCCAGCCGCGCCTGCGTGCCGGCGACCAGGCCGGTGAAGAGCGCGCTGCCCACCACGTAGCCCATGACGGGCAGCGTGGCCATCCAGCCGAAAGGCGCGAGCGACAGCCCCACCAGGCCGTTGATGGCGATGAAGGTGACGTTGTTGGTGAGGAACAGTCCCTGCAGGATCGCCAGCAGCCAGAGGTTGCGGTTCATCCCGCCACTGTAGCGCCTCAGGTGTACTGCAGCTCCAGTGCCTGCGCTGGCGCCTGCACCGGCTGCTGCGCGCTGCGCAGCAGCCCCTGGCCGTGCACACGTGCGAAGTCCATGAAGGCGCGTGCCGCCGGCGGCAGCCGCTTGCCGATCGGATAGGCGAACTGCCACACGCTCTCGCGCGGGAAGCCTTCCACGTCCAGGCAGACGAGGCCCGGCGGCTCGGGCTGCACGCCCAGCAGGTGGCGCGGCAGCACGGCGACGCCGGCGCCGGCGAGGATCGCTTCCCGGATCGCCTCGTTGCTTCCCAGCTCCATGCGGATGCGCGGCGCCAGGCCGCGGGCCGCGAACACGGCCAGGGCGGCCGCCCGGGTGCCGGAGCCCGGCTCGCGCACCAGGAAAGGCTCGCCCGCGAGGCGCGCCAGCGGGATGCGGCTGCAGCCGGCCAGGGGATGGCCGGCCCGGGCGAACACCACCAGCGGATTGGCCAGCACGGTCTGCACGACCAGCTCGCGCTCGCGCGGCGCGTCGGCGAACAGGTAGAGGTCGTCCTCGTTGCGCGCGAGCCGCTCCAGCAGGCCCGCGTGGTTGTGGATGTGGAGGCACGTCGCTATCGCCGGATGCCGCTGCACGAAGGCACCCAGCAGCCGCGGCAGGAAGTGGCGCGCCGTGGTGCAGGCCGCGATGCGCAGCTGCCCGGCGCCCAGCCCGCGCAGCTCGCCCAGCGTTTCCTCGAAGGCGGCCAGCGCGCGGAACACGTCGTCGCAGCTGTCGTGCAGGCGCCGGCCCGTCTCGGTCGGGTAGATGCGCCGGCCCACCTGCTCGAACAGCGGCGCGCCGACGGTGTCCGTCAGCTTGCGGATCTGCGCCGAGACGGTGGGCGGCGCCATGTGCAGTTCCTCGGCGGCGCGGGCGAAGCAGCCCAGGCGCACGCTCGCCTCGAACACGCGCAGTTGCGGCAGGGTGCCGTGCTTCAGGTAACGACCGATGCTCACGGGACGCATGGCGAGCCTCCTCGAGTCCGATGCCGTGGCCGCCGCGCCCCCAAAGCGCAGCGGCCCACACCCGGGTGCAGGCCGCAACGACGTGCCAGACGCCAGTGGACCTTCACCCGGCCGGGCAAAGGTCTCGCTCGCCACCGCTGGCTGCGGCGGCTGCCGTGACCGGGGCGCTGGGCCCGTATTGACGATCGCGGCACGGCGGCCTGTCGCAGGCCGCCGAAGCTACTCCCCTTTGTGGGGTGCCCCGCACGCGGCGGGACGCCTTCTTTGTAGCAAAGGATCCGGGGCGCGTCAAACCCGCCGACCCTTCACGAAACGTGAAGGCAGCCTGTCGCATTCGTCCGGACGCTTCACCGTTTCGTGAAGGCTCGCGTCGCAAGGTTCGAATTTTCTTTCCGCCCGCCCTCGCCCATGCTGGAGGAACCCGGAACAGGAGATGGCCATGCACGACAAGCACGCCCATGCGAGGGGGATCGCCGAGGTGGTGGATGCGCTGCGCACGCACCTCGAGCGCGGCCTCGGACAGGAGGAAGCGCAGCAGAGGTTGCGCGAACTCGGCCCCAATGCGCTGCAGGAGAGGCCGCGCCCCGGCTTCCTGGCGCTGCTGGCGGCGCAGTTCAACAACTACCTGGTGATCATCCTGATCGGGGCGGCCGTGGTCTCCGGCCTGCTGGGCGAGTACGTCGACGCCCTCGCGATCGTCTTCATCGTGCTGCTCAACGCGGTGGTGGGCGTGGTGCAGGAGTCCAAGGCCGAACAGGCGCTGGCGGCGCTGCAGAAGATGGCCGCGCCCAATGCGCAGGTGCTGCGCGACGGCCACCAGGTGACCGTCAAGGGCAGCGACATCGTGCCGGGCGACATCGTCCTGCTGGAGGCCGGCAACTACGTGCCGGCGGACCTGCGACTCGTCGAGGGCTTCAACCTGAAGATCGAGGAGGCGTCGCTCACGGGCGAGTCGCTGCCGGTGGACAAGCAGGCCGGCGTGGTGCTCGATCGCGAGATCCCGGTGGGCGACCGCTGCAACAGCGCCTTCATGGGCACGCTGATCACCTACGGCCGCGGCAAGGGCCTGGTGACCGCCACCGGCATGCACACGCAGATCGGCCTGATCGCCGAGATGCTGCAGAACTTCGAGACGGAGGACACGCCGCTGCAGCGCAAGCTGGCGCACCTGGGCAAGGTGCTGGGCACCGCCTGCCTGGCGATCTGCGTGATCGTGTTCGTCTACGGGTTGTTCCGCGACACCAAGCTCGCCGCCGCGGCCGGCGGCGACTTCCTGGCCTACCTGCAAGGCGAGAAGACGGTGATCGTCACCCTCTTCATGACGGCGGTGAGCCTGGCGATCGCCGCGGTGCCCGAGGGGCTGCCGGCGATCGTGACGATCTGCCTGGCCATCGGCATGCAGCGCATGATCCGCCACCACGCGCTGATCCGCCGCCTGCCCGCGGTCGAGACGCTCGGCTGCGCCACGGTGATCTGCTCCGACAAGACCGGCACCCTGACGCAGAACGCGATGACCGTGGTGCAGGCCTTCAGCGGCGGCAAGGCGCTGCGCCTGACCGGCGAGGGCTACAACCCGGCCGGCCAGTTCTTCCGCGACGCGCATCCCTTCGACGCCCGCGCCGACGCCGATGCCACGCTGCTGCTGCAGGGCGCCCTGCTGTGCAACGACGCGCGGCTGGAGGAAAGCTGCGACGAAGCAGGCAAGCCCTCGTGGCAGATCATCGGCGACCCGACCGAGGCGGCGCTCGCCGTCGCCGCGGCCAAGGCCGGCTGGCAGCGCGACGCGCTGGCGCCGCAGTGGCCGCGCGTGCAGGAGATCCCGTTCGACTCCGACCGCAAGCGCATGACCACCATCCACCGCACGCCGGCGCAGGAGGTGATCGCCTTCGTCAAGGGCGCGCCGGACGTGATCCTGGAGCTGTGCACGCGGCAGCTGCAGGACGGCAGCCCCGTGCCCGTCACGCCGCTAATGCGCGAGGAGATCCTGCGGCACAACCGCGCGATGGCCGCCGACGCGCTGCGCGTGCTGGCGGTGGCGTACCGGCCCCTGCCCGAGGTGCCCGCGCAGGTCACCCCGGAGGCGATCGAGCAGGATCTGGTGTTCGTCGGGCTGCTGGGCATGATCGACCCGCCGCGCCCCGAGGTGGTGGAGGCCCTGAAGGTGGCGCGCGGCGCCGGCCTCAAGAGCGTGATGGTCACCGGCGACTACAAGGAAACGGCCGAAGCGATCGCGCGCGACATCGGCCTGCTCACGCCGGGCGGGCTGGTGCTCACGGGCGCCGAGATGGACAGGCTCTCCGACGAGGAGCTGGCCGCCAGGGTCGAACGGCTGGACGTCTGCTGCCGCGTCTCGCCGCAGCACAAGACGCGCATCGTCGATGCGCTCAAGGCGCGCGGCCACGTGGTGGCGATGACGGGCGACGGCGTCAACGACGCGCCGGCGCTCAAGCGCGCCAACATCGGCGTGGCCATGGGCATCACCGGCACCGACGTCGCCAAGCAGACCGCCGACATGGTGCTGACCGACGACAACTACGCCAGCATCGTGGCGGCGATCGAGCAGGGCCGCATCATCTACTCGAACATCCGCAAGTTCGTCTACTTCCTGCTCGCGTGCAACGTGGGCGAGATCCTGATCGTGTTCGGCGCCATGCTGGTGGGCCTGCCGATCCCCCTGCGCCCGGTGCAGCTGCTGTGGCTGAACCTCGTGAGCGACGGCGCGCCGGCGCTGGCGCTGGGCATGGAAAAGGGCGACCCCGACATCATGAAGCAGGCGCCGCGCTCGCCGAAGGAGCACGTGATCAACCGCGACATGGCCATCGGCATCGGCGTGGTGGGGCTGGTGGACGCGATCGCGATCCTGGCGGTGTTCTTCCTCGCGCTGCAGCGGCACCCCGGCCACCTGGAAGCGGCGCAGACCATCGCCTTCGTGACCCTGTGCTGCTCGGAACTGCTGCGCGCCTTCACCGCGCGCTCGGAGGTCCACAGCGTGCTGGCGATCGGGCCCTTCTCCAACCGCTGGATGGTGTGGGCGGTGGCGGCCTCCTTCCTGCTTGTCATGCTGGTGGTCTACGTGCCCTTCCTGCAGCCCTTCTTCGACACGGTGGCGCTCGGTGCGGACGACTGGCTGCTGATGGCCCCCTTCGTCCTCGTTTCCCCCCTCGCGATGGAACTGCTCAAGCTGCACTTCCGCCGCCGCGCCGCCCCCGTGGCCCCGCGCGCGCCGGCCGCCGCCGACGCGACCATCGCCCCCGTCAATGGAGGTACCGGCATGGACACGATCCTCGTTCCCGTCCGCGGTTCGGCCAACTGCGACGCCGCGATCCAGCATGCGATCCGGCTGTTCATGAACAACACCGCGCTGCAGATCCACCTGCTGAACGTGCAGCCGCCGTTCAGCAGCGACGTGGCGCGCTTCGTGCGTAAGCGCGACCGCGACAGCTTCTACCGCGAGCAGGCCGCCCAGGCGCTGCGGGCCTCGCGCGAGCGGCTCGACCGCTTCGGCATTCCCTACGCAGTGCACGTGCAGGTGGGCGACAGCGCCCGCTGCATCACGCAGACGGCCCGGCGGCTGCGCTGCGACCACATCCTGATGGCGACCGCGCGCAAGAACACTCTGACGCGGCTGGTGGAGGACTCCGTGACCAACCGCGTGCTGGAGCTCACGACCGTCCCGGTCGAGGTGATCGCGGGCGAGGGCGTGTCGAACTGGGAGCGCTACGGCATCCCGGCGGCGATCGGCGCGGCGCTGGCGCTGTTCCTGGCGGCGGCCGAGTGAGGAACCCGGAGGGCGGCGGATCCGCGCCGCTTTCGGTATGCTGTGGAGCATGCACAAGATCCTCGTTCCCGTCGCGGGGTCGCCGAATGACGACGCCGTCATCCGGCACGTGGTCCGCGAGGGCCTGCGCGGCGGCCCGCTGGACATCCACCTGCTGAACGTGCAGGTGCCGTTCCGCTGGCACGTGGCGCGCTTCATCCCGCGGCGCGAGCGCGCCAGCTTCTACGCGGAGCAGGCGCGCGCGGCGCTCGCGCCCTGCCGCGCGCGGCTCGACCGGGCGGGGGTCGCCTACACGGTCCACACGGCGGTGGGCGACAGCGCCGTGTGCATCACCGAACTGGCGCACCGGCTGCGCTGCGACCGCATCCTGATGGGGACGGCGCGCAAGGACTCGCTGGTGCGGCTGGTGGAGGACTGCGTGGTGAACCGGGTGCTGGAGCTCACGACCGTGCCGGTGGAAGTGATCGCCGCAACCGAAGTGTCGAAGTGGGAGCGCTACGGAATTCCGGCGGCGGTGGGGGCCTTGCTGGCGGTGGCGCTGGCGGACTGAGCGCCGGCGTTCGCACGGCGGGGCGGCTTGCCACGCCCCACCTGTTGCTGGCGCGGTTCGCACGCCCCACCTCTTGCTGGCGCGGCTTTCGTAGGCTGGCGGTGAGTGCCGTCAGGCCGAACCCCAGCGCTTCGCGCATCGCTGGGGTTTCGCGTTCGCTCCACCACCAGCCTACGGCCGGCTTTCACGCGACGAGCGTCAACACTGCCAGCGCCGCGATCGGCGCCGTCTCCGCCCGCAGCACCCGTGGACCGAGGTCCACCGGGCGCCAGCCGCGCGCCAGCGCCGCATCTTCCTCCGCCGGCGACAGCCCGCCCTCCGGCCCGCTGAGAAGCGTGACCTGAGCCAGTCCCGCAGCCGCGGGCATCAACGGCTGCGTCGCCTCCCGCAGGGACAGAACGAATCCTGCCTGCGCCGACGCGAGCCAGGCCTGCAGCGGCTGCACCGCATGCACCACCGGCACCCGGTTGCGCCCGCACTGCTCGCAGGCGGCGATCGCCACCCCCTGCCAGTGCGCCTGCTTCTTCTGCGCCCGCTCGCCCGCGAGCCGCAGCACGCTGCGCTCGGCCAGCAGCGGCTGGATCGAGGCGACCCCCAGCTCCGTCGCCTTCTCCACCAGCCAGTCCATGCGCTCGTTGGCCGGCATGCCGACGGCCAGGTGCACGGCCACGCCGGCCTCGCATTCGACGGCTCGGTGCGCGCCGACTTCCACCCGCACCTCGCTGCGGCCCATGTGCTCGACGACGGCCTCGTATTCGCCGCCGCGGCCATCGAACAGGGTCAGTGGCGCACCGGGCTGCAGCCGCAGCACCTGCACGTGGCGGGCCGCGCCGGCGGGCAAGGCGATGCGCGCGCCGCTTGCCAGGGGCTCGTCGCAGTACAGGCGGGGCACGGGCCTAGATCCGGCCGAAGGCGTAGCCGCTCACCGCGGCGCTGCCTTCCACCTCGTCCACCAGCCGCGCCAGCGGCGCGAGCTCGCGGTAGCGGCCGGCGGTGGAGCGGATGTAGGCGATGAAGCGCGGCGCATCGGCCAGGTACTTCGGCTTGCCGTCGCGCAGCGTCAGGCGTGCGAAGATGCCGGCCACCTTCAGGTGCCGCTGCAGCCCCATCCACTCGACGGCGCGATAGAACTCGCCGAAGTCGTCGCCCACCGGCAGGCCGGCCCTGCGCGCCTTTTCCCAGTAGCGCACGGTGATGTCGAGCACGAACTCCTCGTCCCAGCTCAGGAACGCGTCGCGCATCAGGCAGGCGATGTCGTAGGTGATCGGCCCGTGCACGGCGTCCTGGAAATCGAGCACGCCCAGCCGCTGTTCGGTGGGATCGCGCGGGATCATCAGGTTGCGCGGCATGAAGTCGCGGTGCACGTAGACGCCGGGCGCCGCCAGGTTGCGCTGGATGATCAGCCTGAACTGGGCGTCCAGCGTGGCGCGCTGGGCGGCGGACAGTTCCAGCTGGCGGTGCTGCTGCAGGTACCAGTCGGGGAACAGCGCCAGTTCGCGCGCGAGCAGCGCCTCGTCGTAGGGGGGCAGCACGCCCGGCTTCGAGGCCAGCTGCCAGGCGATGAGCGCGTCCACCGCGCGCAGGTACAGAGGCTGGTTGGCCGGCGGGTCGGCCGCATCGACCACCTCGATCATGGTCTGCGTGCCCAGGTCGTCCAGCAGCATGAAGCCCAGCGGTGCGTCCCAGTCCAGCACGCGCGGCACGTTCAGCCCGGCCTGCGCCATGAGCTGCGCAATCTTTACAAACGGCTCGCAATTTTCGCGCTCGGGCGGGGCGTCCATCACGATGAAGCTCGCGCTGTCGCCGTCGATGCGCAGGTAGCGCCGGAAGCTGGCGTCCGCCGAGGCCGGCCGCAGGCTGGCGGGCCGCAGCCCGTGGGCCGGGGCGACGCGCGCGAGCCAGCCGTGGAAAGCGGCTTCGCGCCGGGGGTCGCTCCAGGCGACAGCGGAGGGGGGTGGCGCGGAATCGCTCATGGATAATCGATTCTACAAATCCAACGTGGCGCGCCGGCCAGCCGGCGGCTGGCTTCCCACCCCTGATGCATCACCCCAAGAACAAGGCCTGCGTGGCGCGCTTCGCGCTGAGCCCGGTGGCGCTGGTCGCCATCACGCTGCTGCAGCCGCTGGCCACGCAGGCGCAGGCGGACACCGAACCCGCGCCGCGGCTCAAGCCCGCGCCGAAGCTGCGCGAGGACATCCCGGCAGCGGTGCGCTCGCAGCTGCCCACCTTCGTCGAGGGCGACCAGGTGCGCGGCCGCCCGGACCTGGAGACGATCGTCGAGGGCGACGCCGAGCTGCGCCGCGGCGACACGGTCATCCGGGCCAAGCGCATCGAATACAACCAGGCCGACGACACCGCCCGCGCCAGCGGCGACGTGCACATCAACAAGGCCGGCAACATCTTCGAAGGCCCGCTGCTGGAGCTGAAGGTCGATGCCTTCGAGGGCTTCTTCAACGAGCCGCGCTACCGCTTCCTGCGCAACGACGCCTACGGCCAGGCCGAGCGCATCGACTTCGTGGACGACAAGCACACGGTGATCCGCAAGGCCACCTACACCACGTGCCAGCGCAAGCCCGGCCCGAGCTGGATGCCGGACTGGATCCTGCGCGCCGCCTCCATCAGCCTGGACCAGGAGGAGGAGGTCGGGCAGGCGAAGAACGCCGTGCTGAGCTTCATGGGCCTGCCGATCCTGCCGGTGCCCTCGCTGAGCTTCCCGCTGGGCGACGGGCGCAAGAGCGGCGTGCTGCCGCCGACCTTCGGCATCGACAACAAGAGCGGCGTGGAGCTGACGCTGCCCTACTACTGGAACATCGCGCCCAACCGCGACGCGACGCTCTATCCCACCCTGATGTCCAAGCGCGGCGTGGATCTCGGCGCCGAGTTCCGCTACCTGGAGCCGACGTACAGCGGCTTCCTGCGCGGCAACTACCTGCCCAACGACCGCCTGCGCGACAAGGACCGCTGGGGGCTCGCGACGCAGCACTCGCAGTCGGGCATCCGGCTGCCGGGGCTCGGGTCGAGCTCGCTGGCGCTGAACATCAACCGCGTCAGCGACGACGACTACTGGCGCGACTTCTCGCGCAACTCCGCCTCGCTCACGCAGCGGCTCCTGAGCAGCGACGGCACGCTCAACTGGTCCTGGAGCGACGTCAGCATGACGGCCCGCGTGCTGCGCTGGCAGACGCTGCAGGACCTCACGGCGCCGATCATTCCGCCTTACAACCGCTCGCCGCAGTTGACCGCGCGCCAGACCCGCACCGACCAGATCGGCGGACTCGACACCTACGTCGAGGCCGATTACACGCATTTCACGCATAGCATCAGCGACCCGCTGCGGGCGCTCTTCCCGAGCTTGCCCGACGTCACGCAGCCCAATGCGCACCGCAGCTTCGGGCTGCTGCAGGTGAGCCGCCCGTGGCAGGCGCCGGGCTGGTTCGTGATCCCCAAGGGGCAGCTGCACGCGCGCCACTACAACTTCGACAGCCCCACGCTGTCCGGGCAGGACAGCGCCAACGTCACCGTGCCCACCTTCAGCCTGGATTCGGGCCTGGTGTTCGAGCGCGCGACCAGCCTGTTCGGCCGCAGGTTCCTGCAGACGCTGGAGCCGCGCGCGTTCTACGTCTACACGCCGTTCCGCGACCAGAACCGGCTGCCCAACTACGACTCGGGCCTGAACGACTTCAACTTCGCCACGGTCTACACGGAGAACTCCTTCGGCGGCAACGACCGGATCGCGGACAACAACCTGCTGACGCTGGGCGCCGCGACCCGCCTGCTCGACCCCGACACGGGCGCCGAGGCAGCGCGCTTCGCCTTCGCGCAGCGCCTGCGCTTCAAGGACCAGCGCGTCACCCTGCCGGGGGGCACGCCCGTGAGCGAGCGCCTGTCGGACATCCTGTTCGGTGCCTCCGTGAACCTGGTGCCGCAGTGGAGCGCCGACACGACGATCCAGTTCAACCCGAAGACGCGCCAGTCGATCCGCGAGACGATCGGCGTGCGCTACAGCCCCGGCAACTACCACGTGATCACCGCCGCCTACCGGCTGCAGCGCGCCGTGATCGCGGGGCAGGAAGGCTCGGAGCAGGTCGACATCGGCTGGCAGTGGCCGCTGAACGACCTGTGGGGCGACAAGGGCCGCAACCTCGGGCCGGGCATGGGCGAGGGCGAAGGCCGCTGGTACAGCGTCGGGCGCCTCAACGTCAGCCTGAAGGACAAGCGCATCGTCGACGGACTGCTGGGCCTGGAGTACGACGCCGGCTGCTGGCTCGGGCGCATCGTCGTGGAGCGGCTGCAGGCGGGCACCAACAGTTCCAACAAGCGCATCCTGTTCCAGCTCGAATTCGTGGGCTTCAACCGCCTGGGCTCCAACGCGCTGCAGGCCCTCAAGGAAAATATCCCCCGCTACCAATACCTGCGCGAGCGCACGGTGGCGCCGAGCCGGTTCAGCAATTACGACTAGAGTACGCAGATGACCTCCCGTTTCCTGGCGCTGGCCCTGGCCGCCGCGCTGGCCGCTGGCCTTCCCGCGGCCGCCCAAGGCCTGCGCGCCACGCCGCAACTGGGCACCGGCCGCGCCGCCCCCGAGACCGGCCCGCGCGCCGCCGACTACATCGTGGCCGTGGTGAACTCCGAGCCGATCACCAACAACGAGGTGCGCACGCGCATGCTGCGCTACGAGCAGCAGCTCGCGCAGCAGGGCTCCGCGATGCCGCCGCGCGCGCAGCTCGCCCGCGAGGTGCTGGAGCGCCTGATCACCGAGAAGGCGCAGCTGCAGGTGGCGCGCGAAACCGGGGTGCGGGTGGACGAGAGCCTGGTGGACCAGGCCGAGCAGAACATCGCGCGCCAGAACGGCATCGCCGTGCCCGAACTGCGCCGCCGCATGGTGGCCGACGGCATCGACGCGCGCCAGTTCCGCGAGGACCTGCGCAACCAGATCCTGCTGCAGCGCCTGCGCGACCGCGAGCTGGAGCAGCGCGTGAAGGTCACGGACCTCGACATCGAGCAGTACCTGCACGACCAGGAGCAGGGCGGCGCCGGCGACCCGGCGCTGACGGAGCTGAACCTCGCGCACATCCTGGTCGCGGTGCCGGAGGACGCGCCCGCGGCGCAGGTGGCGCAGGCCGAGGCCAAGGCGCGCCAGCTGCTGCAGCGCGCCCGCGCCGGCGAGGATTTCTCCAGGCTTGCCCGAGAGAATTCGGATGCCACCGGCGCGGCGCAGAACAGCGGCGTGATCGGCGCGCGCACGGCGGACCGCCTGCCGCCCCTGTTCGTGGACGCCACCCGCGAGCTGCAGCCGGGCGGGATGACGGACGTGATCCGCTCCGCCGCCGGCTTCCACATCGTCAAGGTGCTGGAGAAGCGGCGGCTGGGCGGCGCCGGCGCCGCGGTGACGCAGAGCCATGCGCGCCACATCCTGCTGCGCCCGACCCCGCAGCTCAGCGAGGCGGCGGCACGCCAGAAGCTGGCCGACTTCAAGCGCCGCGTGGAAGCCGGCCAGGCCGACTTCGCGCAGCTGGCGCGCGAGAACTCGCAGGACGCCAGCGCCCGCAGCGGCGGCGACCTGGGCTGGGCCAGCCCCGGCATGTTCGTGCCGGAATTCGAGGAGGTGATCAATGCGCTGCAACCGGGCCAGATCGCCGACCCGATCGTCACCCGCTTCGGCGTGCACCTGATCCAGCTGCTGGAGCGGCGCGAGTCCCAGCTCACCCCGCGCGAGCAGCGCGAGGTGGTGCGCAACGTGGTGCGCGAACGCAAGCTCGACGAAGCCTACGTGCAGTGGGCGCAGGACGTGCGCGGCCGGGCGTACGTGGAGTACCGCGAGCCACCCCAGTAAATGGGGTCAGATTCCAATTTCCGGCGCGGCCGTCCATGAAGCACGTCGCCCGCAAGCGCTTCGGCCAGCACTTCCTGGCCGACGTGAGCGTGATCGATGCCATCGTGCGCGAGATCGACCCCCGGCCCGGGCAGGCGATGGTGGAGATCGGGCCCGGCCTGGCCGCGCTGACGCAGCCGCTGGTGGAGCGCATCGGCGCGCTCACGGTGGTGGAGCTCGATCGCGACCTCGCCGCCCGGCTGCGCGAACATCCGCACCTGCGGGTGATCGAGTCGGACGTGCTGAAGGTGGACTTCCGCGCCGTGGCCGAGGAGCTGGGCGCGCCCCGGCTGCGCGTGGTGGGCAACCTGCCCTACAACATCTCCACCCCCATCCTGTTCCACCTGCTGCGGTTCGTGGATCGCATCGCCGACCAGCACTTCATGCTGCAGAAGGAAGTGGTGGACCGCATGGTGGCCGCGCCGGCGACGGCGGACTACGGGCGCCTGTCGGTGATGCTGCAGTGGCGCTACGCGATGGAGAACTTGCTGTTCGTGCCGCCCGAGTCCTTCGAGCCGCCGCCGAAGGTGGACAGCGCGGTGGTGCGCATGGTGCCGCACGAACACCCGGTGGTCGTCGACGAGGGCCTGCTGTCGGAGCTGGTGCAGGTCGCCTTCTCGCAGCGCCGCAAATTGCTGCGCCACACGCTGGGCAAGTGGCTGGAGCAGAAGGGCTACGGGGGCAGTTTCGATGTGCAGCGGCGCGCGGAGCAGGTGCCGGTGCCGGAATACCTCGCGCTGGCGGTGGCGGTGAGCCGCGACAACGCGGGGTGGTGAAAGCCGCGGAACGTGTTGGCGGGGAGGCCGCGTTCGTTGGCGGGGAGCCCGGGTTCGCTGGCGGGAGCGCGCATTCGCAGGCTGGCGGTGAGCGCCGAAGGCCGAACCCCAGCGCTCTAACTAGCAACACGCCATCAGGGCTGGGGTTCGCGCAGCTCACCTTCCGCGGCTTCGCCGCGCCAGCCTACCAAGAGCCGCAGGCAACGCCCCCAACAAGAAAGCCGGACGCGAGGTCCGGCTCTCTTCATGCCGCCGCCAGGCTTACGCCGCGGCCAGCCAGTAGCCCGCGTTGAACGGGCTGCTCATGCGCAGCGCCAGCGGCGAGACGTCCAGCAGCTTGTCCGTCGGCATCTTCTCGCCGCCGTCGGCCACCGGCGGCTGCACCGCCTCGGGCACGCCTTCGTTGGCGGCCTGGCCCTGGGCCGAGCGCGCCACGGAGAAGGAGTAGAAGCAGCGGAACGGCACCTTGCGGTCCGCCCAGTAGTCGGCGGTGTCGCGGAAGATGTCGAGCAGCTGTTCGCGGGCTTCCTTGTCGAACTTGCCGTTGGCCGGGATGTGCTCCAGCACCACGATGAAGCCTGGCTGCGGGCCCGATTTGTGCAGCGGATCCGTCATGACGTCGTACAGCGCATCGAAGTTCTTGCCGAAATGCGCCGGGAAGGTGAACTGCTGGGCGATCATGTCCAGCACGTCCTGCTTGCTCTGGGCCGTGGCCAGGTTGGCGTACAGGAAGTGATGGCCCAGCTGCGTCGCCGTCTCCTGCAGCGTCTGCACCCGGAAGGCGCGGATCGACTGCACGATGTTGCTGCGCACGCCCTTGAGGGGCGTCTCGGAAATATCGGTACGAAGTGGCTTGTCCATCTCCGTTTCTTTCTCTGTAGTCAAAATTCTTCCCGCCTCATCTCGCGTCTTCCACGATCCTGCGAAAACTCGCGTAATGGTCGGCGGTGTAATAACAGGCGTGCGGTGCCCGGGGCGGGCCTCCGCACACGATGCGCCGGGCGCCCCGGTCGCGGGATCCTGGCGTCCGCACGGTGTATTCGCGGTAATACCCGCGCTTCTCGGTCGGGAGCTGCCGCTCCCGGTTGCCGAACACCGCACCGTCCTTGTCGTAGGGGAACGGTCCGCCCTGGCGGATCAGTTCATACGTTTCCCGGCCCTGCCGGGGCAGCTGGGTGACATGCACCGTCGCCGCATCGGCCTGGGCAGTTCCGTTGTTCCGGCTCCAGGCCTGGGCCTGGGAAAACCCGGTGAGCGCGAAGGCGACGATGCAACTGGAAAGGGCCAGCCGGGCTGTCGCGAATCGTGTCACCAACGGACCTTCCGGGGGGATCAAGGTCTAGGAACGCCACCGGTACCTTCCGGTACCGGCACTTCGTTTCATTCGGGTTAACCCGAAACTTCAAGCGTCGCTAGTGTGACGCATGTCCTCCCCAAAAGCAAGCCGCTGCCCAAAATTTGGGCAGCGGCCTGGGGGGATTGCGGGGCCGGGCGCGAACTTCAAAGTTAGCGCCAGCTGTCGGGAAACGCTTTAACGGGCCGCGTTGGCATCGGCGACCGTGAGGGCCGCCATGTTGACGATGCGGCGCACCGTGGTGCTCGCTGTCAGGATATGGACCGGCTTGGCCGCCCCTAGCAGCACCGGGCCGATGGCGATGTTGCCGCCGGCCGCCGTCTTCAGCAGGTTGTACGAAATATTGGCTGCATCGATGTTGGGCAGCACCAACAGGTTCGCCTCGCCGGACAGGGTGCTGTGCGGCATCAGCTGCTCGCGGCCGTGGGCGTCCAGGGCGATGTCGCCGTGCATTTCGCCGTCGACTTCCAGCCACGGCGCCTGCTCGCGCAGGAGCTCCAGCGTGTCGCGCATCTTGATCGCGCTGGGCTGGTTGCTGCTGCCGAAGTTGGAGTGCGACAGCAGCGCCACCTTCGGCTTCAGGCCGAAGCGCAGCATCTCCTCCGCCGCCATCCGGGTGATCTCGGCGAGCTGCTCCGCGCTCGGGTCGTAGTTGACGTGAGTGTCCACCAGGAAGACCTGGCGGTTCGGCAGCATCAGGCCGTTCATGGCGGCGTAGGTCTTCACGCCCGGGCGCTTGCCGATCACCTGGTCGATGTAGCGCAGGTGCAGGTCGGGCGTGCCCCAGGTGCCGCAGATCAGGCCGTCCACGTAGTCCTTCTGCAGCATCATCGCGCCGATCAGCGTCAGGCGCCGGCGCATCTCGATCTTCGCGACCTGCGCCGTGATGCCCTTCCGCTCGGTCATGCGGTGGTAGGTCTGCCAGAAGTCGCGATAGCGCTCGTCGAAGTCGGTGTTGACCACGTCGTAGTCGCGGCCTTCCTGCAGGCGCAGGCCGAACTTCTCGATGCGCTGCTTGATGATCTCGGGCCGGCCGATCAGCGTCGGGCGCGCCACGTGTTCGTCGGTGAGGACCTGCGCGGCGCGCAGGATGCGCTCTTCCTCGCCCTCGGCGAAGCACACCTTCTTCTTGGGCGCCGAGCGGGCCAGCGCGAAGATCGGCTTCATCGTCGTGCCGGAGGCATAGACGAAGGTCTGCAGCTTCTCGCGGTAGGCGTCCATGTCGGCGATCGGGCGCAGCGCCACGCCGCTCTCGGCCGCCGCCTTGGCCACCGCCGGCGCGATCTTGAGCATCAGCCGCGGATCGAAGGGCTTGGGGATCAGGTACTCGGGGCCGAAGGACAGCTGCTGGCCCGTATAGGCCGCCGCCACCACCTCGCTCTGCTCCGCCTGCGCCAGTTCGGCGATGGCGTGGACCGCGGCGATCTCCATTTCCAGGGTGATCGTGGTCGCGCCGCTATCGAGCGCGCCGCGGAAGATGTAGGGGAAGCACAGGACGTTGTTGACCTGGTTCGGGTAGTCCGTGCGGCCGGTGGCGATGATGCAGTCGGGGCGCGCGGCCTTGGCGGCTTCCGGGTCGATTTCCGGGTTCGGATTGGCCAGCGCCAGGATCAGCGGGTGGGCACCCATCTGCTTGACCATCTCGGGCTTGAGCACGCCGCCGGCCGACAGGCCCAGGAACACGTCGGCGTCCTTGATCACGTCCATGAGCGTGCGCGCGGAGGTCTCCTGCGCGAACTGCTCCTTGTCCGGGTCCATCAGTTCCTTGCGGCCCTTGTAGACGACGCCGGCCAGGTCGGTCACGTAGATGTTCTCGCGCGGCAGGCCCAGCTTGAGCAGCAGGCCCAGGCAGGCCAGCGCCGCGGCGCCGGCGCCGGAGGTCACCAGCTTGACCTTCCTGATGTCCTTGCCCACCACCTTCAGGCCGTTCATGATCGCCGCGCCCACCACGATGGCGGTGCCGTGCTGGTCGTCGTGGAAGACCGGGATCTTCATGCGCTCGCGCAGCTTGCGCTCGACGTAGAAGCAGTCCGGCGCCTTGATGTCCTCCAGGTTCACGCCGCCGAAGGTGGGCTCCAGCGCCGCGATCACGTCCACCAGCTTGTCGAGGTTGTCCTTCTCGGCGATCTCGATGTCGAAGACGTCGATGCCGGCGAACTTCTTGAACAGGACGCCCTTGCCTTCCATCACCGGCTTGGCCGCCAGCGGGCCGATGTCGCCCAGGCCCAGCACCGCGGTGCCGTTGGTGATCACCGCCACGAGGTTGCCGCGGCTGGTGTACTTGAAGGCGTTGTTCGGATCGCGGACGATCTCCTCGCAGGGGGCCGCGACACCGGGCGAATAGGCGAGCGCCAGGTCGTGCTGGTTGACCAGTTGCTTGGTCGCCGCGATCTGGATCTTTCCCGGGGTCGGGTGCTCGTGATAGTCGAGGGCGGCCAGGCGCAGCTCGGCTTGTTTGTCGGGCTTGGCCGGGGTGTCGTTGGGCATGGGATGGAGTCTCCTGGGCGGGGACGGCAAACCGGCGCCCGCGCTTGTTTTCGGTCGAAAAGCCTGCGATTGTAGTACCCGCAGCCGGGGAAAACCCTAGTACGCAGACTTGCGTAGTGGGACATCCGTCGTGGCCCGCGCCACATGGCCCCGGCCGGTGCCTCCCCATGCATGATTCGCATCAAGACGCGACACATCCACATTGGCGCTACCCGGCCCCCCGGGCCTACAGTGGATGCGGCCAAAGGAAAGAAAGAGAACATGGCTGCCACTCAGGAAACCCGGCGCGACGAACAGGTCGCCGCCGTCCTCGCCCTGGCCACCGCGCGCCAGGCCGCTCCCGCCGCCGGCACGCTCGACGGCTTCGCCCATGAATACTTCCAGCAGGTCGACGTGGAGGACCTGGAGGAGCGCACCCCCGAAGACCTGCTCGGCGCCCTGCTGTCGCACTGGCAGTTCGGCGCGCAGCGCCAGCCGGGGGTGCCGAAGGTCCGGGTGCTCAGTCCCTCCCCCGGCGAGGACGGATGGGGCTCGCGCCACACCGTGGTGGAGATCGTCAACGACGACATGCCCTTCCTGGTGGACTCGGTCTCGATGGAGATCAAGCGCCAGGGCCTCACCCTGCACCTGCTGGTGCACCCGGTGTACGCCGTGCAGCGCGACGCGAAGGGCCTGCTGCAATCGATCGCGCCCCGTGCCGGCGCGCCCGAGCTGCCGCGCGAATCGTGGATGTACATCGAGGTGGACCGGCTGGTGGACGCGCAGCAGCGCGCGGCCCTGTGCCAGGGCATCGAACGCGTGCTGGCGGACGTGCGTGCCGCGGTCGCCGACTGGAAGCCGATGCTGGCGCGCCTGCGCGAGGCCAGCGGCGAGCTCGCCAGGCCCGTGCCCGGCGTGAACCCCGAGGAGGCGGCGGAAAGCCGCGCCTTCCTCGACTGGCTGGCCGACGATCACTTCACGCTCCTGGGCTACCGGCAGCACGACCTGGTGGAGGAGGGCGGCAGCCTGGCCCTCAGGCTCGTGGCCGGCAGCGCGCTGGGCATGCTGCGCGAGAGCGCTGGCGCCGAACCTTCGGCCAGCTTCGCGGCCCTGCCGCCGGCGGCCCGCGCGCTCGCGCGCACGCCCTCGCCGGTGCTGGTGGTCACGAAGGCCAACACCCGCTCCACCGTCCACCGCGACGGCTACACCGATTACCTGGGCGTCAAGCGCTTCGACGCCCAGGGGCGGGTGATCGGCGAGCACCGCTTCATCGGCCTGTTCACCGCCACCATGTATTCCGCCCGCGTGACGGAAACGCCGCTGCTGCGCCGCAAGGTGGAAGCGGTGGCGCAGCGCGCCGGCTTCGCGCCGGCCGGCCACCTGGCCAAGGCGCTGCAGCACACGCTGCAGATCTTCCCGCGCGACGACCTGTTCCAGATCGCCGAGGGCGAGCTGTACGACATCGTGCTGGGCATCCTCGGCGTGGGCGAGCGGCACCGGCTGCGCCTGTTCATCTGGAAGGACCCGTTCGACCGCTTCGTCTCCTGCCTGGTCTACGTGCCGCGCGAGGCCTTCTCGACGCAGCTGCGCCTGAAGTTTCAGAAGATCCTGCTGAAGGAACTCAACGGCACCCACGTCGATTTCGACGTGCTGCTCTCGGGCATGCAGCTCGCGCGCATCCACTTCAACGTGCGCATCGCGCCCAATCCCGTCCCGCCCTTCGACCGCAAGGAGCTGGAACGCAAGCTCGCCGCCGCGGCGCGCCGCTGGGAAGACGAGCTGCGCGAGGCACTGGTGGAAAGCGAGGGCGAGGCGGTGGGCCTGGCGCTGGAGCGGCGCTGGGCCGGTGCCTTCCCGGTGGCGTACCGCGAGCACGTGCCGGGCCGCGCCGCGGTACACGACATCCGCAAGATCTCCGCGCTCACGCCCGAGGCGCCGTTCGCGCTGGCGCTGTACTGGCCGCTGGGCGCCGCGGAGGGGCGGCTGGGCCTGAAGGTGTACCGCCTGGGCGCGCCGGTGATCCTGTCGGACAGCCTGCCGATGCTGGAGCACATGGGCGTGCGCGTGCTGGCGGAAGACAACCACCGCATCCAGGACGGCGAGCACACGCAGCCGGTGTGGCTGCACGATTTCGCGCTGCAGGCGCAGCCCAACGCGGAGATCGACCCGCAGGCGC
This sequence comes from Ramlibacter sp. AN1133, assembly GCF_037890035.1. Lineage (NCBI taxonomy): Bacteria > Pseudomonadati > Pseudomonadota > Betaproteobacteria > Burkholderiales > Comamonadaceae > Ramlibacter > Ramlibacter sp. AN1133. Next base: position 390,607 of record NZ_JBBKTQ010000002.1, read on the forward strand.
TGGCGCGACTGTTCGAGGACGCGTTCGCGCGGGTGTTCCGCGGCGAAGTCGAGAACGACGACTTCAACCGGCTGGTGCTGCTGGCGGCGCTGTCCGCCGAGGAAGTCGTGGTGCTGCGCGCCTATGCCAAGTACCTCAAGCAGGTCGGCTTCGCGCAGTCGCAGGCGACGATCGCGGCGACGCTCGCCGCGCATCCGCGCATCGCCCGCATGCTGGTGTCGCTGTTCCGCCTGCGCTTCGACCCGGTGGGCCACGACGAGCAGGGCGCCGCCTCGCAGGTCAACGCGCTGAACCAGGCGCTGGACAAGGTCAGCAACCTGTCGGAAGACCGCGTGCTGCGGCAGTTGCTGGCGCTGATCCAGGCCACGCTGCGCACCAACTACTGGCGCACGGGGGTGGGCGCGAGCGGCGCGCCCGGGCCGCGTCGCCCGTTCCTGAGCCTCAAGCTCGATTCGCGCAAGGTGCCCGGCCTGCCCGAGCCGCGGCCGCTGTACGAGATCTGGGTCTACTCCCCGCGCTTCGAGGGCATCCACCTGCGCGGCGGCAAGGTCGCGCGCGGCGGGCTGCGCTGGTCCGACCGGCCGGACGACTTCCGCACCGAGGTGCTGGGGCTGGTGAAGGCCCAGATGGTGAAGAACACCGTGATCGTGCCGGTGGGCTCCAAGGGCGGCTTCGTGCTGAAGAAGGCGCCGCCTTCGAGCGACCGCGAGGCCTTCATGAAGGAAGGCGTGGCCTGCTACCAGGACTACCTGCGCGGCCTGCTGGACCTCACCGACAACCTGGTCGCCGGCAAGGCGGTGCCGCCGCCGCAGGTGCTGCGCATCGACGGCGACGATCCCTACCTCGTGGTCGCGGCCGACAAGGGCACGGCCACCTTCTCCGACTACGCCAACGCGATCAGCATCGAGTACGGCCACTGGCTGGGCGACGCCTTCGCCTCCGGCGGCAGCCAGGGCTACGACCACAAGGAGATGGGCATCACGGCGCGCGGCGCCTGGGAAAGCGTCAAGCGCCATTTCCGCGAGCTGGGGCTGGACACGCAGTCCACCGACTTCACGGTGATCGGCGTCGGCGACATGTCGGGCGACGTGTTCGGCAACGGCATGCTGCTGTCCAAGCACATCCGGCTGCTGGCGGCCTTCGACCACCGGCACATCTTCATCGACCCCGAGCCGGATCCACAGGCTTCGTTCGCCGAGCGCGAGCGCCTGTTCCAGCTGCCGCGCTCCTCCTGGGCCGACTACGACGCCAAATTGATCTCGCAGGGCGGCGGCATCTGGGCGCGCTCCGAGAAGTCGGTGGCGATCTCGCCGCAGGCGCGGCGCGTGCTCGCCATCGAAGCGGAGTCGCTCACGCCGGCCGAACTCATCACCGCGATCCTCAAGGCTCCGGTGGACCTGTTCTACAACGGCGGCATCGGCACCTACGTGAAGGCCTCGTCGGAGACGCATGCCGACGTGGGCGACCGCGCCAACGACGCCGTGCGCATCAACGGCAGCGAACTGCGCTGCCGCGTCGTGGCCGAAGGCGGCAACCTGGGCTTCACCCAGCGCGGGCGCATCGAGGCCGCGCTGAACGGCGTCAAGCTCAATACCGACGCCATCGACAACTCCGCCGGCGTCGACACCTCCGACCACGAGGTGAACATCAAGATCCTGCTGGGGATCGCGCAGGGCGACGGCGAACTGACGGAAAAGCAGCGCAACACCCTGCTGCCGCAGATGACGGAGCAGGTTGCCGCGCTGGTGCTGCGCGACAACTACTTCCAGACGCAGGCGCTGTCCATCGGCGGGCGCCTCGCGCCGCGCCAGCTCGACGAGCAGGCGCGCTTCATCCGCTTCCTGGAGAAGAAGGGCGAACTGAACCGCGCCATCGAGTTCCTTCCCAGTGAGGAGGAGATCGCGGACCGCAAGGCGCGGGGCATCGGCCTCACCAGCCCCGAGCGTGCGGTGCTGCTCGCGTACAGCAAGATGTGGCTGAACGACGAACTGATCGCCTCCGACCTGCCGGAAGACCCGTGGATCGCCACCGCGCTGGAGCGCTACTTCCCCACGCAGCTGAAGGAGAAATTCGCCGACGTCATTCCGCGCCACCCGCTGCGGCGCGAGATCATCGCCACCCACGTCCTGAACAGCATGGTGAACCGCGTCGGCCCGACCTTCGTGCACCGGCTGGGCGAGATCACCGGCGCGACGCCGCCGCAGGTGGTGCGGGCCTACCTCGCCAGCCGCGAGGTCTTCGGGCTGGTGCCCCTGTGGCAGCAGATCGAGGCGCTGGACGCTGCGGTTCCGGACGAAACGCAGGCCGACATGGTGGTCACGCTGCGCGGCCTGGTCGCGCGCGCGAGCACCTGGTTCCTGCGCTCGCGGCGCCTGTTCGAGCCCACCCAGCAGCAGGTGGCGCGCTTCGCGCCGGCGGTGCAGGCCCTGCGCGCGCACATGGAAGCAAGCGCGCCGGAGTCCCCGCGCGCCGGGCGGTGGATCGCGGCCGGCGTGCCGCGCGCACTCGCGGTGCAGGTCGACGGCGCCGAGGCGCTCTTCAACGCGCTGGACATCGCCGAGATCGCGGAGGCGAGCAAGAAGCCGCTGGAGCTCACCGCGCAGGTGCACGCCGGCGTCGGCGAGCGGCTGGGCCTGGCGCGCATGCAGCAGCAGATCGAGCAGCTGCCGGCCGACAGCTTCTGGCACAGCCTGGCCAAGATCGCGCTTAGCGACGACCTCACGGACCTGCAGCGCTCGATCGCGCAGCAGGCGGTGCTGCACCAGGACGGCGACGCGCGCTCCGTGCTCGATCGCTGGGAACAGGGCAACCGCCAGGCGCTGGAGCGGGCGCAGCGGCTGCTGCAGGAGCTCAAGGACACGGGCACCGGCGACCTCGCGATGCTCTCGGTCGCCCTGCGGGAGCTGCGCAACCTGGTCTGAACCGCCGCATGCAGCCCTCCACGCTCGTCGCGCTGGCCGCGCTCACGGGCATCGCCACCCTGCTGGTGCTGATGGCGCTGCGCTCGGCGCCGCGCGCGCCGGACCAGCACGCGCTGCTCGCGCATGCCAAGACCAACGCGCTGATGCTCCTGGGCATGATGGGCTTCGCGCTGGTCATGAGCCTGTCGCTGCCGCCCAGCCTGTTCGCCGACGGCCTGCGCACCACCAGCGAGGCCGCCATCGTCGGCGGGCTGGCGGACTGGTTCGCCGTGTCCGCCCTGTTCCGGCCGCTGCCGGTGCCCATCATCGGGCGCGACACCGACGTGATCGCGCGCAAGAAGGACGAGATCGGCGACCAGCTCGCCCAGTTCGTGCAGGACAAGTTCCTCGACGCCGATTCGCTCGCGGCCCTGATGCGGCGGCACGACCTGGCCGCGGGGCTGGGCCACTGGCTCGTGCAGGAGGAGAACACGCGGCGCCTGGGCGGCTTCCTCGTCAAGTGCGTGGCCGGCTCGCTGCACCTGGTGGAGGCGGAGCGGGTGCAGCAGCTCCTGAAGGACGCCGCGCGCACCCTGCTGGCCAAGGCGGACCTCTCGCGCTCGGCCGGCGAGGTGCTGGACACGCTCACCGCCGACGGCCGCCACCAGCAGCTGCTGGACCAGCTGATCGCGCGCCTGCTGCAGCTGCTGGCTGCCGCGGGCACGCGCGAGCTCATCGCGGACAAGATCGTCGAGTGGCTGAAGACCGAGCACTACAAGAAGCAGCTCGTGCTGCCCACCGAGTGGCTGGGCGACAAGGGCAGCGAGCTGTTCGCGCGCCAGCTCGGTCGCTACCTCGACGAGGTGCGCACGGATCCCCGCCACAGCCTGCGCGTCGCCTTCGACGGCTACGTGGCGCAACTGATCGCGCGCCTGAAGACCGATCCGGTGATGCACGAGAAGGCGCAGGAGATCAAGGCCTACCTGCTGAACGACGATGACCTGGGCCACTATGCCTCGCAGCTGTGGCGCACCATCTCCGACTGGCTCCACCGCAACGTGGAAAGCGAGGATTCGCCGCTGCACCGCAACCTCGTCGCGGCGGGCGGCTGGCTGGGGCGGGAGCTGGCGGCGGACCCGGAGCTGCGCCGCACGCTGAACGAGCAGCTCGAGGCGGCGGCGCGCAGCGCGGCGCCGGATTTCTCGGCCTACCTCACGACCCACATCCGCGACACGGTGCGGCAGTGGGACGCGCGCGAGATGGCCTCGCAGATCGAGCTGAGCATCGGGCCGCAGCTGCAGAAGATCCGCGTCAACGGCACGCTGGTGGGCGGCGCGATCGGGCTCGTGCTGTTCGCGGCCGGCGAGACGGTGCGGCGGCTGTCCTCCTGAGCGCGCCCTACCGGAACGTCGCCGCGGCGTAGGGCGTGGTGTCTGCGCGGCAGCTCGCCGGCAAGGCGTTGCGCACTGCCGCCACGTCCGAGCCGCACACCCACCGGTGGATCCGGCTGCCCAGGTCGGCCGCGGCCGACATGGGCGTGATGCCGTCGAACTTCACCGGCACGAGGTGCAGGTACTGCCCGCTGATGCCGCCATCCAGGTTGGCCAGGGCCACCCGCACGGCGCCGTCGGCCGAAGTCTGCACGGCGCCGACGTAGTGCGAAGTCGCAGCGGCGGATTCGCAGCCCCAGCCGCCCGCGGGCGGCGCCGACACCATCGCCACGTAGCCCTCGGTGATGCTGATCTTGCACTGCGAGGCGGCGAGCAGCACCTCGGAGATCTTCGCCCTGCGCGTGTAGTTGCCGTACTGCCCGAGCGCCACCGAGGCCAGGATGCCGATGATCGCGACCGTGATCATCAGCTCGATCAGGGTGAAGCCCGCCTGGCGCGGCCGCCGTGTGGATGCCATGGAACGTCTCCCGGTACTACCGCGCCTGTGAAGCCACGGATGGGCCTGCGCTGTGCATCGCAGTCTGGAACCGCCCCGCTTGCGCCGTGTTGCGCCTGTTTCACTTCAGCGCGTCAGCCGCCGCCTACAAGTGCGGGCGCGTGGCTCAGCCTTTGACGCACACCACCTGCTTGAGGGTGTGCACCACCTCCACCAGGTCCTGCTGCGCCTGCATCACCTGGTCGATGTCCTTGTAGGCGGCGGGCGTCTCGTCGATCACGTCCTTGTCCTTGCGGCACTCCACGCCGGCGGTGGCGCGGCGGTGGTCCTCGAGCGTGAAGCGGCGCTTCGCGTCGCCGCGGCTCATGGTGCGGCCGGCGCCGTGCGAGCAGGACTCGAAGCTTTCCGGGTTGCCCTTGCCGCGCACGATGTAGCTGCGCGCGCCCATGCTGCCGGGGATGATCCCCAGCTCGCCCTTCCTCGCGCTCACGGCACCCTTGCGCGTGACGTACACGTCGTGGCCGAAGTGGGTTTCCTTCTGCACGTAGTTGTGGTGGCAGTTCACCGCCTCGACGTGGGCCTGGAAGTTCCTGCGGATCACCGTCTTCGCCGCCTCGATCACGCGCCGCATCATCACCTCGCGATTGAGGCGCGCGAACTTCTGGGCCCAGCCGACCGCGCGGACGTAGTCGCCGAAGTAGCGCGAGCCTTCCTCGAAGTAGGCGAGGTCGCGGTCCGGCAGATGCACGTTGTTGCGCATGGCGTCCTGCTTCGCCAGCTCGATGAACAGGGTGCCGATCGCGTTGCCGACGCCGCGCGAGCCCGAATGCAGCATGAACCACACGAAGCCCTCCTCGTCGAGGCAGACCTCGATGAAGTGGTTGCCGCCGCCCAGCGTGCCCAGGTGCTTGTGGTGGTTGGTCTTTTCCAGCTTCGGGTAGTCGCGGCACAGCGCGGTGAACTCGGGCTCGAGCTGCGCCCAGGCAGTGTCCACCGCGCCGGGTGTCTTCTGCCAGGCGCCGGGGTCGCGGGCGCCCGGGGTGCGGCCGTGCGGCACCGCGCGTTCGATCGCGGCGCGCAGCGGCGCCAGGTTGTCGGGCAGGTCCTGCGCCGAAAGGGTGGTCTTGCAGGCGATCATCCCGCAGCCGATGTCCACGCCGACCGCGGCCGGGATGATGGCGCGGAAGGTGGGGATGACGGAGCCCACCGTGGCGCCGATGCCGAAGTGCACGTCGGGCATGGCGGCGATGTGCCTGAAGACGATCGGCAGGCGGGCGGCGTTCCGGAGCTGGCGCTTCGCCTCGTCTTCCACCGGCACGCCACGAGTCCACATCTTCACCGGCACGCCTCCGGGGGTGTCTTCCTCGAGATAGTTCGCTGGTTCTTGCATGGGGCGGAGTAGGACCCGCTGCAGCGCGGGAAGTTCAGTGGGGCGCGTCCCCGCGGGTATCATGCGGCGCAGCACAGCCGTGAAGGGAACGCCATGGGCCTGATGGACTTCATCAAGAAGCAGTTCATCGACGTCATCCAGTGGACGGAGGACGCCGACGGCGTGCTGGCCTGGCGCTTCCCCATGGAAGGCCTGGAGATCCAGAACGGCGGCTCGCTCACCGTGCGCGAATCGCAGATGGCGGTGTTCGTCAACGAGGGCCGCATCGCGGACGTCTTCGGCCCCGGCCGCTACACGCTCACCACGCAGACGCTGCCTGTCCTCACCTACCTGAACAACTGGGACAAGCTGTTCCAGTCGCCCTTCAAGAGCGACGTCTACTTCTTCAGCACGCGCCAGCAGGTGGACCAGCGCTGGGGCACGCCGCAGCCGATCTCGATCCGCGACAAGGATTTCGGCGCGGTGCGGCTGCGCGCCTTCGGCAACTACAGCTACACCGTCGCCGATCCGCGCGTGTTCCACACCGCGATCTCGGGCACGCGCGAGCGCTACACCGTCGACGACCTCGACGGCCAGCTGCGCGGCCTGATCCTGCAGCACATCTCCGACGCGATCGCGCAAAGCGGCGTGCCCTTCCTCGACCTCGCCTCCAACCAGGTCGAGTTCGCGCAGGCGCTGCGCAAGGAGCTGGGCCCGGCCTTCGAAGCCATCGGCCTGCGCCTGGACGGCATGACCGTGCAGAACGTCTCGCTGCCCGAGGAACTGCAGAAGATCCTCGACCAGCGCATCGGCATGGGCATGGTCGGCAACGACATGGGCCGGTTCGTGCAGTACCAGACGGGCCAGGCGATCCCGGAGATGGCCAAGGCGGCGGGCCAGGGCGGCGGCGTGGCGGGCGATGCGATGGGCCTGGGCGCCGGCATCGCCATGGGCCAGGTGCTCGCGCAGAACCTGCAAAAGGGCATGCAGCCGCCGGCGGAACCCGCCCCCGGCGCTCCGGCCGCCGTGGTTCGGCCCGAAGACGTGATGGCGACGCTGGAAAAGCTGGACGAACTCAAGGCCAAGGGCATCCTGACCCAGGAAGAGTTCGACGCCAAGAAGACCGAACTGCTGAAGAAGCTCGCCTGAGGCCTTGACCTCCGAGCGCACCTACACCGCTCCCTGCCCCGGCTGCGGCGCCGCTGTCGAATTCCGCAGCGCGCAGTCGACGCACGCGGTCTGCAGCTTCTGCCGCAGCACGGTGGTGCGCGACGGCGCCACGCTCGCGCGCATCGGCAAGGTCGCCGAACGCTTCGAGGACTTCAGCCCCCTGCAACTGCTGGCGCGCGGCCGCTGGCAGGGGCGGGCGTTCACGCTGGTCGGGCGGCTGCAATACCGCGGGCCGGGCGGGGCCTGGACCGAATGGAACTGCCTGTTCGAGGACGACGGCTCCGGCGCCTGGCTGGCCGAAGACAACGGCGGCTTCGTGTTCGCCCTGCCCGCGTCCACGCAACGCGAGCTGCCGCCGTCGGAGCGCTTTCGCGTCGGCGCCACCACCGCCGTCAACGGCAAGTCCTACCAGGTCACCTCCAGCGAGCAGGTCGCGCTGGTCGCGGCGGAGGGCGAGCTGCCCAAGCTGCCGCCGCTGGACGCGCCCTTCGCGATGGTGGAGCTGCGCAGCCCCGACAACGAGGTGCTGTCGGTGGACTACGGATCGCAGCCGCCGGCGCTCAGCCGCGGCCGCCCCGCGACCATCGACGAACTGCAGTTCACCGGCCTCAAGCAGGACAGCGCCCGGGCCACGCAGGGCCGCCAGTTCGCCTGCCCGCACTGCGGCGCGCCGGTGCAGGTGCAGTTCGGCGATTCGAAGGCGATCACCTGCGGCGCCTGCGATGCCCTCATCGACCTGACGCAGGGTGTCGGCGGCGAGCTGCGCCACGCGCTGCAGGACGAACCGGTGCAGCCGCTGATCCCCCTGGGCAGCACGGGACAGCTGCAGGGCGTGCAGTGGCAGGTGGTCGGCTTCCAGCACCGCCTGGGCACCGAACCCGAGGACCCGGACGAGCACTTCGGCTGGAACGAGTACCTGCTGTACAACCGCAAGCGCGGCTTCGCCTTCCTGGTGGACGCGAGCGACGGCTGGAGCATGGTCAAGACCGCCACCGGCGCCCCCAAGCTCGCGCGCGACCTGCAGCGCGCCTCCTACCTCGGCACCGATTACAGGCAGCAGTACGCGTACAAGGCGCAGACCACCTATGTCGCCGGCGAGTTCTACTGGCCGGTGGAGCGCGGCCAGCTCACCTTCAACCGCGACTATGCGTTCGGCACCTCGGTGCTCTCGATGGAGGAGACGCCGCGCGAGCGCACCTGGTCGGTCGGCTCGCGCATCGACAGCGACGCGGTCGCGAGCGCCTTCGGCCTGACGGCGAAGAAGGACCTGCTGCAGCGCGGCGACGCCGGCCCGCTCACGCCCAGGGGCGGCGGCATGGGCTGCGGCTGCGGCACGCTGCTGCTGCTCTTGCTGCTGATCCTCGTGCTGGTGATCATGCTCAAGGCCTGCGAGGACGGCGGGGGCGGCGGCAGCGGCTACCGCTCCGGCGGCAGCTTCGGCGGCGTCTCGGGCGGGGCGCACAAGTGACGGATTTCTCTGGAGAACGACATGGATCTTGAGTGGCTGAAACCCGGTGCCTTCTTCGGCTCCATCCTGTACGCGCTGATCGGCGTGGCGGTCTTCTGGCTCAGCTTCCTCGTGATCGACAGGCTCACGCCGTACAAGCTGTGGGAGGAGATCGTGGAGAAGCAGAACATGGCGCTGGCTGTCGTGGTCGGCGCGATGGCGCTGGGCGTCTCGATCATCGTCGCCGCGGCCGTGCACGGGTGAGGCGATGAAACAGCAAGGGCCGCGGCCGCTGGAGGTCGCGCTGCTCGCCTCGGTGTTCGTGGTGGCGGCCTGCGGGCTCGTGTACGAGCTCGCCGCCGGCGCGCTCGCCTCCTACGTGCTGGGCGACTCGGTGCTGCAGTTCTCCACCGTGATCGGCACCTATCTGTTCGCGATGGGGCTCGGCTCCTGGCTCTCGCGCTTCTTCGAGCGCCAGCTGCCGGCGCACTTCCTGCGCATCGAGCTGCTGGTGGCGCTGGTGGGCGGCGGCCTGCCCGCGCTGCTGTTCCTCGCCCATGCCTGGCAGCCGGACGCCTTCCGCGGCCTGCTGTACGGACTGGTGCTGCTGGTGGGCATGCTGGTGGGGCTGGAGATCCCGCTGGTGATGCGCATCCTCAAGCGCAACGTGGCGCTGCGCGAACTGGTCTCGCAGGTCCTGACCTTCGACTACCTGGGCGCGCTGGCGGTGTCGATCGCGTTCCCGCTGGTGCTGGTGCCGCAGCTGGGGCTGATCCGCACCGGCCTGCTGTTCGGCCTGATGAACGCCGGCGTGGCGTTCTGGGCGCTGTGGCTGTTCCGGCACGAACTGCGGCGGCGGGCCGCGCATGCGCTGGCCTGCGTGCTCACCGTGGGCGCGCTCGGTGCGGCCTTCGCGGGCTCGCAGCAGATCACCTCGCTGGCGGAGGACCGCTTCTACCAGGACAAGATCATCCTGGCCGAGAGTTCGCCGTGGCAGCGCATCGTGGTCACGCAGGGGCGTGCCGGCGTGCGCCTGTTCCTCAACGGCAACCTGCAGTTCGCGCAATCCGACGAGTACCGCTACCACGAGGCGCTGGTGCATCCCGCGATGGCCGCGCACGGTGCGCCGCGCAAGGTGGCGGTGCTGGGCGGCGGCGACGGGCTCGCGGTGCGCGAGCTGCTGCGCTACCCCGCGGTGGAAAGCATCACGCTGGTCGACCTGGACCCGAACATCACCCGCCTGTTCGCGCAGGATCCCGCGCTGGTGCAGCTCAATGGCGGCTCGCTGCGCTCGCCCAAGGTGCGGGTGGTGAACACCGATGCCTTCCAGTGGCTGCAGCAGGTCGACGACGTGTTCGACGTGATCGTGGTGGACTTCCCCGACCCGACGAACTTCTCGATCGGCAAGCTGTACACCAACGCCTTCTATGCCCTGCTGGAACAGCGCCTGGCGGCCAGCGGCTACGCGGTGGTGCAGACCACCTCGCCGCTGGTGGCGCGCCAGAGCTTCTGGACGGTGGTGGCCACCATCGAGTCGGTGGGCCTGCAGGCCTTCCCCTACCACGCGAACGTGCCCAGCTTCGGCGAGTGGGGCTACATCCTGGCCAGCCGCCGCCCCTGGCGCGCGCCCGAGGCGCTGCCGCCCGGCCTGCGCTTCCTCACCGTCCAGGGCGTGCCGGCCCTGTTCGATTTCCCCGCCGACATGGCGCGGGTGCCGGGCGAAGTGAACCGGCTGTCCAACCAGGTGCTGGTGACCACCTACGAGCGCGAATGGGGCAAGGTCCATCCCTGATCACGCGCCGGGCGGCGCTGCTCGCCGGTGCGGCCACGCTGGCCGGCTGCGAGCGGCCGCGCGAGGTCGCGGGCGGCTTCGCGGCCGGCGGACCCGCGCGCGGTCACCTGCTGCGGGATGCGCGCGAGTGGCCCGCACCGGCCGTGTCGCGCCGCACGGAGGTCGTGATCGCGGGCGCCGGCATCGCGGGCCTGGCCGCCGCGCGGGCCCTGCGCGAGCGCCGCATCGAGGACTTCGCGGTGCTGGAGCTGGAAGACACGGCGGGCGGCAACAGCCGCGGAGGGGCGCTGGCCGGCATCGCGTGCCCGCTGGGCGCGCACTACCTGCCCGTGCCCTCGGACGCCGCCCGCGAAGTGCAGGAGCTGCTGGAGGAGATGGGCCTGCGCCGGCGCATCCACGGCCGCTGGCAGTACGACGAGCGCATGCTGTGCCACGCGCCGCAGGAGCGGCTGTACGTGGAAGGCGGCTGGCAGGAAGGCCTGCTGCCGGTGGCGGGCATCGGCGCGACCACGCGCGCGCAGTACCTGCGCTTCGGCGAGGAGGTCGAGGCCCTGCGGCGCAGCGGCGTGTTCCGCATTCCCCTGCGCGCGCCGCGGCAGCTCGCGCCCTGGGACGGCGAGACCTTCGCCGCCTGGCTGGACGCGCGGGGCCTGCGCGACGCGCGGCTGCGCTGGTACCTCGATTACTGCTGCCGCGACGACTACGGCGCGGGCCTGGCCACGGTGTCGGCCGCGGCAGGCCTGCACTACTTCGCCGCGCGCCACGGCTTTCGCGCGCCGGACGCGGGCGAGCCGGCGGAGGCCGAGGGCGTGCTGACGTGGCCTGAGGGCAATGCCTTCCTGGCGCGCGCGCTCGCCGCGCCGCTGCAGGAGCGCCTGCGCGGTGGCCGGGTGGTGCTGCGCATCGCGGAGCACGCCCATGGTGTCGACGTCGATGCATGGGACGTGCACAACGAGCGGGTCGAGCGCTGGCAGGCGGCCCGCTGCATCGTCGCCCTGCCGGTCTTCGTGGCCGCGCGCGTGATCGAGAACGCGCCGCAGCCGGTGGTGGAACGCGCGCGGGCGCTGCGGCAGGCGCCCTGGGTGGTCGCCAACCTGCACCTGGACCTGCCGCCCGCGGCCACCGAAGGCGCACCGCTGTCATGGGACAACGTGGTCTACGGCTCCGACAGCCTGGGCTACGTGGTGGCTACCCACCAGGACCTGAATCCGGCGCCCGGGCCGACGGTGCTGACCTGGTACTGCGCGCCCGGCGAGGCGGCGCGCGCGCAGGTCCTGCAGCAGCCGTGGACGCACTGGCGTGACCGCGTCGTGCAGGAGCTCTCGGTGCCGCATCGCGACCTCGCGCGGCATCTCACGCGCATCGAGGTGACGCGCTACGGTCATGGCATGCCGATTCCGGCGCCGGGCGTGCTCTCGCGCCTGCCGGGTCCGCCCGCCACCGCGCGGCTGCGGTTCGCGCACAGCGACTGGGCCGGCTATTCGATCTTCGAGGAGGCGTTCACGCTGGGGCACCGGGCCGGAGGCGGTGCTTAGGCGTCGCAGTACCTCAATGGAATTCCTGGTACGCGAACGAACTGGTATCGCTGCGGCAATTCGCCGGCAAGGCGTTGCGCACCGGCTGCCAGTCGGAGCCGCAGATCCAGTTCCGGATCCCCTTGCCCAGGTCGGTCGTCGTGTTCATGCCGGTGACGCCGTCGGACTTTGCCGGCACCAGGTGGATGTAGCGGCCGTTCATGAGCCCGTCCAGGTTGTTGATCGGCACCCGGATCACCCCGTCGGACGAGGTTTCGATGGCGCCGGCGTAGTAGCTTGCGCCGTTACCTTCGCAGCCCCAGCGTCCCGGCTCCGGAGCCGTGTCCAGCATCAGGTAGTTTTCCATCACCCGGTTCTTGCACGTGCCCAAGGCCATCATCACCTCGGAGACCTTGGCGCGCCGCGTGTAGTCGCGCATCTGCGCAATGGCGATGGAGCCAAGGATGGCGGTGATGCACACGCTGATGATCAGCTCGATCAGCGTGAAGCCCCTTTGCCGTTGCCGTTGCCTTCCCATGCGTCCCATGCGTTTCATCGACTTCTCCCTAGCCGGTAACGCCAAGCAACTTCCGTGCACCGAAGGTTTCGCGCACTAGTTCACGGTCACCGCGCGCGAAGTGACATCTTTTGGCAGTCCGGCCCGCCAGGGCTGACGAAGAACGGCGCCGGCGGCCGGCTCGTGCCGGTCCGCGGGCTCCTGCGCCAGCTTGAACACGCTCACGGCCCCGGCGAGCTGTTGCGCCTGCGCCTGCAGGCTGTCGGCCGCCGCCGCGGCTTCCTCGACGAGGGCCGCGTTCTGCGCCGTCGACTCGTCCATCTGCGTCACGGCCTGGTTCACCTGGGCGATGCCGGAGCTCTGCTCCTGCGAGGCGGCCGTGATCCGGCCCATGATGTCGCTCACCCTCTGCACGGCGCCGACGATGTCCTGCATCGTCCGGCCGGCCTCGTCGACCCGCTGGGTGCCCACGCCGACCTTGTCCACCGAGTCGGCGATCAGGGCCTTGATCTCGCGCGCCGCCTCGGCGCTGCGCTGTGCCAGGCTGCGCACTTCCGCCGCCACCACGGCGAAGCCGCGGCCCTGCGTGCCCGCGCGGGCCGCCTCCACCGCGGCGTTGAGCGCCAGGATGTTGGTCTGGAAGGCGATCGCGTCGATCACGCCGATGATGTCCACGATGCGGCGCGAGGAGGCCTGGATGGACGCCATCGTCTCGACGACCTCGCCCACCACCTGGCCGCCGCGCAGCGCCACTTCGCTGGCCCCGGCGGCGAGCCGGTTGGCCTGCTCCGCGTCCCCCGCGTTCTGCCGCACGGTGCCGGTGAGCTCGCGCATCGAGGAGGCGGTGACCTCCAGCGAAGAGGCCTGCCGCTCGGTGCGCCGCGACAGGTCGGCGTTGCCCGCGGCAATGTGGCTCGAGGCGCTGGCGATGTTCTCCGTGCCGGCGCGCACGTCACGCACGATGCGCATCAGGCTCGCGTTCATGGCGCCCAGCGCCTGCAGCAGCTGCGCCGTCTCGTCGCTGCCGCGCGCGCCGATCTCCGAGGTGAGGTCGCCGCGGGCGATGGCGTTGGCCACGTCGATCGCGCGCTGCAGCGGCTGCGTCAGGCGCAGGATCAGGTTGCGCACGAAGAAGGCGGCCACCAGGATGGTCAGGATGGCGGCGATGATCACGGCGACCAGCTGCCGCGCGCTGGCCTGCGAGGCCTCCTCGATGGTCACGCGGGTGAGCTGCTCGAAGTGGGCGCCATGCCCGGCCAGCTCGTTGTCCAGGGCGCTGACCTGCGCGCGCAGCGGCAGGATCGCGGCGATGGCCGTGTCCTTCTCCAGCGCCGAGGCGAGCCGCGCGACGCCGGCGACGGCCGGCTCGAGCCCCGCCTGCGGCGCCAGCCGGTGCAGCGCCTGCAGCTTCGCGCCCGATTCCTTGAGTGCCGCCACGGCGGGGCTCGCGACCTTGCCGGTGTCGACGCCATCGACGACGCCGTTGACGAAGGTCTTGTACTGGCTGCGTGCATCGGCCGCGAGCTGGTACTGCAGGAAGGCGCGGTCGAGCGCCTGCGCCCGCCAGTGGTCGGCCGCCGTCTGCCAGGCCAGCAGCGCCAGGGTGGGCAGCATGATCACGGCGAACTGCAGGATGATCTTGGCCTTGAGCGTGAACTTCGCCCGCATGGTGGGTCTCCTCCCCGGGGCCGCCGTGCGCCCCGGCTTCTTCGTTGTCAGTACTTCTGGACCACGTTGACGCCGGACGGCGCGGTGCCGACATAACCGACGGCCCCCGGCGTGCGGCGCACGAATTCGAGCACCTCGATGTCGCCGGACTTCTGCGGCGGCTGCACCAGCCCCTCGCGGAACGCCTTCTTCGTCCAGACCGCGGTGTACTTCGTCCGGTCCATGGCCAGCACCTTGGCCAGGAACTCCTCCTGGCCGGTGAGGCTGTCCACCGGGACGAGCTTGGTGCCGCCGGCGAACTGCTTTTCGCCGAGGAAGGCTTCCCGCACTTCCGCGGGCGACAGCGTGGTGGCCGCGTTGGTGATCACGTAGTGCTGCGCCAGCGCGGGCCCGGCGGCGAACAGGACCGCGGCAGCCAGGCAGCGCGCGAAACGATGGCTCATTCGCATCTTCCCCGGCTTCAGAAGCGGATCGCGTACTGGAACCGCGCCTCGTTGACATGCGCCGTGGCGCGGTCCGTGAAATGGGTGCGGTTCAGTTCCACCTTGACCGCCGAACGCGCGTCGATGTCGAAGCGCAGCCCGATCACGCCGCGGTCGTACGACTGGCCGCTGGCCTGCTGCGCGAAATAGTTGTCGCCCTGGTCCAGCGCGGCGCGTTCGACGCGCGCATACGGCGTCCAGCGGCCGAAGAGGTAGCCGGCCTGCAGGTAGCCGGCCCAGCTGCCGTGCGAGCTGCCCGCGCCATCCAGGTTGCGGTCGGAGAAGCGGTAGTACTCGCCGAGCACCTCCCAGTTGTCCTCCAGCCAGGTGCCGTAGCCCCCCAGCATGCGCACGCGCGAACGCAGCACGGGCGTCGCGTCGTCCTCCACCTTCATCGCGAAGCCGTGCACGCCCAGCGTCAGGCCCTGCAGGCGGCCGCCGAAGTCGTAGCCCACCTTGCCGCCCACCAGCGCGTTGTGGTTGGTGGCACCCGCCAGGTTGGGGTCGAGCACGCCGGTGCCCGGCGTGGCGGGGTCCTCCAGCGAGATGCGCGGGCTGTTCACCACATAAGCGTCGTAATTCAGCTTGCCGGTGCCGGCGCCGACCTTGCCGGTCGCCCACAGGCCCACCCCGTGGGCGGGCAGGATGCCGCCGCGGTCCTCGAAGTCGAGGAAGCGCGGCCGCAGGATCGAGGTCTGGATCTGCGCGCCGTGGTGGAACGCGGTGTTCCAGTAGCCGTAGGGCACGTGGAAGCGCCCCAGCCAGGTCGTGAGCGCGTCGCTGAAGGTGTAGCCCAGTTGCAGGCGCTCGAGGTCGGTGGCGATCTTGCCGTCCTCGCCGGTCTCGAACACCAGCTCGATCAGGCTCCTGACGTTGCTGCCGAACTGCGGCGCGAGGTAGAGGTCCACGCTGCCGAGCGCCGCCCCGCGCCGGTTGCCGGGGCGGCTGGCGCGCAGGCCCACGTCGGCGAAGCCGTGCAGCGCCAGGCCGTCATCCGTGGTGGCGCGGCTGCCGATGGCGGAGACCTGCTGCTCCAGGCCGCTCACGCGGGCTTCGATGCCCGCGGGCGGCGGCGCATCCGGCGGTGGGGCGACCGGCGTGCGGGCCGTTTCGAGCTGCTCCACCTTGCGCGTGAGCTGTTCGATGACCTGCAGGCTGCGTTCGAGTTTGCGCTCGAGGTCGGAGATGCGATCGGTGGTGGTGTCGGCGAAGGCGGGTTGCGCCGCAGCGAGCAGCGTGCCCGCCAGCGTCGCCGCCCCCATCCCCTTGGCGGTCCATAGTCCCATTGGCTTCCTGATGCTTTGGTTTGCAACAAATCTTTGCAGCCAATCGGGGTGAGCGGTGCGGCAAGGACGACAGGCGTGTGGAACGCCCAGCCCGGCGGCACCGCACCGGGGGTTTGTCGCAGTGCAGAGTAAGAATCGCTCGTACTACCAGCGACCGGGGGGCGCTCAGTCGCGCATCAAGGACTCGATCTCGTCGGCCTTCACCGGCACCCCGCGCGTGATCAGCTCGCAGCCCTGCGCGGTGACGATGGCGTCGTCCTCGATGCGGATGCCGATGTTGTGGAAGTGCTCCGGCACGCCCTCGCCCGGGCGCACGTAGATGCCCGGCTCGATGGTCAGCACCATTCCGGGCTGCAGGATGCGGCTGGGGCGGTTCTTGATGATCTCGCCGGACAGCGGGTCCTTGCGCTCGCTGACCTGGCCCACTTCGCCGGGTTCGACGTAGCTGCCCGCATCGTGCACGTCCATGCCCAGCCAGTGGCCGGTGCGGTGCATGTAGAAGGGGAAATACGCGCGCTTCTCGATGACGTCGTCGAGGGTGCCGGCCTTGTCCTTGTCCAGGAGGCCGACGTCCAGCATGCCCTGCGCCAGCACCTTCACCGCCGCCTCGTGCGGATCGGTGAAGCGCGCGCCGGGCTTCGTCGCCGCCGCGGCCGCTTCCTGCGAGGCCAGCACCAGGTCGTACAGCGCGCGCTGCGGCCCGCTGAACCGGCCATCGGCGGGGAAGGTGCGCGTGATGTCGCTGGCATAGCCATCGAGCTCGCAGCCGGCGTCGATCAGCACCAGCTCGCCCGCGCGCACCGGCGCGACGTCGGCGCGGTAGTGCAGCACGCAGGCATTGGCGCCCGCGGCGACGATGGAGCTGTAGGCGGGGTACTGCGAGCCGCCCATGCGGAATTCGTGCATCAGCTCGGCGTCGAGGTGGTACTCGCGCACGTCCCGGCCTTCGCGCAGCATGCGCGCGCAGGTCTTCATGGCGCGCACGTGGCCGCGGGCGCTGATGGCGGCGGCGCGCCGCATGATGTCCTGTTCGTGCGCGTCCTTCACCAGCCGCATCTCGTCGAGGACGGCGCACAGGTCGCGCTGCTGCTCGGGGCACAGCGCCCCGAAGCGCACGCGCGCGCGCACCTGGTTCAGCCAGCCGGCCACGCGCTGCTCGAGGCCCTCGTGGATCGCGAAGGGGTACCACACCACCTCGCGGTTTTCCAGCAGCCTGGGCAATTGCTTGTCCAGCTCGCCGATGGGGAAGGCGGCGTTCACGCCCAGCGCGCCGACCGCGGCCTCGGGGCCGAGGCGGTAGCCGTCCCAGATCTCGCGCTCCAGGTCCTTGGGCTGGCAGAACAGGGTGCATTGCCCGTCGCCCGTCACGACCAGCCAGGCATGGGGTTCGGTGAAGCCGGTGAGGTAATGGAAATAGCTGTCGTGCCGGAACAGGAAATCCGAATCCCGGTTGCGCTGGCGCTCGGGCGCGGTGGGAATGATCGCGATGCCGTTGCTCCCCAGCTGCTGGGCCATGCGGGCGCGGCGCTGGGCGTAGACCGAGGAGGGGACGCTGGTGTTCATGGGGGGATTCTGTCGTCATTCGCGCGCGGGCGGGAATGCAGGGTTTCGGCGCCGCCGCGAGCCCCCAACCCAAACCTCCCCCGGAGGGGGAGGGGGAGGCGTGCAGGCGTGCAGGCGTTCAGGCGTTCAGGTGTTCAGGGCGGCGAGGCGCGTGGGCGTGCCGACGTCGGTCCACGGGCCGTGGTACAGCTCCGCGCTGACTTGCCCGTGGTCGATCGCCGCGCGCAGCAAGGGCGCCAGCTTCAGCTTCTCGCCCTGCGGGTTGCCGGCGGGGAGCGCATCGAAGAACGCGCGGCGGAACAGCGCGGTGGTGGAGTACGTATGGCGCCCGTCTGGCCCATTCAGCGCGAGGCCGTCCGGCGACAGCCCGAAGTCGCCCTTGGCGTTGTGCTCCGGATTCGGCACCAGGAACAGGTGCGCGAGCTTGCCGCTGGCCGCGAACCGGTCGCAGGCCGCACGCGTGAACAGGAACTCGGGCATGTACACATCGCCGGCCACGATCCAGAACACGTCGTCCAGCAGGGGCAGCGCCCGCACGATGCCGCCCGCCGTCTCGAGCGCGCCGCCGAAGTCCTTGCCCTCGTGCGAGTACCTGATGCGCACGCCGTCGGCGGTCTCGTGCCCGAAGTGGTCCTCGATCTGCTCGCCGAGCCACGCGGTGTTGATCACCACGTCGCGAAAGCCCCCGCGGCCGAACGCTTCCAGGTGGTACTGCAGCAGCGGCTTGTCGCGCACGCGCAGCAGGGGCTTGGGGCAGCTGTCGGTCAGCGGCCGCATGCGCTCGCCGCGGCCCGCCGCCAGGATCATGGCCTGGGCGATGCTCACCTCAGCCCTCCTCGCCGCGATCGAGCGAACGCTGCTCGGTCCATTCGGGCTGGAAGCGCTGCACCAGCGCCGTCATCAGGTCGCGCGCCTTGGCCGAGTGGTCGCCGCTGAAATTGCACACGTAGACGTCGCAGGTCACCGCCTTCTTCTCCGGCCAGGTGTGCAGGCACACGTGCGATTCCGCCAGCAGCACGGTGGCCGTGACGCCGCCCGCGCCCTGCGGCGTGCCGGGGAAGGTGTGGAACAGGTGCTCCACGGCCTCGAGCCCCACGGATTCGACGGCGGCCAGGCACCAGGCCCCCAGCCGCGCGGCATCCGTCAGCCACGCGGGGTCGCAGCGGCAGCGATAGAGGTCGGCGGTGAGGTGCAGGCCGTTCATGGCCCCAGTATGACAAATGACGCCGCTGCGCCGGCAGGATCGCGGTGCTGCGCACCAGCGATGACGCAGTGGCCCATTCGTCATCCGCGAGGCGTCGCATCGAGGCGCGCCGGCGCAGCGGTCAGGGGACCGCGGGCCCAGTCATCTAAAATGCCGGGTTTCCCCCTACCTCTCCCTCCCGGAGCTGCCCCCGAATGGCCAACGATTCCCTGATGGCGAACGCGATCCGCGCGTTGGCCATGGACGCCGTGCAACAAGCGAACTCCGGGCACCCGGGCGCGCCCATGGGCATGGCGGACATCGCCGTCGCCCTCTGGCACCGCCACCTGCGGCACAACCCGAAGAACCCGCACTGGGCCGACCGCGACCGCTTCGTGCTCTCCAACGGCCACGCGTCGATGCTGATCTACGCGCTGCTGCACCTGACCGGCTACGACCTGCCGATCGGCGAGCTGAAGGGCTTCCGCCAGTTGCACAGCAAGACCCCGGGCCACCCGGAAGTGGACGTGACACCCGGCGTCGAGACCACCACCGGCCCGCTGGGACAGGGCCTCACCAATGCCGTGGGCATGGCGCTGGCGGAGAAGCTGCTGGCTGCCGAATTCAACCGCGAAGGCCACGCGATCGTCGACCACCACACCTACGTGTTCATGGGCGACGGCTGCCTGATGGAAGGCATCAGCCACGAGGCCTGCGCGCTCGCCGGCGCGTGGAAGCTGAACAAGCTGGTCGCGCTCTATGACGACAACGGCATCTCCATCGACGGCCAGGTCACGCCCTGGTACATCGACGATGTGCCGGGCCGCTTCAAGGCCTACGGCTGGAACGTGATCGGACCGATCGACGGCCATGACGTGGAAGCCGTGGACCGCGCCATCGCCGACGCCAGGCACAGCGCCGAGAAGCCGACGGTCATCGTGTGCAAGACGCACATCGGCAAGGGCTCGCCCAATCGCGCCAACACGGCGAAGGCGCACGGGGAGCCGCTGGGCGCCGAGGAGATCGCGCTCACGCGCACGGCGCTGGGCTGGGACCACACCCCGTTCGAACTGCCCCCGGCGGTGTACGAGGAGTGGGACGCACGCCCCAGGGGCGCCGAGGTCGAGGGCGAGTGGCAGCAACGCTTCGATGCCTATGCCGCGGCGCATCCCGAACTGGCGGCCGAATTCGCGCGCCGCATGACCGGCCAGCTGCCGAAGAACTTCGCGCAGGTCGCGGTCGATGCCGCCATCGCGGCACACACCAAGGCGGAGACGGTCGCTTCGCGCAAGGCCTCGCAGATCGCGCTGGAGGCCTTCACCGCCGCGCTGCCGGAGATGCTGGGCGGCTCGGCCGACCTGACCGGCTCCAACCTCACGAACACCAAGAGCACCGCGCCGCTGCGCTTCGACGCTTCCGGCGAGGTGGTGCAGTCCGACGGCCGGATCGGCCGCCACATCAACTACGGCGTGCGCGAGTTCGGCATGGCCGCGGTGATGAACGGCATCGCGCTGCACGGCGGCTACATCCCCTACGGCGGCACCTTCCTCACCTTCAGCGACTACAGCCGCAACGCGATCCGCATGGCGGCGCTGATGAAGCGGCGCGTGATCCACGTCTTCACGCACGACTCCATCGGACTCGGCGAGGACGGGCCGACCCACCAGTCGATCGAACATGCGGCCAGCCTGCGCCTGATCCCGCAACTGGATGTCTGGCGTCCCGGCGACACGGCGGAAACCACCGTGGCCTGGGCCGTGGCGCTGCAGAACGCCAACCGGCCGACGGCGTTGCTGCTGTCGCGCCAGAACCTGCCCTACGCCCCGAAGGCCGGCCTCGACGAGATCAGCCGCGGCGCCTACGTGCTGGCCGAGCCGAGCGAGGTCGGCGGCGACGAGGCGCAGGCGGTGATCATCGCCACCGGCTCCGAGGTGCAACTGGCGCTGAAGGCGCAGGAACTGCTGCAGGCCGGCGGCATCGCCGTGCGCGTGGTCTCCATGCCCAGCACGACCACCTTCGACCGGCAGGACGCCGACTACAAGCGCAGCGTGCTGCCCGATGGCATCCCGCGCATCGCCGTCGAGGCGGGCGTGACCGACTTCTGGTGGAAGTACGGCTGCGCTGCCGTGGTCGGCATCGACACCTTCGGCGAGTCGGCGCCGGCGCCGGCGCTGTTCAAACATTTCGGCTTTACCCCGGAAAACGTAGCGGACACTGTCCGCGCGGCGCTGCAGCGCCGAGTTTCGGCGTAGGGTCACAATTGCACGAAGTGCTTGTGAGCCGGAGCCACAACGTCGCGGACACCGTTCGAGCGGCGCTCCAGCGGGCGCAGGCGGGGGCATAGTTACATCACGGCCCGGCCCCGGCCGGCCAGCGGGTTTGATTCATCAGGAGTGAATGGAATGGCTATCAAGGTTGGCATCAACGGCTTCGGCCGCATCGGCCGCAACGTGCTGCGCTCGGCCGTGCAGAACTTCTCCGACATCGAGATCGTCGGCATCAACGACCTGCTGGAGCCGGACTACCTGGCCTACATGCTGCAGTACGACTCGGTGCACGGCCGCTTCAAGGGCACCGTGGCCGTCGACGGCCACACGCTGATCGTCAACGGCAAGAAGATCCGCCTGACCGCGGAGAAGGACCCCGCCAACCTGAAGTGGGGCGAAGTCGGCGCCGACGTCGTGATCGAGTCCACCGGCATCTTCCTCACGGCGGATGGCGCGCAGAAGCACATCCAGGCCGGCGCGAAGAAGGTGATCATGTCCGCGCCCTCGAAGGACGACACGCCGATGTTCGTCTTCGGCGTGAACCACCAGAAGTACAAGGGCGAGGCGATCATCTCCAACGCCTCCTGCACCACCAACTGCCTGGCGCCCGTGGCCAAGGTGCTGAACGACAAGTGGGGCATCAAGCGCGGCCTGATGACCACCGTGCACGCCGCCACGGCGACGCAGAAGACCGTCGACGGCCCGTCCAACAAGGACTGGCGCGGCGGCCGCGGCATCCTGGAGAACATCATCCCCTCCTCCACCGGCGCCGCGAAGGCCGTGGGCAAGGTGATCCCCGAGTTGAACAAGAAGCTCACGGGCATGTCGTTCCGCGTGCCGACCTCCGACGTCTCGGTGGTGGACCTGACGGTGGAACTGGACAAGCCGGCCACCTACGAGGAGATCTGCGCGGAGATGAAGGCGCAGAGCGAAGGCGCGCTCAAGGGCATCCTGGGCTACACGGAAGACAAGGTCGTGGCGACCGACTTCCGCACCGACCCGCGCACCTCGATCTTCGACGCCGACGCCGGCATCGCGCTGGACTCCACCTTCGTGAAGATCGTGGCCTGGTACGACAACGAGTGGGGCTACTCGAACAAGTGCCTGGAGATGGTTCGCGTCGTGGCGAAGTGATCGGCTTCGGCTGTTGCGAAAAACGCGCCTTCGGGCGCGTTTTGTCTTCCTGAACTTCCGAACGCAGAGGACGCAAAGGGTACGCAGAGGACGCAAAAAAGAATCCTTGAAGGACTCTGACTTTTTCGCGTTCTTTCGCCCTTTGGCGTCCTCTGCGTCCGGAAGTTCGGCTGTTCGGCCTTCACGCAAACGCGTGCGTCTCGATCGCGCGCGCCGCCAGCCCGGCCAGCATCGCCACCGTCTCGCGCTCGCCCGGCGTCGCCAGGCGGTGCTCGCGGAAGTAGGTGCCGAAGGTGCCCAGCACGCGCCCGCCGGTGCTCTTGATCGGCATGCTCCACGCTCCCAGGAAACCCAGCGCCAGCGGCAGGTGGCGCAGCTCCGCCCAGCGCAGGTCGTCGAAGAAGCTGGGCGTGTCGACGATCTCGCCGGTGGCGGCGGCGGCCGCGCAGGTGCCCACGCCCGCGTCGGGCTTGAGCCGGTCGATCGCGTCGAGGTAGTCCGCCGGCAGGTTGGGCGAGGCGCCGTTGCGCAGCAGGCCTTCGCGGTCCAGGACGAGGATGGACGACACCGTGCGGCCCCCGCCCAGGGCCTCCACCGCGCTGGTCAGCTGCGAGAGCACTTCCCGCAGCGGAGCGCCGCTTTCCAGCAACTCGCGCGCGCGCCCATGCGCGGCCAGCACCAGGGCGCGCTCGTCGGCGCCGAGGTGCGTGAGGGTGGCGGCGGCGTCCTGCAACTCCATTCCCGGCAGTCTAATCCCCTTCGGGGGAACGGCCGGCGAAGCGCTGGGTTCGCGCCTCCGGCGCTTGCCCCCCCCGCCTACTCGACCAGCACCGTCCCCATCATCCCGCCGGCGGCATGGTCGAGGATGTGGCAGTGGAACATCCACTCGCCCACGTTGTCGGCCACCAGGGCGATGTCCATGTCCTGCTGCGGGGCCATCACGACGGTGTCGCGCCACACACGCTCCTTCACGGCGCGGTTGTTGATCGCCACCACCTGGAAGAAGTGCCCGTGCAGGTGCATGGGGTGCTCGAACTCCGTGCGGTTGACCATCTTGATGACGACGTGCTCGCCCTTCTTGAAGTGGAACAGCGGCTCGTGCATCAGCGCGTGTTCGTGCTGCGCGGTGTAGTTCATGGTCCACGACAGGCCGTGCTGCTCCATGATGCTTTTCACGTCCTGCGGTTTGCCGTCCACCTTGCCGATCGCGGGCATGCCCAGCACCCCGCCTTCGAAGGCGAGATAGTGGCGCGTGGCCTTGCCCAGGTTCACCGCCGGGTGGCGGTTGGGCGCGATGGCGGGCGGGGCGCCCAGCACCCTGGCGCGCACCGGGCTGCCGGCATAGGCGATGGTCGCCAGCCGCGTGCCCTTGTCCCGCAGGTCCATCACGGCGAACTCGCCGCGGCCGGCGCTGCCATCCAGGACCAGGTCCGTGCGCTGTCCGCCGCCCATCAGCAGCGGCGCCTTGAGCAGCCGTGGCGGCACGCCCTGGCCGTCGTACGACATCACCCAGGGCTGGTGGCCGGCGAAATCCAGCAGCAGCAGGCGCGCCGACGAGGCGTTGATCAGGCGCAGCCGCACCCGCTCGTTCGGCCGCAGCTCCAGCCGCTGCTGCGCGCCGGCGGCCTTGCCGTTGATGGCGATCGTGTTGCCCAGGCGGCCGCCGCTGCCGAAGTCCGTGACCTTGCCGAAGTCCTCCACCGGCTGGTTGTCCGGGCCCAGCTTGAAGTCGCTGAGCACCCAGATCACTTCACGGTCGACCGGGATCGGCCTGGCTTCCTCGACGATCAGCGCGCCGTAGAGGCCGCGCGGCACCTGCTCGAAACTGGACTGGTGCGGGTGGTACCAGTAGGTGCCGGTGTCAGGCAGCCGGTACTTGTAGGTGAAGTCGGTGTCGGGCGGGATGGCGACCTGCGTCACGTTCGGCACGCCGTCCATCTCGTTGGGCACGCGCACGCCATGCCAGTGCACGGTGGTCGCCTGCGGCAGCCGGTTGCGCACCAGCAGGGTCGCGTCCTCGCCCTGCTGGAAGCGCAGCACCGGGCCGGGCACCTGCAGGTTGAAGCCCCAGACGGCGGTGTCGGGGCCGCTCTCGCGCACCTTCTGCTTGAAGACCCCGGCGATCAGCTCGTAGGGCGCGGTGGCGGACCAGGCGTCCAGCGGGCGCAGGCCGGGAATGGCGGCGGCCGCGGCGGCGGACTGGAGGAACTGGCGACGGCTCAGGCTCACTGGACTTCTCCCGGGGGCACGCACCCCATCGTGCAGGGCAGTCTAAAGGCCCGAATCCCGTTTCGATTGCGCCAGCTCAAGTGGCGCCGACCAGCGGCGGCTCCGCCGGCCGGCGCGCGGCCACCGTCAGAGCTCGGCCCGGATGTTGCGCATCATGATGATGCCGCCGAACACCTTGGTGTCGCTCTTCATGCGGTTGCGCAGGCCCTCCGCGTTGGAGGGCGCGGCCTGCCAGCCGGCCGCCAGCAGGCGCTGGCGCGTCTCGTCCGCCTTGACCACGTCGATGACGGTGCTGGCCATCTTCTCGCGGATGGCTGCCGGCAGCGTCGCCGGCCCGGCCATCGCCGTCCAGAGTTCCACGTCCGCGCCCATCACGCCGATCTCGCGCATGGTCGGCAGGTCCGGCGCCAGCACGCTGCGGCGCTCGGACGTGACGGCGATCGCCTTGAGCTTGCCGGCGGCGACCTGCTGCATCGCGAGGCCCGGGGGCAGCAGGGCGGCCTGCAGGTGCCCGCCCAGCATGGCGGTGATGATCTGCGGGTTGCCCTGGAAGGGCACGTGCACCGTGTCGAGCCCGCTGCGGCTCTTGATCAGCTCCATGCCCAGGTGGCCCGGCGTGCCGGTGCCCGGCGACCCGTAGCTGGCCTTGTTGCCCTGGTTGCGCAGCCAGTGCAGCCAGTCCTGCGGCGTCTTGCCGACCGCGCTGCCGCCGACCACCAGCACCATCGGCGTGGTGCCGATCAGGGCCACGGGCGCCAGGTCGCGCGCGGGGTCGTACTGGATCGCCGGATTGAGCATCTTGGCGATCGTCAGCTGGCTGTTGTTCATCACGCCGAAGGTGTGCAGGTCGTTGGCGCCCGCCACCTGGGCGCCGGCGATGGTGCCGGAGGCGCCGGCCTTGTTCTCGACGATCACCGGCTGCCCGAGCGCCTTGCCCAGGGGCTCGGCGATCGCCCGGGCCGACAGATCCTGCACCGACCCGGGCGGGAACCCGATCACCAGCTTCACCGGCTTGGTGGGCCACGCGGCGACGGCGGGTGCCGCGCCGGGGTTGGACTTGCGTGTGGGCGCGGGGGTCGTGCCCTGGGAATAAGCGCTGGTGCACATGGCAACCAGCAGAAGCGCGCGCAGGACGCGCGCGGGCGCGAACACAGCTTTCATCTTCTACTCTCCCTTTCATGTCGAGCAGAAGAAAGCTAACAGTCGCAAGCGCGGCGACCCAATAAGTCGATTTCCTAGGAAAGCTGCTAACCGCCCCCCGGGCGCTCCTCGCGGCCGTCCGGATAACGCGCGAAGCGCGCCGGCTGCGTCCCGTGCACGGGCGCGGCGTCGCCGAACTTCCAGCCGCCGAACCGGGTGCGGCGATAGTCCTGCATCGCCTGCTGGATCTCCTGCTGCGTGTTCATCACGAAGGGCCCGTACTGCGCCACCGGCTCGCCGATGGGAGCGCCCTGGAGCAGCAGGAACTCGCCCGTGGCATCCCCCGTCGTCAGGGGAACTTCGGCGTCGGCCTGTAGCGAGATCGCCACGGGGGATTCCACCCATTCCCCGTCGACGGTTGCGTCCGCTCCCTTGAAGAAGTAGAGCGTCCGGCGCGTGCCCTTGCCCTGCGCCGGGGGTAGCGTCCAGGCCGCGCCGGGCTCCATGCGGAGGGTCCAGATCGCCACGTCGGCGGCGGGATCGGCCGCCCACGAATCGGGCGGCGGCGCCAGCGGCGCGACCTCGCCGAAGCGGCCTGCGATCACCGCCACCTCGGTGCGCCGGCCCTCGCCGTCGCGCAGCACGCGCCTGGGGACCTGCTCGTTCCACAGCATCGTGAAGTGCGGCTCGGCCATCCTGCTGCGCTTCGGCAGGTTCAGCCAGACCTGGAACAGCTCCAGCGGGTTGTCCTCGCCGGTGTGCAGCAGCGGGAACATCTCGGAGTGCACGATGCCGCGGCCCGCCGTCACCCACTGCACGTCGCCGCCGCCGAAGCGGGCGGTGGCGCCGAGCGAATCGCTGTGGTCGATCAGGCCCCGGCGCACGATCGTCACGGTCTCGAAGCCGCGGTGCGGGTGCGCCGGGAAGCCGGGCACGGTTTCGCCGTGGTACATGCTCCAGCCGTCCCGGCGGCTGAAGTCCTGGCCGATGTCGCGGCCGGCCAGCGAAACCGCGGGGCCCATCCTGCCGTTGCCGCGCGGATAGGCATCGTCGTGGTACGCGCAGAACAGGAACGGGTCGACGGTTTCCCACGGAAAGCCGAGCGGCCGCACCGCGAGGATGGGGGACGTGGGGGTGGTCATGGTGTCAGGTAGGGTTTCCTGAGCGAACATCAATGCAACAGCCGGACGCAGAGGACGCAAAGGGTACGCAGAGGGCGCAAAAGGAATTCAGGAATCCTTTTGATGGATGTTCTTTCGCGTCCTCTGCGTACCCTTCGCGTCCTCTGCGTCCGGCAGTCCGGTTTTCAGTGATGGTGCCCGTGCTCGCCATGCACATGGCCGTGCGCGATCTCTTCGGCGCTGGCGGCGCGCACGCCGGTGACCTTGAGCGTGAAGCGCAGGGCCTTGCCCGCCAGCGGATGGTTGCCGTCCAGGTGCACCTCGGGGCCCTTGATCTTCATGACGTGGAAGACGTGCGGCTGGCCGTCGTCGGTGCGGCCTTCGAGCTGGCCGCCGACCTTCACGCCGGGCGGGAATTCGCTCTTGGGGATCACCCGCACCAGCGCTTCGTCGCGCACGCCGAAGGCGTCCTCGGCCTGCAGGTCCAGCGTGCATTCGAAGCCGGCTTCCTTGCCCTCGAGCGCCTGCTCGATCTTCGGCAGCGTGTTGTCGTAGCCGCCGTGCAGGTAGACCATGGGCTCCCTGCTTTCCTCGATCAGCTTGCCGTTGCTTTCGGCGACCCTGTACTTGAGCGTGACGACGGTGTCTTTGGCGATTTTCATGGCGCCGATTGTGACGGCTCGCCCCGCGTCGCGCTGGCGTGCCCGGGGGCCGGCAGCCAGCGGAACAGCAGTGCGCCCCCGACCAGGAAGGCGCCAATCGCGGCCATGACGGCGGTGTAGCGCTCCACCTGCAGCTCGCCGGCGGCGGAGGCGATGCCGCCGGTGAGCCACTGCATGATCGCCACGCCGAGGAACATCGCCATGGTGAAGATCGCCATCGCGCGGCCGGTCATGCGGGCCGGATAGGACGAGCGCACGTCGGCGTACTGCAGGGTGCCGAAGCCGGACAGCAGGCTGATCGCCAGCGCCAGCGCGACCTCGATGCCGGCCCCGGGCCGGGCGGCGATGCCGAAGAACAGCAGCGCCGTCAGCAGCGCGCAGCCGAGGATCCACGCGCGGCGGCGCCGCTCGCCGGGGTCGAGCCGGCCGAACAGCGGCGCGCCGATCATGCCCAGCACCGAGATGCCGATCGCCACGTTGCCCGTCTGCACCAGCGTGAAGCCGTAGCGCTCGATCAGCAACGGCGTGAGCCACAGGCCGCGCAGCGCCATGAAGGCCGCATAGCTGAAGAGGGCCAGCCCGATGATGCCCAGCGTGTGCGGCAGCCGGAACAGCTCGCCGTAGCCGCGCAGCGCGGCCAGCACCTGCAGCGGCTGGTGATGCTGCGGCCGGTCTTCCTTCACCAGCAGCAGGATCGCCAGCCAGGCCAGCGCGGAGCACACCGACATGGCGACGAAGCCGGCACGCCAGGACACGTTCTCGATCAGCCAGGCGAGCGGCGTGCCGGTCATCAGCAGGCCGATCGAGCCGATGCCCAGCGCCGCGCCGTTGACGGCGGCGAAGCGCTCGCCCGGGAAGTTGCGCGCGATGAACACCGTGCACACCAGGAAGGCGGGCGCGCAGCCGATGCCGGTGAGCACCTGGCCGAGGATCAGCATCGGGTAGCTGTGGGCGGAGGCGGTCACCAGCGAGCCCGCGACGGTCAGTGGCAGCACGGTGGCCACGGTGCGCTTGGGCCCGTAGACGTCGATGCCCATGCCCATGAACAGCTGCAGCGAGGCGAAGGAGAAATGGAAGGCGGCGGCGAACAGCCCCAGCTGCTGCGGCGTGAGGCCGAAGTCGTGCTGCAGCGGCGGCGCCATGATGCCGGCGGCGGTGCGGAAGGCCTGGCTCATGGTGAAGCCGGAGAGCAGCACCAGGAGCATCAACCAGGGGGAGCGGGAGGACGAAGACACCCGGGGACTTTAGCGGGTCGCTCGCGCGGGACCCGGTAGGCTGGTGGTGGAGCGAAGCGCAACCCCAGCGGTGCGCGCCAGCGCTGGGGTTCGCGCGCTGGCGCGGCTCACCGCCAGCCTACAGCTGCACCTCGGCGGCGCCGATCCCCTCGAATTCCACCCGCACCAGGTCGCCCTTTCTGGCCTCCAGCAACCCGCACCACGTCCCCGTCGTCACGACCGTTCCCTTCGGAACCGTCGCACCCTTGCGCGTCACGTGCCGCAGCCACACCGGCAGCAGCCACGCCGGATCGCCCAGCGACTGCGTGCCCTGGAAGCTCTTCGGCTCGGCATTGCCGATGCGCACCACGCACTGCTGCCGGCTCCAGTCCCGCGGCTCGAAGGGCCGGAACGCGCCCAGCACCAGCGCGCCATGCGACTGCAGGTCGGCCAGCTTCAGCAGCGCGGGGGCGGTGCGCGCCTCGCGCCAGCGCGAGTCGACGATCTCGATGGAGACGCACATCGCGTTGACCAGCGACGCAGCGTCTTCATGCGACAGCGCCGCGGCCTGCGCCGGCGTCACGTCGCGCGCCAGGCGCAATGCGACCTCGGCCTCGATCAGGCGCAGGTTGAAGTGCTCGCGGCTCGCGTCCGCCGGGCTGGGCCACACCCGCCGCGGCGGCAGCGGTGCATGCGTCAGCACGGACTCGCGCGTGGGCCCGCCCGACTTCCAGTGCTGCGGCACGGCGCGGTCGAACCAGCCGCTTTCGGCGGCCACGCGGTCCTGCACCGCATAGGCCGCTTCGGCGTCGGGCAGCAGGCCGGCGAGCGGGCCCGCCTCGACGGGCGCGTGGTCGCGCCACGCGCCCAGCAGCGCGCGGGTCAGCGTGTCCTGGTCGCTCACTTCTTCGCCGCCGCCTCGCGGTTGATGTGCAGGCGGGTGTCGACCAGGTCGACGATGCGGTCGATCACCGGGTGGCGCAGGCCCAGCTGGCGCGCCACCAGTTGCACCAGCTTGTCGGCGCGCTCGATGTAGGGCGCGCCGTTCTGCAGCGCCCGGGCAGCGGAAGCCGGACGCGTGAGGCTCTGCGCGGCGGCCGCGTACTTCTCGAACGGCACCAGGTCCTCGTCGCGGGCGCCCAGGCGCACGCACAGGTCGTACACGAAGTTGTAGACCGAGCGCGATTCCTCGATGTTGGTGTGCACCGCTTCCTGCGCCGTGCGCATGCCGTCGGGCGTGATGCAGCGGTAGTTGCCGGCCAGCAGCATGGACCACTTGGCCAGCGGCACGAAGATCGATTCGGACACGCGCAGCTTCACCGGCAGTTCGATCGGGCCTTCCGGCGCCGGGAAGCGCACCGCGTCGATGTCGGCTTCCAGCTGGCGCAGGATCTGCGTGTGCGCCGCGTTGTCGAAACGCGCCGCCTTGAAGTTGGTGGGCAGCGTGACCTGCAGCACGTTCACCTTTTCGTCCGGCGGGCGGACGGCCTGCGGGTCGGGGCTGCACAGCGTGAGCGTGCGCGGATCGAAGTCGTCCCAGACGCTCGCGTCGGTGTAGGCGGGCTTGAGCGCATTGGCGTCGAGGCCGGGGATGCGCTTGAGGTACGGCAACGGCGGCATGTTCATGATCGACATGCACGGCACGCGCGACTTCGCAACGGCGGACAGCAGTTCGCGCACGCCGGGCGAGCGGTATTGCGGCTCCTGCATGGCCAGGCCGATCAGGTCGTAGTCGGCCGGGTTCACTTCGGAGGTGCCGGCGGCGGAGACCTTGCCCGGCAGCTGGCGCGAATCGATCACGACCGGCTCGCTGCGGCCCTTGACCGGCATGCGCACGCGGAAGCCCTCGGTGTTGATCAGGTCGGCTTCGGCCGGCAGGCAGACGAGCTTCACCTCGTGGCCGGCGAACAGGAGCTTGGAGGCGAGCAGGGAGCCGTAGGAGGCGCCGAGGATCAGGATCTTGCGTTGGGTCGACATGGTATGTCTCCTCTTGTGGATTTCACGATGTGGGGATCAAGCCCGAGATATGGAAGCGTACGCCTGCGACTGACAGACGCCAAGTTGAAAATCCTTTGCCCGAAAGAGATGGACTCGCTGCGATGCAGCAATCCTTCACAGCTCCGGCCACCGGCTCGCCCAGGGGTACGCGGCTTCGTACGCCTCGCCCAGGTCCAGCAGTGCGTCGTCGGCGCCGTAGGGGCCCACGATCTGCATCCCGATCGGCAGGCCCTCGCGCGCGGGTTCGCAGGGCAGCGCCAGCGCCGGCAGGCCGGCGGCGTTCACCCACCCGGTGTAGACGGCGTGGCCGCGCGGGCCGACCTCCTGGCCGGCGATGTGCGTCGGGTACGCGTCTTCCGCCTTCCACGGCAGCGCCGCCGCCGAGGGCAGCACGATCGCGTCGACGGACGCGAACAGGTTCACGCTGTCGCGGCGCAGGCGCCTGGTTTCCTCCAGGATCTGCCACAGGCGCGCGGCGGGAATCGCGCGGCCCTTCTCCGCCATGTCCAGGTACTTGGGCGAGGCCTGCCGCGCCCAGTCCGGATGCTGCTCGAACAGGTGGGCGAGGCCCGCCTGGCCGATCTGCGGCCAGGCCTGCGCATAGAAGTCCAGGTCGAGCGGCAGCGGGCCCTCGCGCACTTCGTGTCCGAGTTGCGCGAGCCGCGCCACCGCCTGCCGCACGCTGGCGGCGATCTGCGGATCGAGCGGGGCGGAACCGAAGCGTTCGACGTACAGGATGCGCAGCGCGCGCGCAGGGCGCGGACTCGCCGCCGCCTGCGCCGCGGCGAGCGAGGAGCGGTCGACGGCGGCCGGCCCACGCATGACGTCGAACAGCGCTCGCGCATCGCCCACGGTGCGCGCCAGCGGCCCGATCACCTCGAAGTCCAGCAGCAGGCTGGGCAGCACGTGCTCGCGCGGCACCGCCGACAGCGTGGGCTTGAGGCCCACCAGCCCGGTGTGCGAGGCCGGCCGGCGGATCGAGCCGCCGCCGTCCTGCCCGATCGCCAGCGGCGTGATGCCGGCGGCCACCGAGGCGACCGCGCCGCCGCTGGAGCCGCCGGGCGTGAGCGCCAGGTTCCACGGATTGCGTGTCACGCCGAAGACCGGGTTGGCGGTGTAGCCCTCCAGCGCGAACTCCGGCACGTTGGTCTTGCCGATCACCAGCGCGCCGGCGGCCCGGGCCCGCGCGACGGCGAACTCGTCCTGCCCCGTTGCGTGCGAACGCAGGGCCGGGCAGCCCCAGGTGGTCGGCGCATCGCGCGTGTAGAGGCTGTCCTTCACCGACAGCGGGATGCCGTCCAGGGGCGACAGCGGCGCGCCGCGGGCGAAGCGTTCGGTGGCCGCCTCGGCTTCGTCCATGAAGGCGCCGTCGCGGCGCGCGATCACGGCGTTGATCTTCGGGTTGACCGCCTCCAGCCGCGCCAGGCAGGCCTGCGCCGCTTCCAGCGGCGTCAGGCTGCCGTCGCGGTAGCGGCGCTGCAGTTCGGTGGCGGGCAGCCGCCAGGGTTGTGCTTCGCCTGCCATCTCACATGTGCGCCGGCAGCCAGGTCACGAGCTGCGGCACGGCCATCAGCAGCAGCGTGAACAGGATCATGATCACCGCGTACGGCAGCGCGCCCCAGATGGCATCCTCGATGCCGCCCTTGTCGGGGCGGATGCCGTGCACCACGAACAGGTTCATGCCCACCGGCGGCGTGATCAGCCCCAGCTCGCACATCAGCACGATGAAGATGCCGAACCAGATCGGGTCGACGCCCAGCGCGATGGCGATCGGGTAGGTGATCGGGATGGTCGCCACCTGCATCGACAGCACGTCCATGAACATGCCGAGGACCAGGTAGAACACGATCAGCGCCAGGATCAGGCCGGTGGCGGACAGGCCCAGTCCCGCGACCCACTTCGTCATGGCCTCGGCCACGCCGGTGAGGCTGATCGCGAGGTTGAGGATGAAGGCCGCGGTGATGATCAGGAGGATCATGCCGCTGATGCGGGCGGTGGAGATGAAGCAGTTGCGCAGCAGCTCCAGCGACAGCCGCCTCGACTGCCATGTGAACAGCAGCGCCGCCATCACGCCCAGGGCCGCGCTCTCGGCCGCGGTGGCGATGCCGAAGTACAGGCTGCCCATCACGATGCCGAACACCACCATCGGCGGGATCAGGAACTGCAGCGTGCGGATGCGCTCGGCCAGGGGCACCGGCTCCTCGCGCTTGACGGTGCCGCTCATGACGCTGGAAATCCAGATCCACAGCATGAACGATCCCGTCAGCAGCAGGCCGGGGACGATGCCCGCGATGAACAGCTTGCCGATCGAATTGTTGGTGAGCGACCCGTACACGATCATGTTCACCGACGGCGGGATCAGGATGCCCAGCGTGCCGCCGGCGGCCAGCGAGCCGAGCGACTGGCGCATCGAGTAGCCGCGCTTCATCAGCGAAGGCAGGGCCACCGTGCCCACCGTGGCCGCGGTCGCGACCGAGGATCCGGAGGTGGCGGCGAACAGCGCGCAGCTGCCGATGTTGGTGTGCAGCAGGCCGCCGGGCATGCGCCCGAGCCAGGCCGACAGCGCCACGTACATGCGGTCGGCGATGCCGGAGCGCAGCAGCAGTTCGCCGAGCAGCACGAACAGCGGGATCGAGGTGAGCAGGTTCTCGTTCTGCACGCCCCAGATCACCGGCGCGATCGAGTCCATGAAGGGCGTGCCGTAGGCGGCGATGCCGCCCACGATGCCCACCACGGCCATCGACACGGCGATCGGCATGCCGACCAGCATCATGCCCAGCATCGCGAAGAACGCGAGCGAGATGACTCCGACGTTCATGGCTGGTCCCCTTCGCTGCCCTGGCGCTGCGCCAGGTCGTCCAGTTCTTCCTTCAGTTCTTCCTTCGCGCTCTTGGGATGGAAGTCCGCGTTGAGCGTGTCGATGCGGCCGCCGAACAGCAGGGCGGTGGCCCGCAGTGCGTAGCCGCTCGCCACCAGCGCGAAGATCGCCAGCCCGGCGTACCAGACGCCCTGCGGGATGATCAGGGGCGTGGCCCACGGCGTCTGCGCGGTGCTGCGGTACTGCATGGTGTCGCCGATCACCTTGAAGGCGACCCAGGCGATGAACAGGCCGAAGGCGGCGAGCGACACGATCGAGATCCAGTTCATCACCGCCTGGATGCGCCGGGGCATCAGCTCGTGGAACACGTCGACGCGGATGTGCGCCCGCCCCATCAGCGCCAGGCTGAACGCGATCGTGGAGCCGACGGCCAGTGCATAGCCGCCCAGTTCGTCGGCGCCCTGCAGCGAGACGTTGAAGACCTTGCGGCTGATCGTCTCGACCGTGACCACCACGGCGAGCCCCAGGAAGATCACGCCGAAGACGGTGGCGAGCGCAGTCTCCACGCGGTCCTTGGGTGACACGGCGGCGGGCTTCGGCGCCGCCGCCGCGGGCACCGGCGGGGCCAGCATCTCCTCGGTGTGGGCGGCGCCGTTCACTTGATCCCCAGCACCGGTGCGACGGTGGCGCGCCACTTCTGCGAGCAGCCGGGATTGGACTTGTCGCACACGTCGGCCCACGCCGGCAGCGAGACCTTGGTGACGGCGCTGCGGATCAGGTCGCCGTCGGCGGCGGTGACGGGCACGTTCACCAGCTTGAACTTCTTGCCCGTGGTGCAGGGGTCCTTGCCGGCGTTGCAGTTCAGCGCGTCCTGGAACAGTTCCTCGGAGTACTTCCAGATGTCGTCGGTCAGGGTCTCGAAGGCGGTCTTCAGCTTGGCCTGCTGGTCCGCCTTGAGGCTGTTCCAGGCCTTGAGCGAGATCGCGTAGCCGTTCAGGGCCATCTGGAAGCCCAGGGGCAGCTGGTGCGTCGTCACCTCGGGCCAGCCGGCGGAGTTGGCGGAGCTGGGGCCGGTGATGGCGCAGTCCACCACGCCCAGCGACAGCGACTGGTGCGTGTCGGCGAAGGACACGGGCACCGGGGTGCCGCCCACCAGCTCGATGAACTTGGCCAGGTTCTGGTCGTACACGCGGACCTTCATGCCCTTGATGTCCGCCAGCTTGGCGATCGGCTTCTTGCAGAACAGGATCTGCGGGCCGAAGGGCCACACGCCCAGCAGCTTGACGTTGAACTGCTGCTGCAGGCGCGCATCGATCGTGTCGAAATAGGCCTTGGCCACCTTGCGGCCGGTGGCGTAGTCGGGCGAGGCGCCCACCAGGTCCAGCCCCAGGATGGTGGGCTCGTCGCGCGAGTTCTGCGACACGCGCAGCGACACGATGTCGAACAGGCCTGCCTTCATCACGCGCAACTGCTCGGTGTCCTTCACGCCCAGGGTATCGATCGGCTTGTAGTCGACGTCGATCGGCAGGCCGGTCTTCTCGGCGAAGTGCTCGAAGAAGGGCTGCTCCCGGTTCTTCTGGATCAGGCCGGTCGCCAGCGGCTGGCCGATCGCCTTGAACTTGATGCGGTCCTGCGCGGCGGCGGGCAGCGCCAGCGCGGCGGCGAGGCCGGCCACGGCGAGCGCGGCGAAAGGAAGGCGGAAATGCGAGAGGCGCAAAGGCATGGTTTTCTCCTGGGTTTGTCGGGTCGAACGCGGCGTTCGCGCGCGTCCCGGGGCGGGCGAGGGTCCTGGGTCGCTGCGGCCCGCCGGACCCGGCGAGCCGCTCGCGGGATCAGACCGGCAGCTTCCTGCTGTAGTCGATCAGCATGGTGGAACACACGAACAGGCCCGCGCCGGCGGCGGTGAACAGCATCAGCGCCATGTCGTACGAACCGGTGACCTGCACGATCACGCCGACCAGGATCGGCACGCCGATGCCGGCGCAGTTGCCGCCCAGGTTCATGGTGCCGCCCAGGAAGCCGACGCGCTTCTTGGTGCCGATGATCGAGGGGATGGCCCAGAACAGGCCGCACCAGCGCAGGAAGAACAGCGTGACGGACAGCATGACGACCACCGTGACGGGGTCCTTGATCTTGGAGACGCTGAAGATCGCGATCGTGGCGATCACCGCGGCGATGCCGAACAGGGTGCGCAGCACCTTGGCCTGCGAGGCGCCGGCGGCCTTCCACTTGTCGGCGATCCAGCCGCCGACCATTTCGCCGACGAAGCCGGAGAAGAACATGATGAAGATCGCGCCGCCCATCTGCTTGATGTCGAGGCCGTGGACCTTCGACAGGTACGTGGGCATCCAGGTCAGCAGGCCGTAGAACAGCGAGTTGAAGCACATCCAGCCGAAGAACATGCCCCACACCGAGCGGTACTTGAAGAAGTGCAGCACGTTGCCGCTGACGTTGGTCGGTTCGGCGGCCTGCGCGGCCTCGATGTACGCGGCCTCGGCCTCGTTCACCGCCGGATGCTGGCGCGGATGGTTGCGGATGTACCACCAGGCGAAGAAGCCGCAGACCATGGTGCCCACCCCGGCCACCACGAAGGAGGTGCGCCAGGAGTTGAACTCCGAAATGAGGCCCGCGATGATCAGCGCGCCCAGGGCCGCGCCGAGCGGGGCGCCGCCATCGAGCAGCGTGGCGCCGCGGCCGCGCTCGTTCTGCGTCATCCAGATGCCGTTGAGCTTGCCGCCGGCAGGGTAGATCGGCGCCTCGGCGGCACCCAGGCCCAGGCGCGTGAACATCAGGCCCACCCAGCCGGTGCAGACCGCCGCGACGGCCTGGAAGAAGCCCCAGCCGAGCGTCGAGCCCGCGATCACGATGCGCGGGCCGAAGCGGTCCGCCAGCATGCCGCCGGGAATCTGCATGAAGGCATAGGTCCAGAAGAAGGAGGACAGCAGCAGGCCCTGAACCGCCGGGCCGATGTCGAATTCCTTGGCGATCAGCGGCATCGCCACCGAGAGCGAGGCCCGGTCGATGTAGTTCACCGAGATCAGGAACAGCATCATCAGGAAGATCTTCCAGCGCACCTTCGTCGGCGTCGCGGTGGAAGCGGCGCTGGAGTGGGGAAGGGGCATGTCCATGACGGCTGCGGCGGCAGGTGGGTTTTTCAAGGCAATCTCTCCGGTTGACGGAATGAGGGGAATCAGTGTTGGCCCGCAGCGAGCAGCGCGGCGATGCCGGCGGGCAGGCCCTTGTTGGGCTTGACGGGAGGCAGCGCGAAGCTGCCGCGCACCGCACGGCAGGGCTTGAGCGCGGCCAGCGTTTCGCAGTGGCGCACGGCGCTGGAGACACCGTCCACCACCGGAACGGGCAACTGCCCGTGCAGCGAGCGGGCCAGGCCCGCCAGGGGGGCGCCCGCCAGGATGATGACTTCGGCGCCGTCTTCGTCCACGGCGCGTTCGGCCAGTTCCTTCAGGGCCTGCGCGTGCTCTTCCTGCACGCCGCCGATGCTCGAGAGCGGCCGGTTCAGCGCGCGGATGCTGGCCAGGCGGCTGCCGAAGCCGTAGCTTTCCACCGTCTCGCGGTACCAGGCCTGGATGCGCTGCGAGATCGCGATGATGGAAATGCGGTGCCCGAGCAGGTGCGCGCTGGCGAGCGCCGCTTCCGTCATGCCGGTCACCGGGACCGGCAGCAACTCGCGCAGGCCCTGCAGGCCCGGATCGCCGAAGGCGGCGACCACCACCGCGTCGTACTTCGGGCCATGTTCGGCCGCGAGCTGCGCCGTCGCGTACGCGCCGACCAGCGCCTCGAAGCGCGTCTCGATGTAGGCGACCCCGAAGGGGGCGGTGAGCACCTCGATCTCGGTGCCGGGCGAGGCGCTGCGCTTCGCTTCGGCACGAATCAGGTCGGAGACGCTGTCGCTGATGTTGGGGTTGATAAGGAGGATGCGCATCACGGTTTCCTGGGCAGGAGGGAAGGGGCGGCGCAGGGCAGGAACCTGCCGCGGCCGGGCTGTCCGGTGAAGGCCTTGCCATCCCAGACCACCTGGCCGCGCGAGAGCGTGAGGCCGGGCCAGGCTTTCAGGCGCATGCCTTCGTAAGGCGTGTAGTCCACTGCGTGGTGCAGCGCGCGGTTGTCCACGACGAAGTCGCGTTCGTCCCAGACCACCAGGTCGGCGTCGCTGCCGACCGCGATCGTCCCCTTGCGGGGATGCAGGCCATAGGCCTTGGCCGGATTGGTGGATGTCAGCTCGACGAACTTCTGCAGCGTGATGCGGCCGCCGAGCACGCCTTCGGAATAGAGCAGCGGCAGCCGCGTCTCCAGGCCGGGAATGCCGTTCGGGATGTGGCGGAACGCCACCTCCTCGCCGCCGACCTTCTTGCCCTGCGGGTCGTCGAAGCGGAACGGCGCGTGGTCGGAGGAGAAGATCGTGAACAGGCCGTCGGTGAGGCCTTCCCAGATGCGTTGCTGGTTGGCCTTGTCGCGCGGCGGCGGGCTGCAGACGCACCTGGCGCCCTGGTAGCTGTCGTCGATGCCGAGGTCCTCGGCGGTCAGGAACAGGTACTGCGGGCAGGTCTCGGCGAAGATCGACAGGCCGTGGCCGCGCGCCCAGCGGATCTGCTCGATCGCCTCGCGGCCCGACACGTGCACGATCAGGATCGGCACGTCCACGAGTTCGGACAGCGCGATCGCGCGGTGCGTGGCCTCGCGCTCGACCAGCATCGGCCGCGCATGTGCGTGCCAGCGCGGAGCGGTGCGGCCGGCGGCCTCGAGCCGCTTCGTGAGCCACTCGATGCAGTCCGCGTTCTCGGCGTGGATCATCGCCAGCGCGCCGTGGTTGCGGGCGATCTCCAGCACGTCG
Source organism: Ramlibacter sp. AN1133 (assembly GCF_037890035.1). Lineage (NCBI taxonomy): Bacteria > Pseudomonadati > Pseudomonadota > Betaproteobacteria > Burkholderiales > Comamonadaceae > Ramlibacter > Ramlibacter sp. AN1133. Next base: position 428,817 of record NZ_JBBKTQ010000002.1, read on the forward strand.
AGGATCTGCCCGTCGTCGAGCTTGAGGTCGTCGTAGGTCATGTAGACCTTGAACGAGGTGTAGCCCTGGCCGATCAGGGACGGCAGTTCCTTTTCCAGCACCCGCGGCGTCGGGTCGCTGACGATCAGGTGGAAGGCGTAGTCGATGCAGGCCTTGCCTTCGGCACGCCCGTGGTAGTCGGCCACCGCGGCTTCGAGCGACTGGCCCTTCATCTGCGCCGCGAACGGGATGACGGTGGTGGTGCCGCCGCAGGCTGCCGAGCGCGTGCCGGTGAGGAAGTCGTCCGCCATCTTCGCGGGGCCTTCCATCGGCTGGTCGAGGTGGCAGTGCGCATCCACGCCGCCGGGCGTGACGGTGCGGCCGGCCACGTCGATCTCGCGCACGCCGGCGGGCAGGCCCTCGCCCAGCAGCGCGATGCGGCCGGCGCGAACGCCGATGTCGCATCCGAAGGTGTCGCTGGCAGTGGCCACGCGGGCGTTGCGCAGCACCAGGTCGAGGGCGCCATCAGCCATGGCGGACTCCGGGGAGCACCACGCCGGTGCGGCAAACGACCCGAGAAAGTGCAGACATGATTGTCGACAACGTCTTTGGGGCGGATTGCGGGTCGCGGGACAGATTCATCATGGGTTTCCAGAGGGGGATCAGCAACTTCCGGGCCGCCCGGTGCGGCCCGGCACCCGGGGAACGGTCGGTGAACTATCCGTGAGCCGGCCCGTCATGGGGCCTAGTGTTTACACTAATGTCGACAAACGGCATTGATAAATGTCTACCATTTGCGCCGCAGTGCTTCTAGACTTGCGCCATGAACCAACCTTTGCGACTCGGGGTGCTGACCCCTTCCTCCAATACCGCGCTGGAGCCCCTGACGAGCGCGATCGTGCAAAGCCTGCCCGGCGCCAGCGCGCACTTCTCGCGCTTTCGCGTGACCGAGATCGCCCTGGACGCGCAGGCGCTCGGCCAGTTCGACGACAGCAAGATCCTGGCCGCGGCCGAACTGCTCGCCGACGCGAAGGTGGACGCGATCGGCTGGAGCGGCACCTCCTCCGGCTGGCTCGGCTTCGACCGCGATCGCCAGCTGGTGGAACGCATCCGCGAGCGCACCGGCATCCCGGCGACGACGGCGGTGCTGGCGCTCAACGAGCTGCTCGCGCTGAAGGACATCCGTCGCATCGCGCTCGTCACGCCCTACACGGCGGACGTGCAGCAGCGCATCGTGGACAACTACCGCACGCTGGGCATCGAGGTGGTCGCCGAGCGGCACCTGGGCATCCGCGTCAACCACGATTTCGGGCTGGTCGAACCCGGCACCGTGCGCACGCTGATGGACGAAGTCGCCGAGGCGAGGCCGCAGGCGATCGCCACCTACTGCACCAACCTGCGCGCCGCGCAGCTGGCCGAGGACTTCGAGCGCGAGCGCGGCATTCCCCTGCTGGACACGGTGAGCACCACGGTGTGGGGCCTGCTGCGCGCCGCCGGCGCATCGCCCGCGGCCATCACGGGATGGGGAGGATTGTTCCGATGGGCCTGAACCACGACCACGACCACAGTCATGGCGGAGGCGGCGCCGGCGCCGGCGTCGGGGCGGCGGCTAGAATCGCCCGCCACTCCCGAACCGCCCGAGCGCAACCCGCCCCCATGCCTGCAGCCGCGCGCAAGCCGCCCGCCGCCCGCGCCGACCGCGAAACCAGCGTCGACGACATCTACGAGCGCATCTACGTCGCCATCCTGGAGCACCGCCTGCATCCCGGCACCAAGCTGGGCGAAGAGAAGATGGCCGACATCTTCGGCGTCAGCCGCGCGCGCATCCGCGAAGTGCTGGCGCGCCTGGCGCACGAGCAGATCGTCGAGCTGTTCCCGCAGCGGGGCGCCTACGTCGCCAAGCCCACCACCGAGCAGGCGCGCGACGTGTTCGAGGCGCGCCGCCTGATCGAGCCGGCCGTGGTGCGGCGGCTGGTGGACACGCTCAGCCCCGACAAGATCCAGCGCCTGCGCCAGCACGTCGAGGTCGAGGCGGAGGCACGCCAGCGCGGCGACAAGCGCGCGGTGATCCGCCTGTCCGGCGAGTTCCACACGCTGCTGGCGGAGCTGGCGGGCAATTCGGCGCTGGCGCGCACGATGCGCGAGCTGTGCATGCTCACCTGCCTGACGATCTTCCTGTACGACGCGCCAACGGCGCAAAGCTGCCGCGACGACGAGCACCAGTTGATCATCGACGCGGTGGCCAGGCGCGATCGGGCCCGCGCCGAGAAGATCATGCTGGACCACCTCGATCACATCGAGGGCAGCCTGCAACTCGACAACGCCAACGGCGAAGCGGACCTGGAAGCGATCTTCCGCGCGCCGACGTAAAGACCGGGGCGTGCCTGTTTCCTAGGCATTTATCCCTATCTTCCTTTGGTCCGGCGGCAGGCGTACGCTGGGGCTGCGCCCCGTGCGAACCCGGTCGATGCGCCAGCTTTCCCGCCTGCCGCCGGCCGTGCCGTGAAGAAGTCACGTGCGGCCGGTTCGCCCATGCGGTGGGTTGCGGAATTTACGGTGGCTTCACAGCAGGGGTTCACGCTCGTGCGTTGAGGGAGTGACCATGAAGTCCCGTCTGCAGCCCGCCATGACCACCTTGCACCACCGCCGCATGTGGCGCTATTTCTGGCTTGCCGCGATCGTCCTGATCGGGCTGGCCGGCGCCGCCTTCGCGCAGGACACCGAAGATCCGCCCGCGCGCGTGGGCTACGTGAGCTATCGGCAAGGCGGCGTGGTCTTCGCGCCGCAGGGCGACGAGGAATGGACCGACCTGCCGGCGAACCGCCCCGTCACCCCCGGCGACCGCCTGTGGACGGACCGCGGCGCCCGCGCGGAACTGCAGGTCGGCACCACCACCCTGCACCTCGATGGCGAAAGCCACCTGGGCGTGATCGACCTCGACGAGCGCACGCTCAAGGTGATCCTGCAGCAGGGCCGGATCAACGTCCGCGTGCGCGACGTCTCGCAGGGCGAGAACATCGAGGTCGACACGCCCAACCTGGCGTTCCGTGCCCTGCAGGCCGGCGACTACCGCATCGACGTCGATGCGCGCAGCGGGGAGACGCGCGTGACGGTGGAAAGCGGCCTCGGCTCCCTCTTCGGCGAAGGCGGCGAATCCATCCAGATGGGCGCGGGGCAGAACGCCAGCTTCGCCGGCCGCTTCCTGGCACAGGTGCAGGGGCCCGGCTACGTGCAGGACGACTTCTCGCTCTGGACGGCCGAGCGCAATCGCGCCGAAGACCAGTCGGTGGCGGCACGCTACGTGCCGCGCGGCGTGGTCGGCTACGCGCAGCTCGATCCGTACGGCACCTGGTCGCAGGACCCGAACTACGGCGCCATCTGGTATCCCACCGTGCAGGTGGCCAACTGGGCGCCCTATCGCTACGGGCACTGGAGCTGGATCTCCCCCTGGGGCTGGACCTGGATCGACGACGCGCCCTGGGGCTTCGCGCCCTTCCATTACGGGCGCTGGACGATGATCGCCAACCGCTGGGCGTGGGTGCCCGGGCGCCTGGCGCACCGGCCGGTGTACGCGCCGGCGCTGGTGGTGTTCCTGGGCGGCGGCGGCACGCGGCTGGCGATCGGCTCCGGTCCCGGCGTGGGCTGGTATCCGCTTGCGCCGGGCGAGGCGTGGTGGCCGACCTTCCGCCACTCGCCGCGCTACGTGGGCTTCGCCAACCACAACATCAACCTGAACGCCTATCCGCGCAACTACGGCAACCACGCGTGGCGCAACCGGCCGTTCGCCGTCACGGCGATGGGCGAGGACGACTTCCGCCGCGGCCGGCCGGTGTACCGTCACTGGCAGCCGCTCAACGCGCAGACCATCGGCCATTCGCAGATCAACGTGGTGCCGGGGCGGCCGGATCGGCACCGCGCGGACGTGCAGCGTCCGGACATGCAGCGTCCGGCCACGCGCCTGCAGGCGCAGCCGCCGGCCGGCGTGCAGACCGTGCAGCCGGCCGCGGCGCCGCGCTTCTTCGGTGGCGGGCGGGAGGCGCCGCCCGCAGTGCGCGAGCAGTTCCGCGCCCAGCGCGAGCAGAACGCGTTGCAGCGCGACGCGGAACGCAATGCACGCGAGCAGCAGCGCCAGGCCGAAGCCGGGCGCGCGCAGCAGGACCTCCGCTTCCAGCGTGAACAGCTGCTGCGCCAGCAGCAGGAGCAGGCCGCGCGCATCGGGCAACGCGACCAGGCGGTGCAGCGCGCGCAGCAGGAGCAGGCCGCGCGCATGCAGCAGGAACGCGCCCAGCCCGAAGCCTGGCGGCAGCAGCGCGAGCACCAGCAGCGCGAGGCGAGCAATGTGCCGCCGGTGCGCCAGTTCACGCAGCCGGTGCGCCCCTTCGTGCAAGCCGCGCCGCAGCAGGCCGTGCCGGTGCCGCAGCAGCAGGTGCGACCGGTGCAGCAGCCGCCCCACGTCGCTCCCGCCCCGCGCGGGCGCGACGGCGAGCGCGGCTGGCAGCGGCACCAGGGCGGCGGCGAGCAGCAGCAACCCGGGTGGCAGGGGCAGGGCGGCTGGCAAGGCGGTGGCGGCCGGGGCCACTGGCGCTGAGAAGTCACGGGGCGTCAGCCGCCACGCGATATCAGCGTCACGTGGCTTCACCGCCTCCGGCGTCAGCCGTCACGCGGCATCAGCCGTCACCCCAGGCATCAGCCGTCACCCCCGCGCAGGCGGGGGTCCCGGCCTCCCCAAGAACAAAAGCGGCCATCGGCCGCTTTTGCTCCTCTGGGTCCCCGCCTGCGCAGGGGCGACGGGTTACCCCGGGTTCAGCCTTCAGCCCTCGTCCTTCAGCTTGTACTGCGACGCCAGCTGCTGCTGCACCGTCGGCGGCACCTGCTCGTAGTGGCTGAACGCGATCGTGTAGCGCCCCTGCCCGCCGGTGAGCGAGTTCAGGCGCGACTGGTAGCTGGCCAGCTCCGACAGCGGCGCCTGCGCCACCACGGTGAGCGTGCCCGCCGTTTCGCCCTTGGTGCCCATCACCTGTCCGCGCCGGGACGACAGGTCGCCGGTGATGTCGCCCATGTTGGCTTCGGGCGCCGTGATCTCCACGTTCACGATCGGCTCCAGCACGCAGGGCCGCGCCGCCTGCACCGCGGCCTGCAGCGCCTTCTTGCCGGCCTGCACGAAAGCGATCTCCTTGCTGTCCACGGTGTGGTGCTTGCCGTCGTAGACGATGCACTTCAAGTCCACCACCGGGTAGCCGGCGACCACGCCTTCCTCCATCGCCGCCATCACGCCCTTCTCGACGGCCGGCATGAAGTTGTTCGGGATCGCGCCGCCCTTGACCTCGTCGGAGAACTGGAAGCCGCTGCCCCGCGGCAGCGGCTCGATGCGCAGGAACACCTCGCCGAACTGGCCGGCGCCGCCGGTCTGCTTCTTGTGGCGATGGTGGCCTTCGGCGTTCGCGGTGATGGTTTCGCGGTAGGCGATCCGCGGCGGCCGCGTGTCGACCTGGCAGTTGTGCACTTCCTGCAGGCGATCGAGCAGCGTGCGCAGGTGCAGTTCGCCCAGGCCGTAGACGACCGTCTCGTTGGTGGTCGCCACGTGCTCCACCTTCAGGCACGGGTCTTCGCTGATCAGCTTCTGCAGGATGTCGTGCAGCCGCTGCTCGTCACCGCGCCGCTTGGGCGTGATGGCCAGTCCGTGCACCGGCACCGGGAACTCCAGCGGCTTGAGGTGGATGTGCGAATCCTCCGCCGCATCGTGCAGCACCGCGTCGAAGTGCAGTTCCTCCACCTTGGCGATGGCGCACAGGTCGCCGGGCACCGCCTTGGCCACCTCCTTGAGTTCCTTGCCCTGCAGCATGAACAGGTGGCCGACCTTGAAAGGGCGGCGTCCGTCGCCGACATAGAGCTGGCTGTCCTTGGTGATCGTGCCCTGGTGCACGCGGATCACCCCCATCTTGCCGACGTAGGGGTCCTGCGTGATCTTGAAGACGTGCGCGAGCACGTGCTTGTCCGGATCCACCACGGGCTGCATCGGCTTGGCGGCCTCGCCTTCGCCTTCGAGGAAGGCGGGCGGGTTGCTCTCGGTCGGATCCGGCAGCAGCCGCTCGATCACGTCCAGCAGTTCGGGCACGCCCGCGCCGGTGCGCGAGGACACGAAGCAGATCGGCACCAGGTGGCCTTCGCGCAGCGCCTGTTCCAGCGGCGCGTGCAGCTCGGAGGGATCGACGTCGCCGTCGTTCAGGTAGCGCTCGACGAAGGCGGCGTCGACTTCCACCACCTGCTCCACCAGCGCGCGGTGCGCCGCCTCCACCGAGGAGAAGTCGGGCGGCGGGCCGTCGTCCTTCATCTTCCAGAAGCAGTCCAGCACCGTCTCGCCCTTTTGCGAAGGCAGGTTCACCGGCAGGCATTCGCGCCCGAAGGTGGCCTGGATCTGCTGCACCAGCGCCTCGAGGTTGACGCCCTGCGCATCGATCTTGTTGACGACGATGATGCGGTCGCGCTCGCGCTGCTGCGCCCATTCCATCATGCGCACCGCCATCGGCTCGATGCCGGTCGACGCGTTGATCACGATGGCGGCTGTCTCCACGGCTTCGAGCGCCGGCAGCGACTGCCCGAGGAAGTCGGGCGCGCCGGGCGTGTCGACCAGGTGCGTGGTGATGTCGCGGTGCGTGAAGTGGAGCAGCGTCGTGTTCAACGAGCGCAGGGCCCGCTTTTCCAGCGGGTCCTGGTCGGACACGGTACTGCCCTTCTCTACGCTGCCGGGCGCGCCCACCGCCCCGGCCTTCCACAGCAAGGCTTCGGCCAGGCTGGTCTTGCCTGCGGCGCTGGGGCCCACGAGGGCCACGGTGCGGCGCGAGGCGATGTCGCGATTGGTTGCCACGAGAGAAACCTCCCTGGGTGAGGAGTGAAAGATGAAAGCCATCCTACGCAGGCCGCGCCGGCGCCGCAATGTATTCAGCTCAACAATCGTGCATGCAGCGCCTCGGCCAGCAACCAGTCTTCGCGCGTGGTGAGCTTGAGGTTCAGCTTCTCGCCGGGAACCGCGCGCACCTCGTGGCCGGCGAGCAGGAACAGTTCGGTCGTGGACTGCACCTGCCAGCCCTCGCGCGCGCCGCGCTGAGTGAGTGCCCGCAGCAATGCGGTGGCGAAGGCCTGCGGCGTCTGCGACTGGCCGGCCTGCGTGCCCGGTAACGCCTGTGCCACGCGATCCTGCTGCAGCACGAGCCAGCGCACTTCGCCGGTGAGGCAGGCCGTGGCCGCGCCGGCGGGCACGGCGGCGGCGAGCACGCGGCGGGCGAGGTCCAGCGATGCGAAGGGGCGCGCGGCGTCCCACACCAGCGACCAGGGCCGCGTCGCCGCGGCCGCAAGCGCGAGCACGCTGTCCTGGCGCGTCGCCCCGCCGGCGACGCCGCGCGCGCCCGCCGGCGCCTGCATGCCGGGGGCGCAGGCCACGATCACTTCGGCGCCGAGCTGCCGTGCCTTGTCCACCACCCAGTCCACCACCGGGCGCCCGGCCAGGGGCAGGAGGGCCTTGGGGCCGAGACCGAGGCGCTCGCCCAGGCCCGCCGCGGGAACCAGCACCGACACGTCCTCCGGACGCGGCACGTCGTTCATGCGAGCGCCTCGCGCCAGCGGGCGAGCAAGGACTGCTCGCCGGCGCGGCCGGCGATCTGCTCCAGCAAGCGCCGCGTCTTGGCGAGGTCCCCGGTGAGCCAGCATTGCGCCAGGCGCTGCAGCGCCCAGCACCACCAGCTCAGGTTGATCTCGTGCACCGCGCGGTTGGACATCAGCGTGTCCCACTCGGGATCGGGCGTGCGCCAGTCGCCATAGAATGCCTCGAGCAGCGCCTGTGCCGGCGCGGGCCACCACGCCTTGCCGGCCGGCGTCTCGCGCTCGACGAGCTCCAGCCACGGCAGCAGCAGCAGGCGCTGGTGCGAAGGGGGCTTGCCGTACAGCCAGGCGCCGCCCTCGGTGCGCTGCGCGACGGCATTGCGGTAGAGGCCGAACAGGTCCACCGAACAGCCGGTGCGCGGCTCGACGTAGGTGGCCATGTTGGCGAAGGGCGGCACGTCGGTCGCGCGCTGCAGGCCCCATTGCTGCAGCAGGCGGCCGGCCAGCGCGAAGTCCTCCAGCCAGACGGCCAGGTCCGCATCCTTGTCGCCGGCCAGCAGGCGGCCGTCGCGCTCCAGCCCCAGCAAGGTGCCGGCGTAGGGAAAGACATGGCAGTCCGCGGCGTGGAAGCGCGCGAGCAGTTCCCAGACCAGCTGCAGGGCGCGCGTGGCATCCCACGGCGCCTCGGTGCGCTGCTGGCGCGGCACGAGCCCGGCGGCGGTCACTTCGGCCAGCGCGTCCAGCGTGGCGACGAGCCGCGCGTGCAGCGTCTCGAGGTCGCCAAGCAGCAGCGCGGCCCGGGCATCCGCCAGGCCCGATTCGATGCGCTGCAGGGCCGCTTCGGACATGCCGCGACTCTAGCCCAGCCTTAAGGCCATGACACCGGCGACGATGACCGCGGTGCCGAAGGCGCGCCGCAAGGTGAACGCTTCCTTCAGCAGCCAGGTGCCCAGCAGCGCCGCGAAGAGCACCGATGTTTCGCGCAGGGCCGCGATGGTCGCGACCGGCGCGCGCGTCATGGCCCACAAGGCGATGCCGTAGGAGGCCAGCGAAGCGCAGGCGCCCACCAGGGCCACGGGTGCGCGCTGGCGCGCGTACGGCCACGCACGCCCCCAGCCGCGCCGCGCCAGCACCAGCAGGCCGAAGGGCCAGCCCTCCAGCGCGAACAGGGCCGCCACATACTGCAGCGCATCGCCGGAGGCGCGCGTGCCGAGCGCATCCACCACCGTGTAGAGCGCGATCACCACCGCGTTGGCCAGCGCGAACGCGACCGCCCGCGGAGAATCCATCGCGTGCCGCGACAGGCCCAGCGCCAGCACGCCGCAGCTCACGGCCAGCACGCCAGCCCAGGCCAGCGGCGACGGCGTCTCGCCCACCGTCGCCGCCGCCGACAGCGCCACCAGCAGCGGCGCCGTGCCGCGCATTAAGGGGTAGGTGAGCCCCAACTCGCCGTGCTGGTAGGCGCCGACCAGCGCGATGTAGTAGCCGATGTGGATCGTGACGGAGGCCAGGATGTAGGGCCACGCCGACGGGTTGGGCAGGCCCACCGCGAGCACCAGCGGCAGCGCCACCAGCGAGGCCATGGTGTGGATCACCGCGGTGTCCAGGGCCTTGTCGCTGCTGGACTTGACGACCGCGTTCCAGCCCGCATGCAGCAGCGCGCCGCACAGCACCGCCGCCACCACGGGCCAGGTCAGGACCATGGCTTGCTGCAAGTTTCTCCTCCACGGACGACGCCACACAGCCGCGGCGAAGGCTGTCAAGATAGCAGACGCGAAGTGCAACGTTTGGGAGCGCCACCGGCCATGCAACACCCCGCCCTGGAAAAGCTGCGCAAGAGCCACGCCAGCAAGGTGAAGGTCGCCGTGAGCGACATCGACGGCGTGCTGCGCGGCAAGTACCTGCACATCGACAAGTTCGAGGGCGCGGCCGAAGGCGGCTTCGGCTTCTGCGACGTGGTGCTGGGTTGGGACATGCACGACGTCACCTACGACAACACCCAGGTCACGGGCTGGCAGCACGGCTTTCCCGACGCGCTGGCGCGCATCGACCTGGGCACCGCGCGCAACGTGCCCTGGGACAACGGCGTGCCCTTCTTCCTCGGCGAGTTCGTCAACGCCGACGGCTCGCCCCACCCGCTGTGCCCGCGCCAGACGCTCAAGCGCGTGCTGGCCCGCGCGGAAAAGCTGGGCTTCCAGCCGATGTGCGGCATGGAATTCGAGTGGTTCAACTTCCGCGAGGACCCGCACACCTGGGCCGCCAAGAACGGCCAGCCGCCGGAGCCGATCACGCCCGGCATGTTCGGCTATTCCATCCTGCGCATGGCCGACAACCCCGGCTTCTTCAATGCGCTGATGGACGAGATGCTGAGCTTCGGCGTGCCCATCGAGGGCCTGCACACCGAGACCGGCCCGGGCGTGTACGAAGTGGCGATCGGCTTTTCGACGGCGCTGGAGCAGGCGGACCGCGCGATCCTGTTCAAGACCGGCGCGCGCGAGATCGGCAAGCGCTTCGGCATCATGCCCACCTTCATGGCCAAGTGGAGCCCGAAGTTCCCCGGCTGCAGCGGCCATATCCACCAGAGCCTGTCGGACGGCAAGACCAACCTCTTCCACGACGCTGATTCGCCGCGCAAGATGAGCGCTCTGTTCGAGAGCTACCTCGCCGGCCAGGTCGCCTGCATGATGGAGTTCGGGCCGATGCTGTGGCCCACGATCAACAGCTACAAGCGGCTGGTCGACGGCTTCTGGGCGCCGGTCAAGCCGACCTGGGGCATCGACAACCGCACCGCCAGCTTCCGCGTGCTGGCCGGCTCGCCCAAGGCCACCCGGCTGGAGACGCGCTGCCCCGGCTCCGACGTGAATCCCTACCTGGCGATGGCGGCCGTGATCGCGGCGGGGATGCACGGGGTGGAGAAGGGCCTGAAGCTCACCACGCCGCCCATCACCGGCACCAACGTCGGCGGCGAGAACGTGCCGCGCGCACCGCGCACGCTGATCGAGACCACGCGCGTGTTCAGCAAGTCGGACATCGCGCGCAACTGGCTGGGCGACACCTTCGTCGATCATTTCGCCGCCACCCGCGACTGGGAATGGCGGCAGTGGCAGGATGCGGTGACCGACTGGGAATTGCGCCGCTACTTCGAGATCGTCTGAGGCGGCGCTCCTGCGCGAAGAACCCCATGCACCTGGACCCGAGATGAGCCTCTCCAGCTTCTCCTTTCCCACCGACATCCGCTTCGGCCCGGGCGCCCGCAAGGAAGTCGCGCGGCACCTGCAGGAGCAGGGCCTGCGGCGGCCGCTGGTCGTCACCGACCGCGGCCTGGCGGCGCTGCCCGCGCTGGCGGAATTCCAGTCGCACCTGGCCGGCCTCGACGTGCTCGTCTTCCCGGGCGTGTTCGGCAATCCCACGGCCAGCCAGGCGATGGCCGGGGCCGCCGCGTACAAGACGCATCGGGCCGACTGCGTGATCGGCATCGGCGGCGGTGCCGCGCTCGACGTGGCGAAGGTCGTCGGCGTGGCCGCCACGCACGACGGCGACATCCTCGAATACGCATGGGACCACCCGCGGGTGCGCGCCCTCACCAACCCGCTGCCGTACTTCGTCGCGCTGCCCACGACGGCGGGCACCGGCTCCGAGGTCGGGCGCTCCGCCGTGATCAGCGAGGACGAGACGCACCTCAAGCGCGTGATCTTCAGCCCGAAGATCCTGGCGAAGAAGGTGTTCGCGGACCCGGAACTCACGGTGGGCCTGCCGGCGCAGGTGACCGCCGCCACGGGCATGGACGCGCTCACCCACAACATCGAGAGCTACCTGTCGCCGGCGTACCACCCCCTGTGCGACGGCATCGCGCTGGAGGGCACGCGCATCGCCGCCCGCTCGCTGGTGCGCGCCGTGCGCGAGCCGGCCAACATCGACGCGCGCAGCGACATGATGATGGCCTCGATGATGGGCGCGATCGCGTTCCAGAAGGACCTGGGCGCGGTGCATTCCTGCGCGCACGCGCTGGGCGCCGTCTGCGACCTGCACCACGGTCTCGCCAACGCGCTGATGATCGAGACGGTGCTGGCCTGGAACATCGAGGCGGCGCCGGACAAGTTCGAGGAGCTGGCGCATGTCTGCCGCGTGGGCGGCGGCGGCCCGGGGCTGGTGCGCTGGCTGGGGCACCTGAAGCAGCAGATCGGGATCACGGGCACGCTGGCTTCGCACGGCGTCAAGCCGGAGCAGATCCCGCGGCTGGTGGAGATCGCGGTGAGGGACATCTGCCACCAGACCAATCCGCGGCCGGTCACGGCGGCGGATTTCGAGCGGCTGTTCGCGGCGGCGATGTGATGCGATGCGATGAACAGCGTGCTTGGCAGGCTGGCGGTGAGCGCCGAAGGCCGCGAACCCCAGCGATGGCGCGCAAGCGCCCCCACCCCCACCCTCCCCCAGAGGGGGAGGGAGCAAGACCATGGATAGACTGAAGATCGGCATCAGCGCCTGCTTCTTCCACCCCGATGGCGAGCGCAAGGCGGCGCCCTCCAAGACGCTGCTGTGGATCGAGCAGTCCACCGCGCACTGGGTGATGTCCGAAGGCGCGCTGCCGGTGATGGTGCCGTCCCTGAACGGCAAGACCTTCCGCGGCGAAGTCACCGTGCAGGATTACGCGCGCTGGCTCGACGGCCTCGTGATGCACGGTGGCGCCGACGTCTGGCCGGGCAGCTACGGCGAGCAGCCCCTGCGCCCCGAATGGCACGGCGACCGCGTGCGCGACGAATACGAGATCGCGCTCGTGCAGGCCTTCAGCGCCGCGGGCAAGCCGGTATTCGGCATCTGCCGCGGCATGCAGCTGATCAACGTGGCGCACGGCGGCACCCTGTACCAGGACATCCGCACCCAGAAGCCCGGCGCACTCGTGCACCGCGATGCGGAGATCTACGACCTGAACTTCCACGAGGTGGACATCCTGCGCGACACGCGGCTGGCCAGCCTGCTGCAGCCGGGGCGCCACAAGATCAACAGCGTGCACCACCAGGGCGTCAAGGACGTGGCGCCCGGCTTCGTCGTGGAGGCCCTGTCGCCCGTGGACGGCGTGATCGAGGCGATCCGCCAAGCCGGCGGCCCCTGGGTTGCCGCCGTCCAGTGGCATCCCGAGTTCCATCGTCCGGAGCTCGGCGTGATCGACGACACGCCGCTGCTGCGCGACTTCCTGGCGGCCGCCCGCGCGGCGCGCGACACGACATGAGCACTCTCGAGATCCGCAACCCCGCCAACGGCGAACTGGTCATCGCCCTGCCCGCCGACGACGCCGCGAGCGTGGCGGCGAAAGCGCAGGCCGCGCGCGCCGCGCAACCCGCCTGGGCCGCGCGGCCCTTGTCCGAGCGCCTGGACTGCCTGCGCGCGTTCCGCGCCGCGGTCGTCGCGCAGCTCGAAGCGCTGGCTGCGACGATGACGCGCGAGACCGGCAAGCCGATCCGCATGTCGCGCAACGAGCTCAACGGCCTGCTGCCCCGCATCGACTTCTTCCTGGCCGAGTGCGAGCAGGCGATCGCGTCCGAGACCGTGTACGACGAAGGCGGCATGCGCGAGCAGATCGAGCACGTGCCGCTGGGCGTGGTGGCCAACATCTCGGCCTGGAACTACCCGTGGTTCGTCGGCTGCAACGTGATCCTGCCGGCGCTGGCGACGGGCAATGCGGTGCTGTACAAGCCCTCGGAGTATTCGACGCTCACGGGGCTGGAGATCGCGCGCCTGCTGCACGAGGCCGGCGTGCCGCGGCAGGTGATGGCGTGCCTGGTCGGCGGCGGCGAGGTCGGCGCCGCGCTGCTCGCGCAGGACGTCGACGGCGTGTTCTTCACCGGCTCGCATGCCACCGGCAAGCGCATCGCCGAGGCGGTGGGCGGCCGCTTCGTCAAGCTCCAGCTCGAGCTGGGCGGCAAGGACCCGACCTACGTGCGCGAGGACGCCGACCCGAAGGCCGCGGCCGAATCGCTGGCCGACGGCGCCATGTACAACACCGGCCAGAGCTGTTGCTCGGTGGAGCGCATCTACGTGCACGAGAAGATCCACGACGCCTTCGTCGAGGCCTTCGTGCAGGTGGTCGGCGGCTTCCGCATGGGCGACCCTGTGGGCGAGGACACCTACATCGGCCCGCTGACGCGCCTGCCGCAGCTCGACGTGCTGGCCGCGCAGGTGGAAGACGCGCGGCAGAAGGGCGCCACGGTGCTCACCGGCGGGCGCGTCGGCGGCGGCTCGGGCAACTGGTTCGAGCCCACCGTGGTGGTGAACGTCGACCACACGATGGAGATCATGCGCGAGGAGAGCTTCGGCCCCGTGATCGGCATCCAGAAGGTGCGCGACGACGCCGAAGCGATCCGGCTGATGAACGACACCCGCTACGGCCTCACCGCCGGCGTCTACACGCCTGACGAGGCGCGGGCGCGCCGCATCCTGTCGCAGGTGCATGCGGGCAGCGTGTACTGGAACTGCTGCGACCGCGTGAGCCCGCGCCTGCCGTGGAGCGGCGTGGGGGATTCGGGCGTGGGGCTGACGCTGTCGAAGTACGGCATCCAGGCCTTCACGCGGACGAAGGCCTGGCACCTGCGCAGCGGGTCGTGAAACGAACGGCTGTTTCGTAGGCTGGCGCTGACCGCGCGCAACGCGCGCCGGGAAGCCCGGCGCTTCGCGCGTCGCTGGGGTTCACGCGCTGCGCGGTTCACCCCAGCCTACACCCAGTCCCCGTCGCGCAACTCGCGCGTGAGCCACGCACAGAAGATCGGCGCCGCCACCAGGCCCGACACGCCGAAGGCCGACTCCAGCAGCAGCATGGCCGTGAGCATCGCGTAGGTGGGCACGTTGGTGCGGCCGCCGACGATGCGCGCATTCAGGAAGTACTCCAGCTTGTGGATCACCACCAGGAACACGAGCGAGGCGACGCCCAGCCACACCGATACCGTCAGCGCCGCGATCGTGATGGCCGAATTCGACAGCAGGTTGCCCACGATCGGGATCAGCCCGCCGAAGAAGGTGAAGCCGACCAGCGTCGGCGCCAGCGGAATCCGGTAACCCAGCGCGGGCAGCAGCACCAGCAGGTAGAGGGCGGTCAGCGCGGCGTTGATCAGCGAGATGCGCAACTGCGCCGAGAACACGTCGCCGAAGGCGTTGGCGAGCTGCAGCATGCGCGCCTGCGCCAGCACGGCGAGGGGGCGGCGCGCCTGCGCGGCATCGGCATTGCGCGCCGCCGTGGCCGCCATCAGGCCGATGGCCAGGCCCAGCAGGATGTGCACCAGGATCTTCAGCGCCTCGCCGCCCCAGCGCTGCACTTCGCCGGAGTGCTCGCGCAGCCACCGGCTCACCGCGTGCTGGACGGCGTCGGCCGACTCGGGCAGGCGCTCGACGACCCAGGGCGGGGCCGTGAGCCGCAACTGGTCGAGCGTGTCGGCCACCAGGTCCATGAGGCGCCCGAGGCCGCCCGACTTGAACAGCAGCTCGGCGCCGGCGGCGAAGAGCAGGCCGAGGCCGGCCACCGCGATCGTGACCATCACCCAGCGCAGCGTGCGCTTGCCCCAGGATCCCTGGGCCGGCCCGGTGAAGTCGCGCACGCGCCGGTACAGCACGAAGCCGGCAAGACCCGCGAACAGCGCGGACAGCAGGTGCAGGTACAGCAGCCCCAGCAGCACGACGGCCGCGATCACGATGCTGCGCAGGCGCAGCCGCTCGAGTTCGGGCGTCGTTTCGGACGGGCTGAGGGGGCGCTTCACCGGCTCATTGTGCCCCGCCACCTGCAGCGCTGGGGTTCTCGCGCCTCGCGGCTCGCCACCGGCCTACGCGGGCCGGCCGTACAGCGCGGTGAAGCTCGCCTTGGCGATCGTGTTCGCGTTGATCATGAAGCCGGCCAGCGCCGCGGTCGCATCCTCGGGGATGTCGAGGCGGTCGGTCTTGAGCGCATGCACGGTGAACACGTAGCGGTGCGGCTTGTCGCCCGGCGGCGGGCACATGCCGCCCCAGCCGTTGAAGCCGTAGTCGATGCGCACCTGGCGCGCGCCGGAAGGCAGGTTCGCACCGCTGTGGTTGCCGGCGTCCGGCTTCAGCTCGGTGACGCTCGCCGGCAGGTTGATCACGACCCAGTGCCACCAGCCGGAGCCGGTGGGCGCGTCGGGGTCGTAGACGGTCAGCGCGAAGCTCTTCGTGCCGGCCGGCGCGCCGCTCCACTTCAGCGCCGGCGAGCGGTTCTCGCCGGTGCAGCCGAACACGTTGGCCTCGAAGCGCTGGTCGATCATGGCGCCCGGGCGGATGTCCGGGCTTTCCAGCTTGAACTCGCTCATGGTGGCTCCCTTGCGGTGAGGATCACTTCGCCTTCGGCCGCCCGTACTTGGCCGTGAAGCTGGCCTTGGCGACCGAGTTGGCGTTGATCATGAAGCCGGCCAGCGCCGCCGTCGCGTCCGGCGGGATGTCCAGCTTGTCGGTCTTCAGGGCGTGCACGGTGAAGACGTAGCGATGCGGCTTGTCGCCCGGGGGCGGGCAGGCGCCGCCCCAGGCCGCGACGCCGTAGTCGATGCGCACCTGGCGCGCCCCCTGCGGCAGGTTGGCGTTGCTCGCGTTGCCGGCATCGGGCTTGAGCTCGGTGGTGTTCGCGGGGATGTTGATGACGGACCAGTGCCACCAGCCTGAGCCGGTGGGCGCATCGGGGTCGTACACCGTGACGGCGAAGCTCTTGGTGTCCTTCGGCGCGCCGCTCCACTTCAGCGCGGGCGACTTGTTCTCGCCGCCGCAGCCGAACACGTTGGCTTCGAACTTCTTGTCCATCATGCCGCCCGCCTTGATGTCGGGGCTTTCCAGCTTGAAGCCGGCGGCGTGGGCGCCGAAGGCGGCGAACGCAATCGCGGCGGCCGCGATGAGGGTGCGCGTCATCGATCCTCCTGATCGTTGGGGTGTGTGGGACCGCGATGATGCTACGAAGCCGCGCACTTGTCTCCGATCGGCGGGCGCCTGCCACCGTCCGGCAGCGCGCGCGACCAAGCTTGACATCCAGGCTCGACCAATGTTACAAATTGTGATATGGACCACCTCTCCCCCGACGAGCGCCGCATCGTCTACGCGCGCCTCGTCCGGGGTTACGCCGACACCGCGGCCGTCGGCCAGCCGGCGGAGGCCCAATGGGAGTGGTTGATGGCGGCCCATGTCGTGGGCCAGCACGATGCCGGGCTGCACTTCGACAGCCACTGCCGGATGCTCGAACTGGCACGCCGCAGCCGCGACTGGCGCGAGGCCGCGGGCCAGGTGCTGCGCATCGCGCTGCTGCCGCTGGGGCACCTGCTCGGGCGCATCCCGGTGGGCAACATCGGCCGCGCGACGGTGCGCGTCACGCAGCCGATGCAGCCGCCGGAGGCGGTGCAGGTGCTGATCGACGTGGCGACGCTGGCGACGAAGCTGCCGGAGGCGCGGTAGGCGAGGGAGCGCCCCCACCCCGGCCCTCCCCCAGAGGGGAGGGAGGAAGGCGATCAGTCGGAGGACAGGTGCTTGCCGACGATCCCCGCCAGCTCGAACATCGAGACCTGGTTCTTGCCGAACAGGGGCTTGAGCTTCGCGTCGGCGTTGATCGCGCGCTTGTCCTTCTTGTCCTGCAGGCCGTGGGCCTTGATGTAGTCCCAGATCTTCTTGATCACCTCGGTGCGCGCGATCGGCTCCGCGCCCACCACGGCTGCGAGTTCGGCGCTGGGCTTGAGGCCCGCGCCGGTCTTCCTCGGCGCCGCGGCCTTCCTGGCCGGGGCCTTCTTCGCGGCCGGTGCGGCCACCTTCTTCGCCGCCTTCGCGGTCGCCTTCTCCTGCGAAGGCGGTGACTTCGCCGCGGCCTTGGCCGTCGCGGTCTTCGCGCTCGCCGCACCCGCCGTCTTGCGCGGCGGGAACTTGGAGGCGCGCGGCTCGAACTCGAAGTTCACCTTGCCCGCTTCCGCGTCCCAGGCCAGGAAGGCCTTGAACGAGCGGCGCGTGCGCATCGAGACGAACTTGTCCAGCAGGTCGGTCTTGCCGGTGGCCAGCAGCTTGGCCATCTGCTCGCGCTCCACCGGCTGCTGCAGGATGATCTTGCCGCTGCGGAAATCGCAGGTGGGCGCGGGGTGCTTCTCGGTGGGCACCGAGCGCTCGCACACGTAGTTGCTGCCCCACTCGAAGACCTGGTGGCCGCACTTGGGGCAGGGCCCCAGCGGCTCCTGCGCCGACAGGTCGACGATCTCGCCGGTGGCGGCCGGGTCCTTGTCCTCGCCGAAGTCGAACTCCAGCTTCCAGTTGCGGTCGGTCTCGTCGTACACGAGGGCCAGTTCCGCCGTGAAGGGCCAGCCGGCCTTGGAGCGGAAGCCCTGCAGCGGCCCGATGCGCTTGTCGCGCAGGAACTGCTCCACTTCGTCCAGCTCGAACGCGCGCCCCGCCGGGATCTTGGTGAACGAGAAGCCGCAGGGCTCCAAGCCCCTGCCGCCCACGCAGTTGTAGCGGCGGTAGGTCTCCTGCACCACGCCGCCGCAATTGGGGCACGGCGTCTTGAGCGTCGCGTAGTCCCCCGGGACGGTGTCGCGGTCGTACTCCTTGGCCTTCATGACGATGCGCTTCGTCATGTCGGCGATCTCGCGCATGAACTGGTCGCGCGAGAGCTTGCCGTGCTCCATCTGCGCCAGCTTGTATTCCCACTCGCCGGTCAGCTCGGGCTTGCTCAGTTCCTCCACGCCCAGCCCGCGCAGGAGGGTCATGAGCTGGAACGCCTTGGCCGTGGGGATCAGCTCGCGGCCCTCGCGCAGCATGTACTTCTCGTTGATCAGGCCTTCGATGATGGCCGCGCGGGTGGCCGGCGTGCCCAGGCCCTTTTCGGCCATGGCCTCGCGCAGCTCGTCGTCCTCCACGAACTTGCCCGCGCCCTCCATCGCGCCGAGCAGCGTCGCTTCGCTGTAGCGCGCCGGCGGGCGCGTCTTCAGGCCCTTGGCCTCGACGGACTCGGTATCGACCTTTTCGCCCGGCTGCACCGGCACCAGGTTCTGGCCCTTGTCGCCTTCCTTGGCGCCTTCCACCTCGTCGGCCGCCTCCTTGCCGTAGATGGCGAGCCAGCCCGGCCTGACCAGCACCTTGCCCTCGGTGCGGAAGCGGTGGCCCGCCGCCTCGCTGATGCGGGTGGTGACCATGTATTCGGCGCTCGGGAAGAACACCGCGAGGAAGCGCCGCACGACCAGGTCATAGACCTTCTGCTCCGCCTCCGACAGGCCGCTGGGCGCCTGCAGCGTGGGGATGATGGCGAAGTGGTCCGAGACCTTGCTGTCGTCGAACACGCGCTTGATCGGCTTGACGTACTGCTCCGCGATCGCCTGCTTGGCGAAGGGCGCCAGGTGCGCCATGCCGCTGGACGCCAGCATGCCCATCGTGTCGTGCACCACCTTCACGTAGTCGCCCGGCAGGTGGCGCGAATCCGTCCGCGGATAGGTCAGCGCCTTGTGCCGCTCGTACAGCGACTGCGCCAGCGCCAGCGTGGTCTTGGCCGAATAGCCGAAGCGGCCGTTGGCCTCGCGCTGCAGGGAGGTCAGGTCGAACAGGCCCGGCGCCGCCTGGGTGCTGGGCTTGGATTCCTCCGTGACGGTCGCCTTCTGGCCGCGCACGGCATCGGCGATCGCGCGTGCTTCCTGCTCGTTCCAGACGCGGTCGGCCCGCTTCTCGGCGTCTTCCGGGTCCTTCTTCCAGTTCGGGTCGAACCACTTGCCCGGGTACTCGCCAGCCTGGGCCGCGAAGTTGGCGTGGACTTCCCAGTAGTCGCGGCTGATGAACTTGCGGATCTGCTCCTCGCGCTCCACCACGATCGCCAGCGTGGGCGTCTGCACGCGGCCCACCGTGGTGAGGAAGAAGCCGCCGTCGCGCGAGTTGAAGGCGGTCATCGCGCGGGTGCCGTTGATGCCCACCAGCCAGTCGGCCTCCGAGCGCGAACGGGCCGCGTCCGCCAGGCCTTCCATCTGCCTTTCGCTGCGCAGCTTCTCGAAGCCCTCGCGGATCGCCTGCGGCGTCATGGACTGCAGCCACAGGCGGCGCACCGGCTTGTGCGAGCCCGCCTTCTTCGCCTTGCCGGGGCTGTCGCCCTCGAAGGCGAACTGCTCGATCAGGCGGAAGATCAGCTCGCCTTCGCGCCCCGCGTCGCAGGCGTTCACCAGCTCGGTCACGTCCTTGCGGCGCGCGAGCTTGACCACCGCGTTCAGGCGCGACTTGGTCTTGTCCACCGGTTTCAGGTCGAAATACGGCGGGATCACCGGCAGGTGGGCGAAGCTCCACTTGCCGCGCTTGACGTCGAATTCCTCCGGCGCGTGGATCTCCACCAGGTGGCCCACGGCGCTGGTGACGATGTACTTCTCGTTCTCGAAGTGCTCGTCATGCTTGTCGAACTTGCCGGCCACCGGCGTCAGCGCCCGGACGATGTCCTGCGCAACGGAAGGCTTTTCGGCAATCACCAATGTTTTCACGGACCAACCCGGACGCCTTGCGGCGCCACGTTCCTCACGTTCTTACAATCGCGCTTTCCTCGCGTGCGCACACGCGCACGCGCATACGCGTACGAAACCAAGTTAACAGAATTTCCTCCATGCCCGCCAGAGCCGCCGCCGCACCGAAAACCAACCGCCGCATCCAGGTCCGCAAATCGGGGGTGCACGGCAAGGGCGTGTTCGCCCTGCAGGACATCCCCGAGGGCGAGACGCTGATCGAATACGTGGGCGAGGTCATCACGTGGAAGGAGGCCCAGCGCCGCCACCCGTGGAATCCCGAGGATCCGAACCATACCTTCTATTTCCATGTCGACGACAAGCGCGTGATCGACGCCGCGGTGGGCGGCAACGCCGCGCGCTGGATCAACCACTCCTGCAACCCGAACTGCGAAGCCGACGAGGTCGAAGGGCGCATCTTCATCAAGTCGCTGCGCAACATCAAGGCCGGCGAGGAGCTGAACTACGACTACGGCCTGATCATCGACGAGCCGTACACGAAGAAGCTCAAGGCGGAGTACCCCTGCTGGTGCGGCAGCAGGAACTGCCGCGGCACGCTGCTGGCGCCCAAGCGCGGCAAGCGCTGAGCACACCGTGACCATCAGGTGGCCGGCGGAGGCGATCTGGGAGGCGGTGGCGCCGCTGGTGCCCGGCTTCACGGTCGAAGTGCTGCCGCAGCTCGACTCGACCAACACCGAACTGATGCGCCGCTCGCGCGGCGGGGCGGCCGATCCCGTGCTGCTGGTGGCCGAGGAGCAGACGGCGGGGCGCGGGCGGCTGGGGCGGGGCTGGCACAGCGCGGCCGGGGATTCGCTGACCTTCTCGCTGGGCCTGCCGCTGGCGCCGGCGGACTGGTCCGGCCTGTCGCTCGCCGTCGGGGTGGGCGTGGCGGAAAGCCTGGATCCGGCGATCCGCCTCAAGTGGCCGAATGACCTGTGGGTCGGGGACCGCAAGCTGGGCGGGATCCTGATCGAGACGGCGAGTTTCGGCGACGGCGCCAGCGGCGCGCGCTACGCGGTGATCGGCATCGGGCTGAACATCGCACCACGCTCCGCCGAAGGCCTCTCCACCCCGCCGGCCGCGTTGCGCGAACTGCTGCCGCACGCCGGCGCCCCGGAGGTCCTGCAGCTGGTCGCCGCGCCGCTGGTGGCCGAAGTGCTGCGCTTCGCCCGGAGCGGCTTCGCGCCCTGCCAGGCCCGGTTCGACGCGCGCGATGCGCTGCGCGGGCGTGCCGTCACGCTCAGCGACGGCACCGAGGGCGTGGCGCAGGGCGTGAACGCCTCGGGCAGCCTGCTGGTGCATACTGCGGCCGGCCTGCAGGCCGTGAGCAGCTCGGAGGTGAGCGTGCGGCCGGCGGCGCCCTGAATCCACCCATGCTGCGCCTGATCGTCCTGCTGCTCCTGCTCGCCAACGGCGGCTACTACGCGTGGTCGCGCGGGCTGCTGCAGCCCTGGGGCGTGGGGCCGCTGCAGCAGTCGGAGCCCCAGCGCCTGCAGCAGCAGATCCAGCCCGAGGCGGTGCGCATCCTGCGGCCGGACGAACTCCAGCGCGTGCAGGAGCAGGTGGCCCAGGGCCCGCGCCCGGCCGAATGCCTGGCGACGCCCATGCTCGACGAGCCGCAGCTGGCACAACTGGGCACCGCACTGCAGACATGGCCCGCCGGCTCGTGGAGGTTCGAGACCGTGGTGGAGCCGCCGCGCTGGATCGTGTACATGGGCAAGTACGCCGACGTGGAACTGCTGGCGCGCAAGCGCGCCGAGCTGCGGCAGCTCGGGATCTCCTTCGAGGCCCCCACCAACCCGCAGCTGGAGCCCGGGCTGTCGCTGGGGACCTATGCCAACGAGCCCTCGGCGCTGCAGCAGCTCGACATCCTCGCGGCCAAGGGCGTGCGCACCGCCCGCGTGATGCAGGACCGCCCGGAGCAGCGCGGCCAGCGCCTGCTGCTGCCCGCGGTGGACGATGCCC
Source organism: Ramlibacter sp. AN1133 (assembly GCF_037890035.1). Taxonomy (NCBI): domain Bacteria; kingdom Pseudomonadati; phylum Pseudomonadota; class Betaproteobacteria; order Burkholderiales; family Comamonadaceae; genus Ramlibacter; species Ramlibacter sp. AN1133. The sequence continues at coordinate 450,839 of NZ_JBBKTQ010000002.1, forward strand.
TGCGAGCGCACCTGGACGAACTGAAGACCGCCCTCGGCGCCAAGGCCCTGCGGCCCTGCCGCTGAACCCACCAAGGAGACCCACCGATGTCGCTCAAGCTCTATTTCGCTCCCGGCGCCTGTTCCTTCGTGCCGCACAGCCTGCTGGAAACGGCAGGCGCCGCGTTCGAGCCGGTGATGGTGAAGCTGCACAAGGGCGAGCAGAACGAGGAGCCGTTCCGCTCGCTCAATCCGCGCGGGCAGGTGCCGGTGCTGGTGGAGGGGGGCGAGGTGATCACCCAGATCCTGGCCATCATCCAGCACATCGACGCCAGGTTTCCGGAGCAGCAGTTCCTGCCGCGCGAGACGCTGGCGCGCACCCGCGTGCTGGAGACGCTCGCGTGGATGAACAACACGGTGCATCCGACCTTCACGCACGTGTTCATGCCGCACAAGTTCGCCGGCACGCCGGAAGCGCAGGCCGAGGTCAAGGCCTTCAACGCCAGGGTGTACGCGGGGTATCTCGGCGAGATCGAGGCGCTGGCGCGCAAGGCGGCGGAGCGCGGCCGGCCCTGGCTGGGGGGCGAGCGCCTGGGGCCGCTGGACGTGTACGCGCTGACCCTGCTGCGCTGGGGCGGCTTCGCGCAGATCGACCCGGCCAGTTACCCGGCGCTGTGGGCCCACGTGCAGAAGGTGGCGCAGCAGCCCGGCGTGGCGCGCGCGATCGAGCGCGAGCGCCTGCAGCTGAACCTGTACAAGCCGGCCTGAATTCCCGTCGTTCCCGCGGAGGCGGGAATCCAGGGCTCCCGATGCTGCGCGCTGCGCGCGCAGTGCCGGATCCCCGCCTGCGCGGGGATGACGGGGATGGAGTTACGCGCGAGCCGCGCCCTCCTCGGCCGGCACGGGGGTGTCGGCATCCGGCGGCGCGAAGCGCACCGTCACGCGCGTGCCCGGCGGGTTCTGCCCCGGGCGGGCGTCCTCCAGCTCGATCGTGGCCCCGTGCTGGCGGGCGATCTCCTGCACGATCGGCAGGCCCAGCCCCGAACCGTCGACGTTGGTGCCCAGCGCTCGGTAGAAGGGCTGGAACACCAGTTCGCGCTCGGCCTCGGGGATCCCCGGGCCGGTGTCCTCCACCTGCAGCACCAGCACCTGCCCGAAGGGGTCGGCGAGGACGCGGGCCGTGACCACGCCCGGCTGCTGGTCGGTCGAGGGCGTGTAGTTGACCGCGTTGTCCAGGAGGTTGCGCACCAGCTCATTCAGCAGGGTCGGGTTGCCGTGCAGCCGCACGCCGGGAAAGCCCGGCTCCGGGCCGTCGTAGCCGATGTCGATGTGCTTGTCCATCGCGCGCGGCACGGTGTCGCGCACCGCCTCGGTCACGATCTCGATCAGGTCGCAGGGCTGGCGCACCAGCACCTTGCCGCTGTTCTCCGCCCGCGCCAGGGCCAGCAGCTGGTTCACGGTGTGGGTGGCGCGCATGCTGGAGCGGCCGATCTGCTTGAGCGACTGCTTCAGTTCCTCGGGATGGAACTGCTCGCGCTGCGCCAGGTCGGCCTGCATGCGCAGCCCCGCCAGCGGTGTCTTGAGCTGGTGGGCCGCGTCGGCGAGGAAGCGCTTCTGCGTGGCGATGGAGCTGGTCAGGCGCGTGAGCAGGTCGTTGACCGACGACACCAGCGGTGCCACTTCCAGCGGCACCACCTTTTCGTCCAGCGGGCTCAGGTCGTCGGGCTTGCGCGCGCGGATGCGCTCCTCCAGCTCCGACAGGGGCTTGATGCCGCGCACCAGCGCCATCCACACCAGCAGCACCGCCAGCGGCAGGATGGCCAGCTGCGGCAGCATCACGCCCTTGATGATCTCGGTGGCGAGCACGGAACGCTTTTCGCGCGTCTCGGCCACCTGCACCAGGGCGGCCTGCACGCCGGGCACGTCGACGCGCACCCAGGTGTAGGCCACGCGCACGCCCACGCCGCGCATCTCGTCGTCGCGCAGGCGCGTCTCGCCCGGGGCGGGGCGCTCGTCGTCGGGCGGCGGCGGGAAGTCGCGCTCGCCCGAGAGCAGTTCGCCGCGCGAGCCGAGCACCTGGTAATAGACCTGGTCGGCGTCGTCCGCGCGCAGGATCTCGCGCGCCGGCTGCGGCAGGTTGAAGGCGGCGCGCCGGCCCTGCACCGTGACGAGCTGCGCGAGGGCCTGCACGTTGTATTCGAGCGCGCGGTCGAAGGGCTTGCCGGCGATGCTCTGGGCCACCAGCCAGGTGAGCGCCAGGCTCACCGGCCACAGCAGCAGCAGCGGCGTGAGCATCCAGTCCAGGATCTCGCCGAAGAGCGAGCGTTGCTCACGCTGGAAGATTTTCATGCCGGGACATCGTGCAGGGCGGGTTTCGTAGGCTGGCGGTGAGCCGCGCCGGCGCGCGAACCCCGGCGATGCGCCAGGCGCCGGGGTTCGGCGCTGCGCGCGCTCACCGCCAGCCTACAGGAGCACGGCCCGTGCCTTCCTTACTGGATCTTCTCGAGACAGTAGCCCAGCCCCCGCACCGTCGCAATGCGGATCGGCCCCTTCTCGATCTTCTTGCGCAGGCGGTGGATGTACACCTCGATGGCGTTGTTGCTCACCTCTTCGCCCCACTCGCACAGGCGCTCCACGAGCTGGTCCTTGCTGACGAGCCGGCCGGCGCGCTGCAGCAGCACTTCCAGCAGCCCCAGCTCGCGGGCCGAGAGTTCGACCATCTTGCCGTCGATGGTCGCCACGCGGCCGGCCTGGTCGTACACCAGGGGGCCGTGCTTGATCGTGGCGGTGGTGGCCCCCATGCCGCGGCGGGTGAGCGCGCGCACGCGCGCCTCCAGCTCCGACAGGGCGAAGGGCTTGGCCATGTAGTCGTCGGCGCCGAGGTCGAGGCCCTTGACGCGCTCCTCGATCGCGTCGGCCGCGGTGAGGATCAGCACCGGCATGGTCGAGCCGCGGGCGCGCAGCTTGCGCAGCACTTCCAGCCCGTGCATCCGGGGCAGGCCCAGGTCCAGGATCAGGAGGTCGAACTCGTTGTTCGTCATCAGGGCCGCGTCGGCCTCGGAGCCGCTGGCGACGTGGTCGACGGCCGCACCCGCCGCGCGCAGGCTGCGCAGCAGACCGTCGGCGAGCACCTGGTCGTCTTCCGCGATGAGGATCCGCATGCTTGTCTCCTGTGAAGCCTGCGCCGGGCGCGACTGTCGGCCGGATTCTAGGTGGCCGGTTCGCCACCCGACTGACGTGGATCAGTTCGCCGCGCTGCTCACGCGCTGCCGCCGGCGTAAGCCTCCAGCCCGAGCGCCACGACAGTCGCCACGTCGCCGCCCACTTCGGCGCGGAACTCCTGCTCGGCCTGCGCCACCGCGTCCTTGAAGGCCTGCAGCCAGGCCAGGCCCGTCGGGGTGAACCGGACCAGCCGGGCGCGCGCATCGCGCGGGTCGGGTTCGCGCTGCACCAGGCCCCAGGCTTCGCACTGGTCCACCAGGTCGCCCATGGCCTGCTTGCTCATTCCGGCGCGCTGCGCCAGGTCGGTCAGGCGCGTGCCCTGCAGCTCGAGGTGGCGCGTGATGTGGATGTGGGCCGCGCTCACCTGCGCGCGGGCGGCGAGGTTGGACAACGCCAGCGGGACATCGATGTTGTGCGCCATCAGGTGCAGCACGCGTTCGTCGAAGCGCCGCATGGCCTCGCCGAGCAGGCGCCCGAGATGCGTCAGCCGCCAGCCTTCGTCCAGTGCATTCATGCACAAATCGTAAGGCAAACTGACCAAAAAACCTGTTGTCCGTTTCCAAGCTGGCTCGTTACATTACTGGCCATGCATCCAGCCTGTGCTTGAATCCAGCTGGAAGGCCGCAACAACCCATTGATTCCCAAGGAGAAACCGAGATGGACGCCCAAGTGAAGGGATCGAGGATCGCCCCCGCCGACAACGAGAAGGCCAAGGCCCTCGCCGCCGCGCTGGCCCAGATCGAGAAGCAGTTCGGCAAGGGCACGATCATGCGGCTCGGCGAAGGCGAGAAGATCGAGGACATCCAGGTCGTCTCCACGGGCTCGCTGGGCCTGGACATCGCGCTGGGCGTCGGCGGCCTGCCGCGCGGCCGCGTGATCGAGATCTACGGGCCGGAGTCCTCGGGCAAGACCACGCTCACGCTGCAGGTCATCGCCGAGATGCAGGCCCAGGGCGGCCAGTGCGCCTTCGTCGACGCCGAACACGCGCTGGACATCCAGTACGCGCAGAAGCTGGGCGTGCACGTGTCCGACCTGCTGATCTCCCAGCCCGATACCGGCGAGCAGGCGCTCGAGATCGTCGACAGCCTGGTGCGCTCCGGCGCGGTGGACCTGATCGTGATCGACTCCGTGGCGGCCCTGGTGCCCAAGGCGGAAATCGAAGGCGAGATGGGCGACTCGCTGCCCGGCCTGCAGGCGCGCCTCATGAGCCAGGCGCTGCGCAAGCTCACCGCCACGATCAAGAAGACCAACTGCATGGTCATCTTCATCAACCAGATCCGCATGAAGATCGGCGTGATGTTCGGCAGCCCCGAGACCACCACCGGCGGCAACGCGCTGAAGTTCTACGCCTCCGTGCGCCTGGACATCCGCCGCACCGGCACCATCAAGAAGGGCGAGGAGGCCATCGGCAACGAGACCAAGGTGAAGGTCGTGAAGAACAAGGTGGCGCCCCCGTTCAAGACGGCGGAATTCGACATCCTGTTCGGCGAGGGCATCAGCCGCGAGGGCGAGATCATCGACATGGGCGTGGCCAACCAGGTGCTGGAGAAGTCGGGCGCCTGGTACGCCTACGCCGGCGAGAAGATCGGCCAGGGCCGCGACAACGCGCGCGAGTTCCTGCGCGAGAACCCGGAGCTGGCCCGCGAGATCGAGAACAAGGTGCGCGACAGCCTGGGCATCCCGCTGCTGCCGCCGGACGTCGAGAAGGCCGAATAAGGCGCGGGGGAAGGCGATCATGGCCTTCGGCCAGTTGTCGGTGAAGGGCCGCGCGCTCAAGCTGCTGGCCGGCCGCGAGTACTCGCGGCTGGAGCTGCAGCGCAAGCTGGCCGCCAAGGAGCCGGATCCGGGCGAGATCCAGCGGGCGCTGGACGAACTGCAGGCCAGGGGATTCCTCGACGAACAGCGCGTGGTGGATTCCATCGTGCACCGGCGCGCGGGCCGCGTGGGCACCGGTCGCATCCGGCAGGAACTGCAGGCCAAGGGCATAGACGCGGAGCGCGTCGCCGTGGCGGTGGCGAGCCTGAACGCGACCGAGTTCGAGCGTGCCCGCGAGGTGTGGCGGCGCAAGTTCGGGGTGTTGCCGGAGGATGCCGCGCAGCGCGCGAAGCAGGCGCGCTTCCTCGCGGCGCGCGGATTCAGCGGGGAGGTCGTGCGGCGGGTGCTGAACACGCCGGACGACGAATAGGCGCGCTGGGGTTCGCGCAGCTCACCGCCAGCCTACGCGCCGGCTGCTCGTGCGCCAAGGGTGGCGACGGAGGTCGCAGGCTGGCGGCGAGCCGCGCCAGCGCGCGAACCCCAGCGTTCCCCGTCAAACCCCGAGCATCAGCTTCAGGTTCTGCACCGCCGCCCCGCTCGCCCCCTTGCCCAGGTTGTCCAGCCGCGCGATCAGCACCGCGTGCGCGTAGTCCATGTTGTGGTACACGCGCAGTTCCATCTTGTTGGTGTCGTTCAGCGCCTGCGGCTCCAGCTTGCCGTCCTCGGTCGGCGGCTCCACCGTGACCCACTCGCTGCCTTCGTAGTGGCGCCTGAGCACGGTCTCGAGGTCGGACGGCGTGGGTTTGCCGGGTAGCGTGTTCAGGTGCAGCGGCAACTGCACCAGCATGCCCTGGCGGAAGTTGCCCACCGAGGGCACGAAGATCGGCCGGCGCACCAGGCCCGTGTACTTCATGATCTCCGGCAGGTGCTTGTGCTTCAGCCCCAGCGCATACAGCTCGTACGCGGGCGCCTGGCCTGCCTCGTACGCTTCGATCATCGAGCGCCCGCCGCCCGAATAGCCGCTCACCGAAGGCAGCACCACGGGGTAGTCGGTGGGCAGCACGCCGGCATCCACCAGCGGGCGCAGCAGCGCGATCGCGCCGGTGGCGTAGCAACCCGGGTTGCTCACGCGCTCCGCTTTCGCGACGGCTTCGCGCTGCCCCGGCGCCAGCTCGGGAAAGCCGAACACCCAGCCTTCGGCCGTGCGGTGCGCGGTGGACGCATCGATGATCCGCGGCTTCTTCCCGCCGGCGCGGCCGATCTCCTCGATCATCGCGGCGGACTCGCGCGCGGCCTCGTCGTGCAGGCAGAAGATCACGAGGTCCACGCGCGCCATCAGATCGCGCTTGGCGGCGGGGTCCTTGCGCTTGTCCGGCGCGATGCTCACGAGTTCGATCTGCGGCATCGTCGCCAGCCGCTCGCGGATCTGGAGGCCGGTGGTGCCGGCCTCTCCATCAATGAAGACCTTGGGCATCGTTTTTCCTATAGCAACTGCTTATGGTGACTGTAAGTCCCAAGTCGGATTTGGTGCATTGCAGCATGATAAAGTCCGCAACCGAGCCCCTGCTTGACCGTCCAGCCCCGCAGTTCCGCGCCCGCCGGTCTCCGATTTCCCACTTTCCCGAGAGACAGCCTTATGAAGATCCACGAGTACCAAGGCAAGGAAATCTTGCGCAACTTCGGCGTGCCGGTCCCGCGCGGCATTCCCGCCTTCACCGTTCAGGAAGCCGTCGAAGCGGCCCAGAAGCTGGGCGGCCCGGTCTGGGTGGTCAAGGCGCAGATCCACGCCGGCGGCCGCGGCAAGGGCGGCGGCGTGAAGGTCGCCAAGAGCGTCGACGACGTCAAGCGCCTGGCCGGCGAAATCCTCGGCATGCAGCTGAAGACGCACCAGACCGGCCCCGAGGGCCAGAAGGTGCGCCGCCTGTACATCGAGGACGGCGCCGACATCCAGAAGGAGTACTACCTCTCCGTCGTGACCGACCGCGCCACCCAGAGCGTGGCGTTCATCGCCTCCAGCGAAGGCGGCATGGACATCGAGGAAGTGGCGCACTCCACCCCCGAGAAGATCGTCAAGGTGTTCGTCAATCCGCTGGTGGGCCTCACGCAAGCCCAGGGCGAGGAACTCGCCCGCGGCATCGGCATGCCGGCCGACTCGAAGGCGCAGTTCGTCGACATCTGCCAGAAGCTCTACAAGTGCTACATGGAGACGGACGCGTCCCTGGTGGAGATCAACCCCCTGAACCGCGACAGCAAGGGCAAGGTCATCGCGCTGGACGCCAAGTTCAACTTCGACTCCAACGCGCTGTTCCGCCACCCCGAGATCGTGGCCCTGCGTGACCTGGACGAAGAGGACCCGGCCGAGATCGAAGCTTCCAAGTTCGACCTCGCCTACATCTCCCTGGACGGCAACATCGGCTGCCTGGTCAACGGCGCCGGCCTGGCCATGGCCACCATGGACACCATCAAGCTGTTCGGCGCCTCACCGGCCAACTTCCTCGACGTGGGCGGCGGCGCCACCCCGGAGAAGGTCACCGAGGCCTTCAAGATCATGCTGAAGAACAAGAAGGTCGAGGCCATCCTGGTCAACATCTTCGGCGGCATCATGAAGTGCGACACCATCGCCACCGGCGTCATCACCGCCTGCAAGGCGGTGAACCTGAGCGTCCCCCTCGTCGTGCGCATGAAGGGCACCAACGAGGACCTGGGCAAGAAGATGCTGGCCGAATCCGGCCTCCCGATCATCAGCGCGGACACCATGGCCGAAGCGGCCCAGAAGGTCGTCGCCGCCGTCAGCAAGTAAACCCAGGATTCAGGAAGACAGCCATGGCTATCTACATCAACAAGGACACCAAGGTCATCACCCAGGGCATCACGGGCAAGACCGGCCAGTTCCACACCGAGAAGTGCCAGGAGTACGCGAACGGCAAGAACTGCTTCGTCGCCGGCGTGAACCCCAAGAAGGCGGGCGAGAAGATCTTCGACATCCCGATCTTTGCCTCCGTCAAGGATGCCAAGCAGCAGACCGGCGCGGCCGTCTCCGTGATCTACGTGCCGCCGGCGGGCGCCGCCGCGGCGATCTGGGAAGCGGTGGAAGCCGACCTGGATCTCGCGATCTGCATCACCGAAGGCATCCCCGTGCGCGACATGCTGGAAGTGCGCAACCGGATGAAGCAGAAGGAAGCCAAGGGCGGCAAGAAGACGCTGCTGCTGGGCCCCAACTGCCCCGGCCTGATCACCCCCGAGGAGATCAAGATCGGCATCATGCCCGGCCACATCCACAAGAAGGGCCGCGTGGGCGTCGTCTCGCGTTCCGGCACGCTGACGTATGAGGCCGTGGCGCAGCTCACCGAGCTGGGCATCGGCCAGTCTTCCGCGGTGGGCATCGGCGGCGACCCGATCAACGGCCTCAAGCACATCGACGTGATGCAGGCCTTCAACGACGATCCGGACACCGACGCCGTGATCATGATCGGCGAGATCGGCGGACCCGACGAGGCCGACGCCGCCCGCTGGTGCAAGGACCACATGAAGAAGCCGATCGTGGGCTTCATCGCCGGCGTCACGGCGCCTCCGGGCAAGCGCATGGGCCACGCCGGCGCGCTGATCTCCGGCGGCGCCGACACGGCCGAAGCCAAGCTGGCGATCATGGAGGAGTGCGGCTTCCGGATCACCCGCAACCCGTCGGAGATGGGCCGCATCCTCAAGTCGCTGATCTGAGCGACACGTTCCCCCGGGAAGGCCGGCTGCCGCAAGGTTGCCGGCCTTTTTTGCTTGCGGCGCCGCTTTCCCCGACCGTCCGCCGGAATTTGCAACAAAGTGTTCAAGGCTCGTGCGAAAGTCGCTTGTGGGTGAGCAAGCGCTCTGCTAACTTCACCCGCGAGGCAGTCCTGCCCCGTCAAGGGCGGTTGGGAGCGCATCCCTGCATGGATCTGCAGGTTCGTCGGCTACGGTGCCGGACAAAGGGGCGGAAGTGGGCCAATCCTCGACTGACAAGCGCGTGAAGTTCTGGCGCACCGACTGGTTCGTGGGCGTGCTCGTCGTGGCGGCGGTCGTCCTCCTGCACGCTTCCACCGACGTGGTCGGCACCCTCGAGCGGCGCTTCTACGACTACGCCAGCACCCAGACCTCGCGCCAGCCGTCCGACCGCATCGCCATCATCGCCATCGACGACCAGAGCATCGCCAACATCGGCAGCTGGCCCTGGCCGCGCGACGTGCACGCGGAACTGATCGACAAGCTCGCCGCCGCCAAGGCCAAGACGATCGTCCACACCGCCTTCTTCTTCGAGCCGCAGAAGGACCGCGGCCTCGAATGGATCCGCAGGATCAAGGGCGCCCTCGGGCCGAGCGGGTCCAATTCGCAGGCCGAAAAGCTGATCGCGGACGCGGAGCAGGCCCTCGACAGCGATGCCAAGCTGGCCGCCAGCATGGCCCGGGCCGGCAACGTGCTGATCCCCTCCGTGTTCCGCCTCGGCGAACCCCAGGGCAAGCCGGACAAGCCGCTGGGCGCCGCGCTGCTGAAGAACGCCATCGAGGAGCACGACGCCTTCTCGCTGCCCAGCGTCAGCGCGCAGCAGCCGATCGACGTGATCGGCAACGTGGCGGCGGGCGTCGGGCACCTGAACCTCGATGCCGACGGCGACGGCACAGTGCGGCGCGACCCGCTGCTGGTGAACTACTACGGCAAGGCGGTGCCCTCGCTGGCGCTGCTGGCGGCGGCCGCGAGCCTGAACCTCGCGCCTTCGGACATCAAGCTGCATGTCGGCGAATCGGTGCAGATCGGCAAGCTGAAGGTGCGCACCGACGGCGCCGCGCGCGTGATGCCGCAGTTCTACAAGGGGCAGGACGGCCGGCCGGCCTTCCAGGTCGACTCCTTCTACGACGTGCTGGCCGGCAAGATCCCGGCCTCCAAGTACGCGGGCAAGATCGTCCTGATCGGCTCCACCGCGGCCGGCGTCGGCATGTCCTCGCCGGTGCCCGGCAACCCCGCGGCGACGCCCGTGGAGATGATGGCGCACGTCACCTCCAGCATCCTCAGCGAGCACTTCATCGTGCAGCCCGCCTGGTCGGTGTGGGCCGCCCTCGGCGCGCTGCTGCTGGTGGCCGGCTACCTCACCGCGGTGCTGCCGCGCCTGTCGGCCGGGGTCGCGGGAGCGATCACCGCTGTCCTCTTCATCGTGCTGGTGGGCGCCGAGTACGGGCTGCTCGCCGGCAGCTCCACCTGGATCCAGCTGGTGTTCCCGGCCACCCTGCTGCTGATCGGATACCTGGGCCTCACCACCAAGCGCTTCCTGCTCACCGAGGCGCACAAGGTGCGCGCCGACGAGGAGTCGGCCGAGACCAACCGCATGATGGGCCTGGCGCTGCAGGGCCAGGGCCAGCTGGACATGGCCTTCGACCGCTTCCGCCGCGTGCCGATGGCCGACGAGGTGATGGCCAACCTGTACAACCTGGCGCTGGACTTCGAGCGCAAGCGCCAGTTCAACAAGGCGCAGGCCGTGTACGAGCACATGGCCGCCTTCAACCCGAAGTACAAGGACCTCGCGTCCAAGCTGAACCGGGCGAAGAACCTGTCCGAGACGGTGATCCTGGGCGGCGGCGGCAGCCATCCGGGCGGCACGCTGCTGCTCGATGGCGGCGCGGTGGAAAAGCCGATGCTGGGGCGCTACCAGGTGGAGAAGGAGCTGGGCAAGGGCGCCATGGGCGTGGTCTACCAGGGGCGCGACCCGAAGATCGGCCGCGTGGTGGCGATCAAGACGCTGGCGCTGTCGCAGGAGTTCGAGGGCGAGGAACTGACCGACGCCCGCGAGCGCTTCTTCCGCGAGGCCGAGACGGCCGGCCGGCTGCAGCACCAGAACATCGTGACCATCTTCGATGCCGGCGAGGAACACGACCTCGCCTACATCGCCATGGAGTTCCTCAAGGGCCGCGACCTGGTGGGGCACTGCCGCGACGGCAGCCTGCTGCCCGTGCCCCAGGTGCTGTCGATCGTCGCGCGGGTCGCGGAGGCGCTGGCCTACGCGCACCGGCAGCACGTGGTGCACCGCGACATCAAGCCCGCCAACATCATGTACGAGGAGAGCTCGGACACGGTGAAGGTCACGGACTTCGGCATCGCCCGCATCACCGATTCGAGCAAGACCAAGACGGGGCTCGTGCTGGGCACCCCCAGCTTCATGTCGCCGGAGCAGATCGCCGGCAAGAAGGTGGACGGGAGATCCGACCTGTACTCGCTGGGCGTCATGCTGTACCAGATGCTCACCGGCGTGCTGCCGTACCGCGGCGACTCGATGGCGGAGCTGATGTACAAGATCGCCAACGAGCCGGCGCCCGACCTGCTCGCCGTGCGCCGCGACCTGCCGCCGCAGCTGGCGCGGGTGGTCGCGCGCGCCCTGGCCAAGAAGCCGGAGGAGCGCTTCCAGGACGGCGACGAGTTCGCGCGCGAGCTGCGGGCGGTGATGGCCGCCGCGCCGGCGGCGCCTGCCACGGCGGCCGCAGCGGCGGACTTCGGCAGGACGACCGTGCTTGCGGCGCCGACCGGCGGCGATGCGAACGCCACCGTCGCGATGGCCGCGAGCCCGCCGATTAAGCAGCCTGACGGCCCGGTGCATGCAGACAACGGTTTTGGCAAGACCCTGCCGGCTTCAGGCCTGCCCGGCTATGATGCGGCTGAGAACGACCGGCAAGCGCGCGAGGCGCAGCCCGGCCCAACGCCCGCGATCCACATGTCCGGGGCCCCGGAGATGCCCCAGGCCGGCGGCGGGAAGGCCGGCCGGGAGCCTTGACCCGCCAACTATGAACTACGAGTTTTGCTTCCGCACGGACCCAGGTCTTGCGCGCGAAAACAACGAGGATTCGGTCACTGTCGATGAGGCCACGCGCCTGGGCATCCTGGCGGACGGCATGGGCGGCTACAACGCGGGCGAAGTCGCCAGCGGCATGGCCACGACCTTCATCAAGTCGGAACTGGGGCGCTGGCTGGCGCAGGCCGGCCGCCACGCCAACGCGCGCGAAGTGCGCCGGGCGATGGAGATCTGCGTCGACAACGCCAACCGCTCGATCTTCAACGCCGCCAACTCCAACCCGCAGTACAGCGGCATGGGCACCACCCTGGTCGTCGGCGTGTTCCAGGATGGCCGCGTCATGCTCGGTCATATCGGCGACTCGCGCTGCTACCGCCTGCGCGCCGGCCAGCTCGAACAGATCACGAAGGACCATTCGCTGCTGCAGGAGCAGATGGACGCCGGCCTGATCACCCCCGAGCAGGCGGCGACCTCCACCAACAAGAACCTCGTCACGCGGGCGCTGGGCGTCGAGGACGCGGTGTTGCTGGAAGTCAACGAACACAAGGTCGAACCGGGCGATCTTTATCTGATGTGCTCTGATGGCTTGTCGGACATGCTCGACGACGAGGCGATCGCCCGCATCATGGTCATGGAGATCCCGCTCGAACAGAAGTCGATCCAGCTGGTGGACGCGGCGAATGCGAACGGCGGGCGCGACAACATTTCGGTGCTGCTGGCCCAGGCCAACAGCGGCTCCAGGAAAAAAGGCTTGATCTCGCGATGGCTGGGACAATGATGCGGGACAACGGACAGGCTATGAACAGGAGTCGACCATGCCGAAAATGATCGTTTCGATCGACGGTGTCGTCATCAAGGAAGTGCAGTTGACCAAGGACCGGACCACCCTCGGGCGGCGGCCTTACAACGATATCGTGATCGACAACCTCGCCGTCTCCGGCGAGCACGCCGTGCTGCAGCTCACGGGCAACGAGGTCTTCCTGGAAGACCTGAACAGCACCAACGGCACCTACGTCAACGGCAAGGCGGTCAAGAAGCAGTTGTTGCAGAACAACGACACCGTCGAGATCGGCAAGTACAAGATCAAGTTCATCAACGAGGCGCCCGGCGCGACCTTCGAGAAGACCATGATCATCAAGCCGGGCATGGTGCCGCCGGTACCGCGCCCGGCCGCCGCGCCGGCCGGCGCCACGGCCACCGCCACCGCGACGGCGGCGCCCGTGCACAGCTCACAGGCGGCGGCGCAGGCCGCGGCCCACGCCGTGATCAACAAGCCCTTCGACCCGAGCTCGATGAACGCCAGCATCAAGGTGCTGTCGGGCGCCGCGGCGGGGCGCGAGGTGCCGCTGGTGAAGGTGGTCACGACCATCGGCAAGCCCGGGGTCGCGGTTGCCGCGATCACCAAGCGCTCCAACGGTTTCGTGGTGGCCCATGTCGAGGGCGCCAACAAGCCGCTGCTCAATGGCACGCAGATCGGCGCCGAGCCGGTGACGCTGAAGAACGGCGACATGCTGGAGCTCGCCGGCACCCAGATGCAGTTCCTGCTGGCGACCTGACACCGGGGCCGCTCCCACCGCACAGCCATGGGACTGCTTGCCCGGCACTGGTCCCGCATCGCGATCACGCTCCTGCCGCTGGTGTTCGCGCTGCTGCACGCGGTGGGCGTGCTGCCGATGCAGTTCCTGCACCGGCTCGATGCGATCCTGTACGACGCGCGGCTGCGCGCCACCATGCCGCAGACGCTCGACCCGCGGGTCGTGATCGTCGACATCGACGAGAAGAGCCTGGCCGAGGTTGGCCGCTGGCCCTGGAGCCGCAACCGGCTGGCGGAGATGGTCGACGAGCTGTTCGAGCGCCAGCAGATCACCCTCCTGGGCTTCGACGTGGTGTTCGCGGAGCCGGACGACAGCTCCGGCCTGAAGCGCCTGCGGCAGATGGCCGAAGACGAACTGCGCGACGCCGCCGGCTTCCAGCAGCAGCTGGCGAAGCTGCAGTCCTCCCTCGACTACGACGCGGTGTTCGCGCGCTCGCTGGCGAAGCGCCCCATCGTCCTGGGCTACTACTTCACGGCGGACCGCGACGGCCGCAAGAACGGCGTCCTGCCCGCGCCCGTCATGACGCGCGAGACGCTGCAGGGCCGGCGCATCGCCTTCACGCGCTTCAACGGCTACGGCTCCAACATCGAGGCGCTCGCCAAGGCGGCGCCGGTGGCCGGGCACTTCAACCCGCTGACCGACGGCGACGGCGTGGTGCGCTCGATCCCGCTGGTCGCGGAGCACGCCGGCGCGTATTACGAGGCGCTGTCGCTCGCCATGTTCCGCATGCTGGTGGGCCAGCCCGCGGTGGAGCCCGGCTTTCCGCGCGACCAGCTGGTGGGGCGCGAGTACACCGGGCTCGAAAGCGTGGTCCTGCGCCAGGGGCAGCGCAGGCTGGCCGTGCCGGTGGACGACCGGGTGGCGACACTCGTGCCCTTCCGCGGCCCCGGCGGCCCGGCCGGCGGCTCCTTCCGCTACGTGTCCGCCTCGGACGTGCTGCAGAAGCGCCTGGCCCCGGGCGAACTCAAGGACAAGATCGTGCTGGTGGGCACCACCGCGCCGGGCCTGCTGGACCTGCGGGTCACGCCCGTGGGCGAGACCTATCCCGGCGTGGAGACGCATGCGAACGTCATCACCGGCCTGATGGACAACCGGCTGCACGTGAAGCCCGATTACGCCGTCGGCTACGAGGTCGTGGTCCTGCTCGTCGCCGGGCTGCTGCTGGCCGTGCTGCTGCCGGTGCTCTCGGCCACGACCGCCGTGACGGTCAGCTTCGGGGTGGTCGGCGCGCTGGTGGCCCTGAACTACTACCTGTTCGCGGCCCACGGCCTGGTGATGCCGCTCGCCTCCGCGCTGTTCATGGCGGGCACCGCCTTCGCGCTGAACATGAGCTACGGCTACTTCGTGGAAAGCCGCAGCAAGCGCCAGATCGCCAACCTGTTCGGCACCTACGTCCCGCCGGAGCTGGTCGACGAGATGGTCAAGGACCCCGACAGCTACAGCATGAAGGCCACCAGCAAGGAGCTGACCGTCATGTTCTCGGACATGCGGGGCTTCACCAAGATGTCGGAGAAGATGGAGCCGACGCAGCTGCAGGAGCTCCTCAACGAGGTGTTCAGCAAGCTCACGGACATCATCCGCTCCAACCGCGGCACCATCGACAAGTACATGGGCGACTGCGTCATGGCCTTCTGGGGCGCCCCGGTGGAGACGCCCAACCACGCCGAACTGGCCGTGAAATCGGCCCTCGGGATGATCGCGGCGGTGGTGGAGATCAACGAGGGCCACCGCGCCAAGGGCATCCCGGAGATCGGCATCGGCGTGGGCATCAACACCGGCACCATGTGCGTGGGCGACATGGGTTCCGACATCCGCCGCAGCTACACCGTGATCGGCGACGCGGTGAACCTCGGCTCGCGCCTGGAGGGGCTGTCGAAGGTGTACGGCCTGTCCATCGTGGTCAGCGAGTCGGCGCGCCTGCAGGCCCCCGGATTCGCCTGGCAGGAACTGGACCGCGTCCGCGTCAAGGGCAAGGAGCAAGCGGTGGGCATCTACACCCCGCTCGCGCCCGCCGACGCGGTGCCCCCGGAGGTGGCGCAGGAGCTGAAGATCTGGGGCGCTTTCCTCAAGGCCTACCGCGCGCAGGACTGGGAACAGTGCGACCTGCAGTTGCTCAATCTGCAGCGAATCAACGCCAAAAAATACCTTTACGATCTGTATACCGAACGTGTAGCCTCCATGAGGCTGCTGCCCTTCGACCCGTCGTGGGACGGCGCGACCACTTTCGAGACGAAATAACCGGGGGCGCTGATGCGGGTGCGGGTCCTGGGCTGTTCGGGCGCGATCGCGAAGGACAGCCGAACCACCTCTTTCCTCGTCGACAGCGACGTGCTGGTCGACGCAGGCACGGGCGTGGGCGACCTCACCCTGGAGGAGATGCGCGCGATCCGCCACGTGCTCGTGACGCATTCCCACCTGGACCACATCGCCGCGCTGCCGCTGATGGTCGATTCGATCGCCTCCCAGCTCAAGGATCCGATCCGCATCTGCGCGCTGCCGGGCACCATCGCCGCGCTCAAGACCCACGTGTTCAACAACGTGATCTGGCCCGACTTCAGCTGCATCCCCTCGCCGCAGGCGCCCTTCATCAGCTTCCACGAGATCCAGGTCGGCCAGACGCTGGAGCTGGGCGGCAAGTACATCGAGGTGCTGCCCGCCGTGCACACCGTGCCGGCGTGCGGCTTCGCCCTGACCACCGGCAACGGCAACGGCTGCTGGGTCTTCACCGGCGACACCGAACGCAACCCGGCGTTCTGGCGTCGCATCAACCAGATCGACGTCGCGGCACTGGTGATCGAGACGGCCTTCAGCAACCGCGAACGCGAGCTCGCCCACCGCAGCCTGCACCTGTCGCCGCACGCGCTGGCCGAGGAGCTGGACTGCATCGACAAGGGCAAGCGCTTCCCGATCTACATCACCCACACGAAGCCGGCCGAGACCGAGCTGATCATGAGCGAGATCCAGAAGTTCGACCAGACGCAGCCTTTCGGCCCGGACGTCTCGCACGATATCCGCTGGCTGCGCGCGGGCCAGGAATTCGAACTATGAGCCGCCCGGCCGCTCCGAAGGCGAATGCCGCAGCGCGCAGCGCGGAGGCCTGCGAATGAGCGCTGTCCTCCGGTCGCGGGACAGCGAGCAGGAATTCTTCAGCTCCCAGCAACTGCCCCCGGACAAGCGCGGGATCTCGTTCGAGGCGTTGTTCTTCCGCCAGCTGCAGGCGGTCACGACGCGCATCCACGCGACGGAGAACGTCGACGAGATCATGCTGGAGGCGAGCGCGGACATCTGCCGCCTGTTCAACGCCGACCGGCTCACGCTCTATGCGGTGAACGAGGACCGCACCGCGATCGTCTCCAAGATCAAGACCGGCCTGAACACCAGCCGCGACCTGAAGCTGCCCGTCAGCCCCCAGAGCATCGCCGGCTACGTCGCGATGTCCAAGGAGCTGGTCAACATCTCCGACGTGTACGACGAGGAAGCGCTCAAGCGCATCCACCCGAGCCTCACCTTCCTGAAGGAAGTCGACAAGCGCTCCGGCTACCGCACCAAGCAGATGCTGGTGGTGCCGATCCTCGACGGCGAGGTGCTGCACGGCGTGCTGCAGATCATCAACAACAAGAGCGACCAGCCCTTCGGCGAGCTCGAGGTCGAGGGCGCGACGCAGCTTTGCAAGACGCTCGCCACCGCGATCCACCAGCGCATGCAGCGCGCCGAGGACGGCGCCCGGCGCAAGGCGACCAAGTACGACGGCCTCGTCGCCGACGGCCTGCTGACGCACGAGGAACTGGGCAACGCCATCCAGAAGGCGCGCGCCGAATCCAAGCCGGTGGAGCAGGTCCTGATGGCGGACTTCTCCATCAAGCCCGCCCAGATCGGCCCGTCCCTGTCGAAGTTCTTCGGCGTGCCGTACGAGCCCTTCAACCCGAACCGCATCCGCGTCGAAGCCCTGCAGGGCGCGCTGAAGCACGAATTCGTGGCGGAGCAGGGCTGGATCCCGCTGGAGGAAGGCCCCGAGGGCCTGGTGGTGATGTGCCAGGACCCGGAAGCCGTGCGCAACTCGCGCGTGCTGCCGCAGATCTTCCCGCGCATCGGCCGGTTCTCCTGGCGCGTGACGACCCAGACGGAATTCCAGCAGACGGTGGAACAGCTCTGGAACATCCCGACCCACGAGGAAACGGTCGAAGAACTGCTGGCGGACCTGAACGTGCCGCTGGAGGACGAGGGCGACGAGCATTCGCTCGAATCCGCGGCGGCCGACAACGAACTGGTCAAGTTCGTCAACAAGATCATCGTCGACGCCTACCACCAGCGGGCGTCGGACATCCACATCGAGCCGCTGCCCGGCAAGGCCAAGACCGGCATCCGCTTCCGCGTGGACGGCAGCCTCGTGCCCTACGTGGAAGTGCCCGCGCACTTCCGCCAGGCGCTGGTGACACGCCTGAAGATCATGTGCGACCTCGACATCTCCGAGCGCCGCAAGCCGCAGGACGGCAAGATCAAGTTCAGGAAGTACGGCCCGCTCGACATCGAGCTGCGCGTGGCGACGATCCCCACCGCCGGCGGCGTCGAGGATGTCGTGATGCGCATCCTGGCCGCCGGCGAGCCGATCCCGCTGGAGAAGCTGGGCCTGACCGAGCACAACCGCGTCGCCCTCGAGAAGACGGTCAGCAAGCCCTACGGCCTGTTCTACGTCTGCGGCCCCACCGGTTCGGGCAAGACCACCACGCTGCACTCGATCCTGAAGTTCCTCAACACGCCGGAGACCAAGATCTGGACGGCGGAGGACCCGGTGGAGATCACGCAGAAGGGCCTGCGCCAGGTGCAGATCAACAAGAAGGCCGGCATCGACTTCGCCACGGTGATGCGCGCCTTCCTGCGCGCCGACCCGGACATCATCATGGTGGGCGAGTCGCGCGACCGGGAAACGGTGTCCATGGGCATCGAGGCCTCGCTCACCGGCCACCTGGTGTTCTCCACGCTGCATACCAATTCGGCGCCGGAGTCGGTGATCCGCCTGCTGGACATGGGCATGGACCCGTTCAACTTCGCCGATGCCCTGCTCGGGATCCTGGCGCAGCGCCTGGCCAAGCGCCTGTGCGAGTGCAAGGAGTCCTATGCGCCCTCGCACGAGGAGCTGCGCATGTTCATCGCCGAGTACGCGCTGGACCTGCAGCACACCGAGGCCTGGAAGGCCGACCCCGGCGGCGAGGCGCAGAAGCTGTACGAGACCTGGGTCGAGACCTACGGCCACGAGGGCGAGCTGCGCCTGTACCGCGCGGTGGGCTGCACCAAGTGCAACCAGAGCGGCTACAAGGGCCGCGTCGGCCTGCACGAACTGCTGGTGGCCGACGAGGAGATCAAGCACCTGATCCAGGAACATGCCCGGGTGGCCGAAATCTTCACCGCCGCCGTCGCCGCCGGCATGCGGACGCTGAAGATGGACGGCATGGAAAAGATCCTCATGGGCCTGACGGACCTGAAGCAGGTCCGGTCGGTGTGCATCCGCTAACGGCGCTCCCCGGCGCCCGCCTGACAGGATTTGTCACGCCAAGTGACACGAGGGTCACCTTCGGGCCGGAAAACAGGCACCAAAGTGCCCAAAACTTCACAAACGCTTCACGAACCGGCCGTGGCACAGCGATTGCACTTGTTCCTCCGCTTCTCTCACACACAACCGGAGGTTTCATGAAGCGTCAACTCCAACAGGGCTTTACCCTGATCGAACTGATGATCGTGGTCGCGATCATCGGTATTCTCGCCGCGGTGGCCCTGCCGGCTTACCAGGACTACACCAAGCGTGCCAAGATGTCCGAAGTGATCCTGGCGGCTTCGAGCTGCCGGACGTCGATCACCGAAGTGATCCAGTCGGCCAGCGCGCTGCCCGGCGCCAACGCCTGGGGTTGCGAGCAGACGGCCGCCGGCGGTTCGTCGCAGTACGTCGACAAGGTCGAGACGGACGCCACGGGCATGATCAAGGTGACCAGCAAGGGCATCCCGAACATGGACAACGGCAACGCCGGCGGCATCGTGACCCTGAAGCCCTTCCTGGCCGATGGCACGACCGTGCCGACGGCGGGCACCACGGTCGGCAAGTGGCGCTGCGGCAGCACCGCCGACGGCACCACGGTGGCCATGAAGTTCCTGCCGGGCTCCTGCCGCGGCGGCTGATGAGGCAAGCGTGGCTCCCCCTTCCGACGTAGGATGACGGAGCCGCGATAGTCCCCCGAACGAGCGGCCTTGCGGCCGCTCGTTTGCTTTCCGCGAATTCCGGGCCCCTGTCCCGTGAGTGCCATGGACGTCCTTGCTGCTGATCCCTCCCTCGACGCCCCCTCCCTCGCACCCGCACCCGCATCCGCTGTCGAAGTGACGGTGCTGATGCCGTGCCTGAACGAGGCGCGGACCGTGGCGACCTGCGTGCTGGCCGCGCGCCGTTTCCTCGAGGCGTCCGGCGTCGCCGGCGAAGTGCTGGTGGCCGACAATGGCTCCAGCGATGGTTCGCAGGAGCTGGCCCGCCGGGCGGGCGCGCGCGTGATCCAGGTCCCGCGGCGCGGCTACGGCGCGGCGCTGCGCGCCGGCATTGCCGCTGCCCAGGGCCGGTACGTGATCATGGGCGACGCGGACGACAGCTACGATTTCTCCGCCCTGCAGGGTTTCGTCGACGCGCTGCGCGCGGGCGCCCAGCTCGTGATGGGCAACCGCTTCCGCGGCGGGATCGCACCCGGGGCCATGCCGCCGCTGCATCGGTATCTCGGCAACCCGGTCCTGAGTTTTGTCGGGCGGCTGTTCTTCCGCTCGGAGATCCGCGACTTCCACTGCGGACTGCGCGGCTTCTCGCGCGAGGCGATGAACCGCCTGGGCCTGGTGTCTCCCGGCATGGAGTTCGCCAGCGAAATGGTGGCCAAGGCGGCGCTGGCGGGTTTGCCGATTGCGGAAGTCCCCACCACCCTGCGTCCCGATGGACGCGACCGGCCGCCGCACCTGCGCACCTGGCGCGACGGTTGGCGGCATTTACGCTTCTTGCTGCTGTTTTGCCCGCGCTGGTTGTTCTTGTACCCTGGTTTGCTGCTCATGCTGCTGGGTCTGGCCGGCTTTGCCTTCGGCGCGGCGGGCCGGGTGCTCGGTGTGCATTCCTTGCTCTTCATGGCCGCCGCCACCGTGCTGGGTGGGCAGTTGATCCAGCTGGCCCTGCTGACCAAGT
This sequence comes from Ramlibacter sp. AN1133, assembly GCF_037890035.1. Taxonomy (NCBI): domain Bacteria; kingdom Pseudomonadati; phylum Pseudomonadota; class Betaproteobacteria; order Burkholderiales; family Comamonadaceae; genus Ramlibacter; species Ramlibacter sp. AN1133. Next base: position 471,389 of record NZ_JBBKTQ010000002.1, read on the forward strand.
GGATCGGCATCGTATCGGGCGTGGTGCCGTCGCAGCGCTGGCTGGCCCGCCTGTCGCCGTTCCTCAAGATCGAAAATGGTTTGCTGGCGGGCCTGCTGTTCATCCTGCTGGGATTGGCCGCGTCCGTGGGGCTGACCATCGACTGGGGCGCCGCCGGTTTCGGAGCGCTGGAGCCGGAGCAAACCATGCGGGTCGCCATTCCGGCCGTGACGCTCATGATCCTGGGTGCGCAGGTGGCGGCCGGTTCGCTGTTTGCCGGAGCGCTGAACTTCAATTGGGCGTCGGCGGAGCGCAGTGGCACCGCGGGCAGCTCATGAATCAGACGCTCACCGCAAGGCCGTCGGCGCTCACAGCCTTGCTGCGCTGGGAAGGGCTGCTGGTTTGTCTGCTGACAGTGGCTTCCTTTGTGTCAGTGCCGCTGACGCAGGGTGAACTTGGCTTGGGCTCGGACGCCCTGAACCACCATATTTACCTGGGCTGGACCGCGCAGCAGCATCGGTTCGACCTTGATTTCCTTGCGGCAGGCTACCAAGCCTATACCTTTCCCTATCTGTATTGGCCGCTGTACAAGATGGCGGCCGCGGGCTGGTCCGGCGTGGCTGTCGGCGTGACGCTGGCGGCGCTACATGGCGTGCTGGTCGCGCCGCCCGTGTGGCTCCTGGCGCGCGCCTGCATGCCAGGCGCGACCTGGTTTGACTTGGCGATGCGCGTGCTGGGCGTGGCGCTGGCTTTCCTGACGGGTGTGGCCCTGTCGGTGCTGGACGCCACGATGAACGATTTGCTGGCCGCCGCGCCGCTGTTATGGGCGGTGGCGCTGGCGGTGCAGGCCATGCCGGGCGCGGGCAGTGATGGCAGGGCGGCGCGCTCGCTGGTGCTGTGCTCAGGTCTGTGCGCCGGGGCCGCAGTGGCGGCCAAACTCAGTAACGGCCCGCTTGCCATTTTGATGCCGGGGCTGTGGTGGCTGTGCGGCCGCGGCTGGATGCAGCGGGTGATGGCAGTTGCCCTGGGAAGCGCGGCCACCTTGCTGGGTTTTGCGGCGCTCTATGGTTATTGGGGCTGGTTGTTGTGGCGCTACTTCGGCAACCCGATTTTTCCGTTTCATCACCATTGGTTCGAGCCCTTGCGCCTTTGGACGGGAATGAGCTGAGGCGCGATGAACCGCTTTGAGCCCGACACCTGGCTGGCCGCGCTGCTGCGGCCTGTTGCGATGGCCGCGCCCGACAGCTATGTGTATGTCGAAATGATGGCGCCTGATTTCCGTTGGGTGTTCGCGCTGCTCCTGCTGTTGCTGCTGGTCGTCATGCGGTGGCGTGCACGCGGCGGCAGTGCGGGGGCCGTCGCTGCAACTGGCGCTGACGCCGGGCCTGCCACGGTCTTCGTACTGGTGGCGGCGTTGGCCGTGGCTTTCGTGCCCTGGCTGATGACCTCCGGCAACGGCAGGTATTTCCTGGCCGGATTGCTTGTGGTGGGACCGGTGTGCGTCGGGCTGGCTTGGCGCTTGCCGGTGACCCGCGCGCTGCGCCTCACATTGGCCGCGGGCATGGTGGCCTTGCAGGCGTTTGCCGTGCAGCAGAGCGCGCCGTGGCAGGCTTGGGGGCTGGCGCAGTGGAAGGAGCCGCCGTATTTCCAAGTGGACTTGCCGCCCGAGGCAAAAGCGGAACCTGCCACTTATGTCACCATGTCGGTCATCAGCTATTCGTTGCTGATTCCTCAGTTCCACCCGCAGTCGCGCTGGATGAATCTGGCTAACGCACCCGTGCCGGGCACGAGCACTTTCAATAGTGCGGGCACTGCAGCCTTCCTGGCGCAAACGCAAGGCAAGTTGAGGCTGCTCGTGCCGGTAGTGCCTGGCATGTTGACCGAGGCGCTGTTGCCCAATGCCAAGGTGTCCGAAATCATCGACAGCCAGCTGGCACCCTTCGGCCTGGGTTTTGCACACCCTCAGGCTTGCCGCTTCTTGCACTCGCGCAGTCTGGCCAGCATGGGACTGCGCGAAAAAACCGACGAGCAGCGTGCGCAATCCGGCTTCTGGCTGTGCGACTTGCGCCGCGTCGCGCCGAACGCGCGCGCGGCAGCGTACGGGCGGCGCCACGACGCGGTGTTTGCCGCGCTGGAAAAGCAGTGCCCGCGCTTCTTGCCCGCGAATGGCGACGGTCCCAGCATGGCTCTACCCAGCGGCGAAGTGCGCAGCTATCTGCAGGCCGAGATGAAGCTGTATGTCTACGATGACGGCCAAGTGCTGTACAAGTATTACCGGGATTTGAACCCGGTTTTCGTCGGCAAGGCACAGGACATTTTGGCGGGACGGGCGCGGATGGATTGCGCGGCTGTTCGGGCGACGCTGCCTTGGGGGCGCAACTCGTAGCTGCCAACAGGGGATGGAGATGGCGAGGAAATCGAAGATCGCGATCGTTGTGCTCAGCTACAACGCTTTGAGGTATGCGCGGCGGATGCTTCGTTCCGTGCGAACGACCAGCCCAGAAGCGCCAGCGTTCCATTCACGGTCGGAAAGCAACGCGAGATGAGTTCGACCCGTCGCCTGCTCATCGCGGTAGGGCCGTGGCAGCTCGTCACCCTCGCCGCCGCGGTGAAGCAGGTCAACGTGCCTGAAGCGTGCGATGTGCTGATCCTTCAGGAATCCTATTCCCCTACGCCGCAGCTCAAAGACGCGATGCACGCCATCGCTGTCGCGCTGTTTCCGGACGCGAAAGTCGTGCCGGTGTTCGATTCTCTCGCCGCCTGCCGACTCAAGACGATCTCCGGCCCACAGCCGATCCTGAACGAGATCCGCGCCGCGTGCGGCGAAGCGCCGTCGGAAATCTGGATGGCGAAACTGAACCACCAGCCCGAACGGTTCATTCTGGAAGCCTATCCAGAAGCGCCGATCACGCTGTACGAGGACGGCACGGGAACGTTCGTCGACGTCCCAGTGCTGGGCCCGGGCCCCATTCGCGCGATGGCGGGGCGAACTCTCCGCGCGTTTGGACTCAGGCCGCAGGTGGTCGACGTCGGAGACGGCTCGTATCTCGCGACGAGACATTACCAGCGGCTGACGCGCGCGGTCTTGTATCTCCAGCGCGATCTCCAACTGCCGGAATATTTGAAGGATAGACAGGTGATTTCGATAGGCGACGACATACTGCGCAGCCGCATCGCCGCGTGTGCGCAGGTGCCGACGCTGCGCGTGGCGACGGCATCGTCGAGACTCCGGCGGCCAATTGTGCTAATGCTTGGTCAATGTATGGCGCGCAGCGGTCTGATCGAATTGAAGGATGAGATCGAAATCTATCGCCGCTCCGTCGCCGCGGTGCTCGAGAAGGGTTACAGCGTGCTGTGGAGGGATCATCCACGGACGCATCAGCCCTACTTTGATTTGATGGGCGATATCGCCGAGCCAGATCGACTGCAAAGATTGCAGGCTCCCGACGGGTATCCGGTTGAGATATTCGTGCCACATTTGGGCCTCTCGGCGTGCATCGCGGGGGTGTCCAGCGCGATCTTGTACCTGAAGGATCTTTATGGCATCCCAGGCTACTCGTTCGCCGACGACCTGCGCCCGTATTTGAAGATCGACGCGAATTTTCGACTGATACAGCAGCAGATGGCGGCCCACGTCGCAGCGCTGTCGCAGCTCCCGCGGCACCGAACTGCTGATGTGCTCCGCGAGGCGATCACCGGTGTCTGAACCCCGGGTCCTTTTTGTTGCCCACGACGCTTACCGGGCTGGTGCGACGATTTTCCTGCTCAATATGCTGCGTTGGATCCGAGAACGCACGTCCGTCCAGTTCCAAATTGCCTTTCGTAACGATGGCGAAATGGTGGCTGAGTTTGAAGAGGTGTGCCGAACCCATGTGCTTGCCGCTCCACCGGACCGGGCCGCTGGCATACGAGGTCGAGTGGGACAGTGGCTGGATCGGCGCAGCGCGCATCGCAGGCAATGCACCCTCCAGTCGCTGCTCGATTCTGCGGAGTTTGATGTACTCTATCTCAACACGATCACGCTGGGTGATCAGCTAGCAGCATTGAGGCGCCTGCGCGTGCCGGTAATTACCCACGTGCATGAATTGAGTTGGGCGATTCAGCGTTACGCGCGAGGCGAAGAACGACGTGTGCTTGAGACGTCAGCGCGTCTCATTTGTGTATCTGAAGCGGTTCGCAGCAACCTCGTGAATCACTTTGCCTGCCCTGCTGAGAAGGCGCTGTGCATCCGCGGTTTTGTGCCTGTCCATGGGGAGGCGGCAGATCCCTCTCAAGAGCAGCGCAAGCGCTTGCTTGAGCCGTTCGCCATTCCCGAGAATGCCCGTCTCATCGGCATGTGTGGCCACGGCGATATCCGAAAGGGCGTGGATTTGGTAGTACCGCTGGCGCGGTTGCTGCCTGTTGAGGTTGCGGGACTTGAACTTCACATCGTGTGGATAGGTGCCTTGGCTCCAGAGTACCCGCGCGAAGTAGCAATAGCCGATGCGCGTCGCGCGGGTGTAGACGACCGTCTGCATTTCACCGGTGTGACGCCTACGCCCGGGGAATGGCTCTCGTTGCTGGATGTTCATGCCTTGCTTTCGCGGGAGGATCCGTTTCCACTTGTGGTCATGGAGGCTGCCACGCACGGTGTCCCGACGGTGGCCTTCCGCGACGCGGGAGGTGCCGTCGAGTTCATTCAGGAGGATGCTGGGACATGTTCGCCGTTTCTTGACCTGCCCGCATTTGCGTCCAGTCTTGTTGAACTATTGGAAAACGAAGACATGCGACTGACCAAGGCTGCAACTGCGCGGGCGCGCGTGCATGCGCTGCATGCGCCCGAGGTGGCGCTGCCCCAGATTGTTCAAGTGATCGAACAGGTGGCAAGAACCACGATGTAGCGGCGAGTGGCCCACTTGATGACGAAAAAAGACATAGACAAGGTCAAGCTGATTGCCTTCTATTTGCCGCAGTTTCATCCAATTCCAGAGAATGATGAATGGTGGGGCAAAGGGTTCACCGAATGGACCAACGTGACCAAGGCAGAGCCCCTGTTCGAGGGCCATTACCAGCCGCATCTGCCGGCCGACCTGGGGTTTTACGATTTGCGTGTCCCGGGGATCATGCGAGAGCAGGCGCGGCTTGCCAAAGCTCATGGCATTGATGGCTTTTGCTATCACTATTACTGGTTTTCCGGCAAGAGGCTGCTGGAGCGTCCGCTGGACAATATGTTGAAGGATCCAGCCGTCGACATGCCATTTTGCCTGTGCTGGGCCAATGAAAACTGGACGCGGCGCTGGGATGGCGACAACAAGAAAGTACTGATCGCCCAAAAGTACAGGCCGGAAGACGACAAAGGCTTTGTCGATGATTTGCTGCCATACCTCAAGGACCCGCGTTACATACGATTGAATGGTGCGCCCTTGTTGATTGTCTATGCGCCTCAGCATTTGCCGGATGCGCGCCGAATGACAGAGGCTTGGCGTAAACATTGCCGAGACCTCGGTGTGGGTGAAATTCACCTGTGCGCCGCCTTGATCCTTGGCAACAAATCGAAGCCCGAAGGTTTTGACAGTACAGTTGATTTCCCGCCTCACAACCTTAGCTCGTCGCCTCGGAATGCGAGCATGAGGTTCACTGAAAAATATAAGCTTTCCTTTTGCGGGAACATTCTTGAGTATGGGGAAATTGCTCGCCATTTCTTGAATCAGTCTCATGAGGATATGGGGCATTTTCGAACTGTATTCCCATCATGGGACAATACCGCTCGCACGGGGGAACGGGCCAATGTTGTCATAAATGCCAGTCCTGAAAACTATGAAATCTGGCTTTCCAGATCAATGGAAAAGGCCGAAGAGGAATTGCCGGCCGAAAGACGAATTGTTTTCATCAACGCCTGGAATGAATGGGCGGAAGGATGCCATCTGGAGCCGGATCGTCGGCATGGCCATGCATACCTCGAGGCCACAAAACGCGCACGGACGGGACTTGTCGTCGGACGTGAGTTTGCGCAAGGGACTCTCCAAACTCGCGTCATTCGCAGGCGTTTTATGAATGACTTGATGGGTGTTTTCATTTATCACGGCGCGATACTTGAAAACAACCTGGGAAAATGGATTCAGGATTACCCAAGGCTGCGGCGAATGGCACGCTGGGTTCTCGGAAGGAAATGACCGACATGCCAAAGGCATCGGCATACCTCCAATTGTGGCGCCAGCTGGCGCCTTACCATCGATTGGGCTCGATGGCTTTGGTGGCTGGCAACATCGCAGCCGCCGTGCTGGAAGTGGTGGGCCTGGCGCTGTTTGGTGTCGTGCTCTTGCGGATCTCGCAAGGGGGCGCGATGCCTGCGGACTTCTGGTTGACCAAAATCGTTGGCAAGGCTGGGAGCGCAGATTTGCAGGTTGTCACGGTGGTTTGCGCAGCCGTGTATGTCGCCAAAAACGCCTTGATGGTGTTTCTGGCCTGGTTGGAGGCGCGGCTGGCGTTTGGCGTGCAAACGCATTTGAGCGGCTTGGCCTTGGCCGCGCTTCTCAAGCAGGACTACGAACTGGCTAGCCGTGGCGATGGCAGTGCCAGTATCAATCTACTGACGGGCGGCATGAACGCCATCCCGTTCAATATTCTTTTGCCCGGGCTGGGCTTGCTGGCCGAAGGCACGCTGATGGTCGCATTGGTGCTATTTCTGCTGATAACCCAGCCGTTACTCTCGCTCAGCATGCTCGCGACCTTGGCCCTTGTGATGGGGACGTTGGTGCTGGTGAGCCGACGACTCGTGCTGCGCCTTGGCAACGACCGCCACCGGTCGGAGGACGAACGGCAGCGCCTGCTGCTGGGAATCTTCAGTCATTTGCGCGAGATGTACATCTACTCTGCGGGATCGCGCGCCGTGTCGCACATGTTGGCGCAGCTGACGCGGTTGGGCAAAGCGTACCGGGGATTCCAGATGCTCTCGACCTCGCCGCGGTTTGTGCTCGAAGTCGCCTTGGTAGGAGCGCTGTTGGCAGTTGTGTATGTCCATGCGCAGTCCAACCTGGATTCAACCTTGGTTGTCAGCATTGGTATTTTTGGAGCGGCCGGCTCCCGGCTTTTGCTGGGCATCAACCGGATGGTTGCAAGTGTGCAGGCCATGCGCTTCGCGGGGGTCATCGTCGAGCGAGTGGCGAATGTACTGACGACCTCGGCAGCACCGGCCGCCGCGGGACGAGGGCGCAGTGGCGCGCCGGATGGCGCACTGCGGTTGACTGGCGTGGCCTATGCCTACGGCCCGGACAAGCCGGTCCTGCGCGGGGTAGATTTCGAGCTGCCGCGCCGCGCGCTGATCGCCATCAAGGGACGCTCGGGGGCGGGCAAGAGCACACTGCTCGAAATCATGGCGGGTCTGCGTGCGCCATCTGCCGGCACGGTGGAATTGGATGGTCAGCCCATCAGGTACAAGCAGGCGCTGCTTGGCCGTGTGGCCTACGCTGGGCAACAGCCCGCGGTGTTCCCGGACACGGTGCGCGCGAACGTGGCATTTGGCTTGCCGCCGGAAGCAATTGACGACCAAGCCGTCTGGCGCGCCTTGACCCGCGCCCACTTGGACGAGGTGGTGCGCGAGCTGCCTGGTCAGCTGAACTTTCTCATGCGCACGCCGCTGGCCTTGTCGGGTGGCCAGATTCAGAGGCTGGCTCTGGCCCGGGCGCTCTACATCGAGTGCGATTACCTCCTGCTGGATGAACCGTCGGCGGCGCTGGATGCCGAGACCGAACGGCAGCTGCTTGCCACTTTCAGAGAGTTGGCGCAAACCGCGGGCGTGCTGATCGTGTCGCACCGGGCTGCGCCCATTCAGGCGGCGGATGCCGTGTGGGAGCTGGCCGACGGGCGGATCATGCCATCCAACAGCGCGCAGCCAGAGCAGGTGGGCACTTGAATGCCTCATCCGCCATCTGCGCCGTGGTCGTCAACTGGAATGGTTGGCGCGACACCATTGGGTGCGTCGATAGTTTGCTCGCCCTGGGCAACCCGCCACTTCGCATCGTGTTGTGCGACAACGCTTCGACAGACGGATCTGTCTCCGAACTGGCGCAATACTTGAGCACACGCCTGCCGCAGTGGCAGACGGAGCCAGACGGAATGAGCTGGACAAGCCCACGGTGCGGCGAAGGCGTGGTGTCGGTGCATCTGCTGCGTATGCCGCAGAACCTAGGCTACGCCGGCGCGCTCAATGAGGGCATACGCTGGTCTCGCGAGCGCTGGGCCCCCAAGGGCTTCTGGCTGCTCAACAACGATGTGAAGGCCGAACCGGGCGCTTTGGCCGCTCTGGTGGCGGCACACGACAGCGTTCCGCGCGCCGGCATTTGCGGTTCGGTGCTGCTGGAATGGGACGATCCGCCATGTATCCAAGCGGTGGCGGGAGTGCATCGTCGCTGGCTCGGGGTGGGCTGGCATGACACGCGGCTGCCGGCGCACGGCGGCGACGTGAGCCTGGCGGTGGACTACCCGGTCGGAGCTTCCATGTACGTAGACACGGCGTACCTGGACGCGGTCGGCCCGATGGACCCGTGCTACTTCCTGTACTGCGAGGAGATGGACTGGGCGGAACGCGGCCGCCGCCTCGGCTATCGACCGGTGGTCGCGCTGGCGAGTCGCCTGCGGCACAAGGAAGGCGCGAGCACCGGCTCGCGCGGCGGCGTGCGCCACAAATCGCTGCTTTCCGAGCGATATGGCGTCACTAGCCGGCTGCGCATCACGCGCAAGTTCTGGCCGCGTTACCTGCCGCTGGTATGGGCCAGCCTCCTGCTCGTGATCCTGGACCGGCTGGCGCATGGCGAGATCGCCCGCGCACGCCTCGTATTGCGTCTGATGTTTTCGCGGTTGCCCGAGGTCGGCGACCGATGATTCCCTTTCACGGATGCAACATGTTCTTCAAG